>JAHBWU010000018.1 GCA_019636835.1 Nitrospira sp.
CGATCGAGGCTTCTAACGGGCGCGCGCCAACTGTAAGGGATGTTTGATCCGGTTCGACTGTCTTTGGATACATCGTCCCAATGAACTCCTTGTCAGTGGTGGAAAGATCGCGATTCCACCCGACTTCAAAATCGCCCAGCGTCAAGTCATTCGAAATGGGATAGTGCATAATGGACAATTTGTCGTACTCGGAGAAGTTGGTACTGTCTTGCCCATATTTTCCGAACAAGTTATTGTCCACATCTTCCTTCGTCCAGTTATTGGGCGGGCCCATGAAGTATCGATAGACCGCTTCTTTGTCCCATGGGATGCCGGCTTGGGGATGCTGATGCTCATGAATGCACCCTAAGGCATGGCCGAACTCATGGAGCACTACGCGGCGATACTCATCGTCTGTACTCATAGGAGTCAGCCAACCGTAATTCATGGTTGGATCGGGTCGGGGTATGCCCAAGGCGTCGGTCCCAAGGTATGACCACGATCCTTCCTGCAAGAAGGAAATTCGGATCTCCGCCGACGGGTCATACGAAAAATCGAAGGTGATGTCTGCGAACTGGCTCCATTGCTCGGCGTAATGTTGCACCTTCGCTTGCACATCGGGGTGCCCATCGAGAAAGTGAACTCGCAGGGTACGGCCTCTCTGCCATTTTTTCCCCGTGACGATCGCCATTCGCATGCGATCGCTCGGGTCGACTCCAAAAAGCGGGAAATCACGCATCATCGGGGCATTTGCCGGATTCTCCTCCACGGCACGGCGACTCGCCTCAATCAGCAGTTCACGCGGAATGAGACGATCTATGCACATCTTGATCTGTTTTCTTGGCATGACGTGCCTCCTACGTTAGGGGTTAGTTCCAGAGAAGCCGACCCTCAATTGATGATTCCCAAATCGGGAAGCCAGGCTCCTTCCTCAGTTTCAGTGGGTGAAAGAAATAAGTAGCTATTCCATTGCCTTCTTTCCGTGCAAACGTGCGCACTTCCAATGTGATTCACCATC
This sequence comes from Nitrospira sp., assembly GCA_019636835.1. Lineage (GTDB taxonomy): Bacteria > Nitrospirota > Nitrospiria > Nitrospirales > Nitrospiraceae > Nitrospira_D. The sequence continues at coordinate 998 of JAHBWU010000018.1, forward strand.
CGATGGGTAGACTCCTCTCAGAACATATGGATCAATGTCCCTATGCCTGTTCTGAGTGGCGATTATACGCGTTCTCCGGAGACATAAACCTTGATGTGACGTCTTTCTTTCGTTCTACTTTTGTTATCCGCGATCTCATTGTGCTCCTGAGTGATGGCACGAAAGCATTTCTTGCGCCACATGTAGCCCAAACAAAAAGCCTGGATTTTCGGTAACCTCAGCCATGTGTTTCGGTATTGGATAGTCCGTATCTGTATCTAAATAGATACCACAGTGGATCAGATTAGATACCGAAGATGTCGGCGGAGGTGACTGTTTCCTCGGGATGACTCTTTCCTCTAAAGGGGTGATCTCTCGATCGGATGGGAGTCCATCGAGGCACATCCAGCACAGGCTGCTTAGCAAACCCCTTCCCGCTTCATCAGGACCAGTGTGGTTCGGAAAATCACCGACCACCATGTCATTGTCGGTGCGGACTTCAACGTGTACTCGCTCTCAGCAGTACTTGTTCGACTGCCGTCCGAGGAATGCGTGATATTTCCTGCTCAATCGCGCATCCCGTAGCCAACGCAATCAATATAAAGAGGACGAAAGAGGAAGCCTTCATGATAGAAGCATGGTAGTCGTCTTCGACAGGAATTCAACCAAGGTTCATCCCTAAGTTTCCCCATTACGAAAGCTATTTCTATCAATCAACAGTAGAGATGCTGGCAATCTTCTTTTGGGAGGTTCCCATAAGAAGGCTCCTGAGGTACCCAACGCCTTGCGAACCGAAATGCGAGAAACATTGAGGAAAGTTACCGCGTGAAGACGAGTAGGCTGTTGGCTGGAAGTACTAACGAAGCTGAAAAAACGAATTCGTGCATGGGGTGCGGATCAGCGGTCACCTGCCCGCCGTTGCCGACCACGTCCGGATTCACCCAGTTTTCGTACACGTCGCTGTTGAAGGCTTCCCGCCAGTCGCCGCCGCATGGGAATCCGATCCGATACCCGAATCGATGAAACGGGGCCAGGTGGACTACCACCATCACATCGTGTCCCTGTCCTTCCACCCAGCGGTGGAACGCGAGCACCCGATTCTGATCGTGCACGTGCACCACACGAAACCCTTGCCCGCGGAGCCCAGGTGAGTTTCGACGACAGGTGAGCAACTCTCTGGTGAAGCGCACATGGTCGGCCATCTGCTTGTCGCCCTGTTCCAGTCCGGGCCAGTAGAGAAGCAGCTCCGGGTGAGAGACGAAATCATCCGCCCACTGCTTGTCCTCCAAGAACTCCTGTCCCATGAAGAGCATCGGAATTCCCGGCGCGGTCAGGCTGAGGCCGGTGGCGACGCGCGCGCGGCTTCGCCCATACCAGGATCGAGGGTCGGAGGGATCTGCGAGGCGGGCGAGGCGCGGTTCCCGGTCACGATACACGATGTCGTGATTTTCCGGGCCCTGCACGAACCGCCACTGTTCCGAAAAGCCATCAGGCCAGAGGCTATGGGCGAGGCCCGTCATGTCGAGCGGACGGTCGTCCGGGGCGCTTGCATTTCCAATCACGTTGCGTAGGGCGATACGTAATCCGTCGGTGAGGGTCATATCGAACCCTGCTCCATCCGGCACTATCCTTACTACGTAGGGGTTCACGTTCCAGTATTCCGCATGGTGCAAGGCGGACGGCTGATGCACGTGTAGGGTGGAGGTGAGGTCTTGACAGAAGCGCCAGCCATGCGGGGCGCCGTCATGGTCGATCACGCTGACCTGATCGTATCGAAAGCCGTCAACACGATATTCGTCCAGAAAGAACTTGGCGTTCTGTATCAGAAAGTCTCGGACCTCTGCTTTGGAGTAGTCGAACACAAGCCCGCCCGCATGACCCTTGTCTGTGAAATAGAGGGAGTTGTTGTTCCCATGCGCGTGGGACTGTCGATCGAAGAAGTAGAGACTCTGGTCTCCGAATTCCCCCCCGGCGTGGTTGTAGACCACGTCGAGAATCACGGCCAGCCCATGAAGATGTGCAAGATCCACCAGCGCCTTCAGCTGGTTCATTTCCCCGCGCAAGTCTTCCGCTCGATAACGTCGAGCGCCCTTCGCATCGAGCAGCTTATTCATTTCAGCCAGATAGGGGAGAAGCTCGGCATCCCGCACGGCGAAATCCATCTCGGGCGAGAAATAATCGGTGCCGTTGTATCCGAGACTAAAACTGGTTTGAAACTCTTGAATAGGGAGCAGCTGGAGGGCTGTCACGCCCAGCTCGGCCAGATAGGGAAGTTTGTGGGCCACATCGAGAAACGTCCCGCCCCTGCGAGGGACGTTCGGGGCGAAGAAGGTGCCGACATGAAGTTGGTAGATGACGAACTCATGGAAGGGTGGCGTGATGAACTTACTATCATGCCAAGGAAAATCCCTTGTGCGTACGATGCACTCCCCAGGGAAAGGCGTCTCAAGCTCCCGCGCATAGGGATCGCGTTTCGGTCCCTCGCTGCCCTCGCCGACGACATACAACATATAGCGGTGGCGATCCTTTACACCGGGGATGAATCCACGCCAATGACCGGAAGCATCGGGTGTGAGGAGGCTTGCATTGGTTCGCGCCCGATTATTGAACTCGCCGATGACATACACAGCTCGAGCGTTCGGTGCCCAGGCACGAAAGGTGGCACCGTCGGCAATCAGATTGGCTCCCATCGGCGTGTCGGAGTGAATATGGTCAAGAGAAGCCGGCATGATCATCACCTCCCGACCTGACTAATGGTCAGGTCATCCTGAGCACAGAAGCAGCTCGGTGGAGCAAGAAAATTTCGTTCATTGTGATGCCCACGATCCTGGAAATGCGCTATTAAACCACACCAAGGTGCCACGCCTGCCCGGCGACACTAGTGGCATTACCGAAAAGCCTTCAAGAACGTGGCACTAAAAAATCCTCTTAGACGCTCGAATTGAAATTAAGCTCCGACCCAGAAATCGATTTCACGAAGGGCGGCGCTTCCAGGTTTTAGGTAGCCTTTCTGCCACGTATCCGCATCGACGAGTCCCTTCCACCGCTTGTTCTCTGGTTGGGCTTGCCGACGGAATCGCCAACGGTATTGGTTGTAGATAGCCATAATATTTGTGGCGTACGCGGCGGCAAGGCCCGGGGCATCGCGGATAATCAATAAATTCTCGTCGTTCGTCATGCTCGCTTTGGGGCCCAGGTTGTGCGATCCAGTGAGGAGCACGGGGTGGACGCCGAAGGGGTCCACCAACACGACTTTGCTGTGCACCATGGCAAACGTTCCCGGGAGCTGCTTCATTTCTCGACGGAACCAGTCTGTGGCCTCGTCGATGGCCGCGGGCAGCACGACGCTGAAGTCGGCCTTCTCGGAATTGTGAGTTTCAAAGAGTTTCACGGGATTGCTCGTCGTACTCGGGTCTTGATTGATCACCCCGCGAATATACAAGCGCTTGCCTACGGTGCCGGCCCTGGCGGTCTCAATGATCTTGTTGAGCAGCGTGTCTTTCGGTCCCGGGTTGAACATCAAGAAGAGTATGGCCTGCTTCGCTCCGACGATGATCTGACGGGCTTCCTTCAAATCGACCTGCCCGACGGTAGGGGTGAACCATAGCCGGACAGGTGCGTTGCCGACGTCCCGATCACGTGGATTGCGGTTGCTCTCTTTGAGGTCCTTGGGAGTCTCGTCGCCTGCCTCCTTCAGTAAGTCCCACTGCTTGCGGTATTCTTTGGCGAGATCCACATCGTCGATGAGCAGGGAGTTGTTGGCTTGCGTGCAGAGACCGGTCTTCGTCCAGTTTTGACTTCCCGTCCACACCCAGCGAGGTTTCTTCCGGGAATCGCAGATCACCAGGAACTTGTTATGTCCTAACGCACCCGGCGAGATAAATCGGTCGTGCAGGTCGATTTTGCCTCGAAGACGTTCCCGCGCATCGCTATTCTGATCGTCGCCTTTCTTTTTCACGCTTCCGTTCGCCAGCACAACGTGGGCTCGCTGACCAAGCTTTTCGAGCGCGGCTTCCAGCTGTTCATCGTGGAGCTCGTACAATGCCGCATAGATCTGGCGTTTGCTTTTAGCGGCGCCGGCTAAGACCTCGAACAATCGGCTACCCAGTGGTCCGTGCAGGTACCTGCGTAACGGATCATTCGGCGTCTCAATGACCGTGCGCAACTTTTTGCTCTTCAGATCGTCGAACGTGATGCCGAGTCGTCTCGATATCCATTGTGCGGCCACGATCCCTCGATTAAAGTAGGCTTCAATTTTTCGGTCGAATTCATGAGTGAGGGTGATTGCTTCGGTCCAGTCACTCGAGGTCATCTGGCCCGGATTCAGGTTCTCCTTGTCAGGGCCGACCATCGGCAGGACGCGATACTGTATCTTGTCGCCGGGGTTGGCCATGTAGTCGGTCCACTGATACTTTTGGATCGGCCAGTTGGTGGAGGCGCGGCGTTCGCCCTGTTCGTGCGCTTGACCGACGAAACCGACCCATGTGCTCACGACTTCTTCAACCCCGTTTCGTCGTCGCAGGAGGGCGAAGCCGCGACAGTTCGGGATGAAGCCTTCCGGTTTCCAGGCAACAAACACATCATCCCCGTTGTGGTAGACCTTCACGTTCATCTTCATGCTCCTCCGTTACCTACACCGACTATCGCCCCTAGGAGAATCTAGATGTGAGGCCTTGGCAATGGTTGACGTTCTTGCGCAGACGCATCACCGGCGCACAGCGACCATGGCGCAACACTGATACCACTTGCAGTAAGAAGCTTGTGTGCCGTCATAACCGACGTTCTCCCCTGTGAGAATGTTTCTAGCTCGACTCCCTTGCCGGTCCATTGCCGGCGCTCGCTTGAAAGGCCTCCGCCAGACCCTTTCTGATCGTCTTATACTTAGGCCAGTCAAAGGCACACAGAAATTCCACGGCCGCTTTCGCGCCGCGAGCAAACAGGTCTACTTTGTCTTCATGTTGCATGGTGAAGTTCAGCCAGTGGTGGTGACCGGTATCGATCATCTTGACCAAATGCTTATAGTCAGGGTTGGCTTTGATGAAATCGTCATCCAAGGTATGGCGGGCGGCGTTGAAAACGGCACCCACTAGTTGCGCAGGTTTCGTAATTTCGGCGGGTTGAACATCATCGAGCCCGATCTTTGCTCCAAAGGTCGGGGCTGTCGGAACACGATAAGGTTTATGGAACACGTTGATCGGGAAATTGGACATGATGCCGCCGTCCATAAACATGACGTGTTTAGGCGGATCACCTTCATAACCGGCCAGCTCTTTCCAAAGCGTTCGATTCGGAGAGCAATCATCGACAGTAAAGGGATGGAAGAAAAACGGAATCGACATCGATGCCCGCGCAAAGTAGGCCGGATTCACCGGCTCCGGGTTGCACCAATAGAGTCCTGCCATTTTCGGGAACTCCACCTTTGTCTCGGTGGTGATATCCGCGGCGATCATGACTAAATCCCCACCCATGTCCTTCTCGGACAGCTCCGTATCGGTGCGCGTCGGTCTCAGTCTCAGTCCTGGGGAAACGGTGCGCAATCGTGTCAGGAGTTCTTCCGTTGTTTTGATTCCGACTCCTTCCAACTCCGCGATCAGCCAATTCAGAAAGGCTTTCCCCGGGTTCAGGCCCAAATCTTCCGTCAGGTTGTCGACAATCTGCGAGGCCTTCCAGATCAACTTGGCCATACCGGCCTTATCCAGGACCGCTTGTGAAAAATCCCTGGAGTCCCCATCGCCATCGATAAAGGACTCCATCGGCATTCGTGAAAGGACATTCAGTAGGCGCTCGCTCTTGGCTTGCCCTGAAGGACCCAAAGCGGCAATCATAAGGGCATTGATTGATCCTGCTGATGTCCCACCCACGCCAAGAAACCGGATGCCTGCTTGTTCGAGGACGTAGGTATACCCTGTCAGCGCGATGCCGAGCACACCTCCACCTTCCATGACAAGATCAACATACTGGTGATCGCCTGCATCGATAATGTCGGAATATTCCTTGCCCCTGCATTTGGTCTTCACCGTGTGCAGTGCCTTCAGAACGTCCGGATGGTTGATGTAATCTTGTGCTGTCGACATGGGTCTCCTCCATGTTGGAAAAGTAGTGATCTATAGGCTCACCAGTTCCTGAGCACCCTCCCATCCGGCTCAGGTTGAACGAACATGTACGCCCGAAACGGGGCGTCCACTATCTGCCGTAGATGCGGCGCGTCTGACGAGACGTCGATTGAAGCGCGTTGTCAGCAAGTCGTTGGAACTGTACAGGAGCCGGACATCTTCAGGCCATCACGGATGGTCAGGCCCATGCACGTGAGATTCACCGCCCGACAAAATGAGATTTCTTCGGCATCGTGAAATCTCCTGATCACTGACAATTGATTGGATTAGGGTCAATGCTAATAGGATTTTTACGTGCTTAGCAAGAACTTTCTCCGGCCGCCGGAGCATGGCGAACATTGCGAGCCTCCGGTAATCGGCAACCCGCGATTGACGAGCTTTTCAGCGAAGCTTCGTATAGCCTTCTTGAGCTGACACAGCGGCCACTTCCTGCTCGCTTATAAGCACATCAGGTTGTATCGCGATTATTGAGCAATAAGTGGACCTCTACGAATATGATTTCCCTTTTCATGGATTTACAGGGTTCCGCTGACTTCTGGTTATGTGGTGTTGTATCCAGACTGATACGGATTGAATCTCATTCGATACAGTGACAACAGGGAGGAGTTGATACTGATGGTTGGTACATCGACGTGCGGGACTGTGTGTTGAAGACCTGAAGCGACTGTAGATCCTGGAACGATTCCCCATTCATGTTTCCATTTTCAGAACAGACCCACTGAAGGGGAAATAGTGAGATGTGAGGCGCCAATGACGGCTGGCAGACAAGCCAGCCCTGCGTCGCGCAATGGTTGTGGGATTGCAAGACGCGACCCAGATTTGTTTCAGATTTTGTCCGACCCTAATCGTTTGAAATCCCGATAGACTCATTCGGAGACGTTGATGCCGGTGCCTCCCATTTCCTTTGGCAGGTCCTTCATCTTTGGCAGCCCGTCCTTTATTCGCAGCTTCGTCTCCTCATAGTTCACATGGATGCCGGCGTGGTAGGGGAAGTCCGGAATGACTGCCGCATACACGTCGGTGACCCCCCACGAGGGATGTTCAGTAAAGACATGGCCCCCACAGGTCTTGCACCATTTGCGATAACTCAACGGTGTCTTGCTGTACGTGCCGATGTTCTCTGCTCCCTGCGTGATCCGCACTGCGTCGGGTTTCCACAAGGTGAAGGCGTTGACCGGTGCAGCCGACCAGGTTCGACAGGACTCACAATGGCAATATCCCATTGCGGCCGGCTCACCGCTGACTGTGAATTGAACCGCGCCGCAAAAGCAGCTTCCTTGGTAAACGTTCCCGTTGCTCATGGTGTATCTCCTTGGTGGTCTACGGTTGTCTTAACCTAATTCTGGCATCGCGACGGTTCTTCTTTAAGTCCTCGATCGAGAATCGCGAATAGATATTAACTCCTTCGTATCTTGGATTGTTTTATCGGCAGAAGTAAAGGAGCGGGGGCTGCTACTCGAATAGTGGAGTGCGAAAACCGGAATGGCTCCTGAGCTTCCCCTGCGAAGAGCGAGCGAAGAGAGATGAACGACGAATCGTCAGGCAGGCTCCGTCTTGCTCATACAATGTTTGATCGCAAGACGCGACCCCAATCTTCACTTCTACGCCATCGCCGACCATATCGAGGTGTTCTATAATCGTCAGCGGTTACATCAAACAGATGGCTATCGGAGTCTCGAAGAGTTCGAACGGCAGGAAGGTGGTGCTTAATTCACATGTCTGTTTTTTCGGGGCTACCTCACCCCGCCGAAAATATCCGCAATACCTTGCCTCTTATCAGCCTTTGTCAAGGTGCTGCTATGCTACCAAGCCTTGAAAGAAAGCCTTCAGCTATGCGGCCAGCTTGACTGCCACAGTCAGACCGGCCTTGGCGCAGAGGCCCACCAGGTAATCAAGAGAGAGCTTGTCCACCTTGTTGCGCGCGATTTCGGAGATGCGCGGTTGAACCACACCAAGGCGTTTGGCCGTCTGTGCCTGGGTCAATCCTTCGCGGGTCATCCACTTGCGCAGTGCCTCCGCAATCTCGCAGCGCAGCAGCATAACGGCTGCCTCGTGTGGAGGAAATCCCAAATCAAGAAACACATTGCCGCTGCCTCGTGTGATGCGTACGCGTGCTCTTTTCATAACTCCTCCGCGATGAGCTTGTAGCGTCTCGCTGCCAGATCTATGTCCGCCTTCGTGGTCTCTCGTGTCTTCTTCCGGAAAGCATGCAGTACGTAGACCGCGTCATCGAACTTTGCCACGTAGATCACGCGGAATGCACCGCCTTCGTCCCGCACACGGATTTCGTAAGCCCCGGCTCCGACGCCAGGCATCGACTTGAAGTCCGACGGGTTGCGCCCGACTTGCACCATGAATAGCTCGTGTCCTGCGCGTCGCCGTGCTGCTTCCGGGAAGTGAGCCAAATCTTTGCGAGCCGTGCCGACGAAGTACGCGGCCTTCATGTGAGATAATTATACGAATAGTCGTATGACGATGCAAGAGGAGTTGTTATGACCGTGGCTTTTCGTATCCCTCCGAGATCAACGTCTCCGCCACATTTTGTTCGTTCACAAACACATCGGCCAGGAGACGATTGTAGACATCCCGGCCATGGGGCACGATGCGGATCGGGCCGTTGCGCAACAACTCTTCCAACCGCCGCTTGGCTGCCGGACCGTCGAATTCACTGAGTTCTGGCGTGTCGATGCCACGAAGTCTGATGCGCTCGCCTCCGACACGAATGGTATCTCCATCGACGGCGCGTACTTGCAGATTGCTGTGCACTTTCAGCTCGTGCCTCGACCTGGTTCGAAGAGTGGAGAGCCGAGACTGCTTGTGTGCGGGCCCTAGTTTGTACCGTCCTTTGGGATAGCGTTGTGGTCGGCTGTCCGGTGGACGTTTGTGTCGTGGTTGTTTGTATGTTGGCAGGCGATCCGAGTCTTGCTCATTCGGCGACGGATACCAGCAGAGATCACATTGCTGATTGAGAGTGGACCCGAGGGTGGATTTCTGCAGAGGCTCTCCCGAGGCATCGGGTGGTGACGGGATTAGCCAAAGCCAACTCATGAACAACCAGGCTGTAATGGTTCTTGGACGTGGACTCATGGCTTGTCGCATACGCAGGTGTCGTGCCAGATTCGATCAATTGACAATGCGCAAAACGGCATGCTGGAATGGCTGCGTGGGTGCGTTCAAGTAATGCGTAGGTTCCGCTTACTGAAATTCCGAGAAATTGCATGCATAATGGAGGATAAAAAGTCATGGATATGATGGGACGTGTGGGGCTGATTGAAATCCCTGTCTTGATTGCCCCCGATCAAAAGGCCTGGATGGATCGCATGATTAAAGAGGGGAAAATCGCCATTCCACCCGGCGGAACGTTGGAAAAAGGGTCGCTCTATTCCATGTTTATCCGCATGCTGCTTCACAACGCGATGGAAGAACAGAAGCGGCAGGAGGCTTTAGAGGCAGAAGACGAGGACGACGAATAGCAGGCTGATGAAAACGGTCGCCAGCTTTGTTCTCACATCTCTCAAGGCCTCAACGTACTAGGAAGTACGCCTCAGCCTTTCGTTCGTTGCGGCCTCGCTGGACAACCGTTTTGATCTGCCTGCGATTGCAACATATCTATGAACCGCGAACAATCCTTGGTCGCTGTATCTAAACTGATACCATTCGTATCGTGCAGGATACAGAATACCCGCGTCTCCAAGGATGGCTTTAGAGTTTTTTGAAGGCAGTGTGCGCGGCGCGGATGGTCTTCTCGATGTCCTGTGTGCTGTGGGCAGTGGAGAGGAAGGCGGCCTCGAACTGAGACGGCGCGAGATAGACGCCCTGCTCCAACATGTGGTGAAAAAACTGACCGTATCGCTTCGTATCGGATTGTTTCGCCGTATTCCAATCCACAACAGGACCTGGGGTAAAGAAGGTCGTTAACATCGATCCAACACGTGTTTGTGTCACGGGAATACCGGCCTTTTTTGCAGCCTCACCGATCCCCTTGGCGAGAGCAGCCGATCGCGCTTCAAGTTTTTTGTAAACGCCCTTCACCCGCAACTGCTTGAGGGTTGCCAATCCCGCTGAGACTGCCAGCGGATTACCGGAGAGAGTACCGGCCTGATAAACCGGGCCAACCGGGGCGATGAGATCCATGATCTCTTTCCGTCCGCCGTAAGCACCGACCGGCAATCCGCCACCGATGATCTTCCCGAGAACTGTGAGGTCCGGTGTGATCCCATAGAGTGCCTGCGCCCCTCCATAACCGACACGGAACCCCGCGATGACCTCGTCAAAAATCAATAGGATGCTGTGATCGTTGGTCAGCTGCCGCAGTGCCGCTAGGAAGTCGGGTGCAGGAGGGACGACCCCCATATTCCCTGCGATTGGCTCGACGATGATGCAGGCAAGCCGATCCCGGTTGGCTTTGATCAGCTGCTGAACCGTCCGAATATCATTATAGGGAACGGTCAGGGTATGTTTGGCAAAGTCTTCCGGCACGCCCGGTGAATCCGGAATTCCCAAGGTAGCCAGACCTGACCCGGCCTTTGCCAATAGATAATCGCCGTGGCCATGATAACAGCCCTCGAATTTCATGACGCCGGTCCGCTTGGTGAATCCGCGCGCCACGCGGATCGCGCTCATCACGGCTTCGGTGCCGGAGCTGACGAGCCGGATCTTTTCCATGGAAGGGAAGGCGTTCCGTATTTCCCGAGCCAGTGATACCTCCGACTCAGTCGGCGCTCCGTAACTCGTGCCTCGCCCAGCCGCGCTCTTGATCGCGGTGATCACTGCGGAAGGGGCGTGGCCTAAAATCATCGGTCCCCACGACAGCACGTAGTCAATATAAACATTGCGGTCCACGTCATAGAGCCGCGACCCTTTCGCTCGTGCAATAAAGCGCGGTTGCCCGCCGACCGAGCGGAAGGCCCGGACAGGGCTGTTGACGCCACCGGGTATGAGTTGTTGAGCCTCAGTGAAGAGCTTGGCAGAGCGGGATGTTCTCATAACGGGGGCGCACCCTATCACGCAGGGCGAGAGTCGGTCAAGAAATCCATTGTGTGTAATCTGGTCGTAGGAGCGTCATGGGCGGCCAAAAAATGTCCTAAGAGATAGAGTTCTGTCGATTCAGATACGGCGACGAATTCTAAGTCCGACTGGAAATTGAAGTTCTCTTTGTTTTTGTCCCGGTCGTTTTTTGGTCTGACGGCGCGATTCTTGCTGAGCTGATAAGTCGATTGCCGGAAAGCGAGACGAATATGCAAGTCATCTGTTCATGGTGCCGTGGAGAAGGTCGTGTCGGCCTCGTTGGAGAAAAGGCTCCCCTCGAAGACCGCCGAGAGACGCATAGTATTTGTATCGAGCATGAGAAGGCGGTGCGATCTCGATGGACTGTGTATCGCGGGAGTATCGATTCATGCCGAACGTCCGGCGAGAGAGCAAGGGATCAGTCTTCGTGTATTCGCCGCGTGGTGCGATCGGTCGTGCGGTTCTATGTCGGCTTGAGAGATTTTACCTCAAAGATTCGCGTCTAGCAGGCTGTTGAAAAAGTTTTCCAGCTTCGTTCTCACATCCCTCTTTATTCATTGCGCCGTGCGCCTCATTATCCTTCGCGTCGCGGACCTCCTCGCCGGTGTGACCTGTCCAGGCCCGTCGTAGAAGATTTTATTTTCTGGACCGCTTGGCTGAACGTTTCAGGCTGGGTTTCGTCTTGGGTGTCTTCGAAGCGGTAGAGGAGAATTCCTCCAGCTCCCAGTGCTTCCGCTTCGATTTGTCCTGCTCGGTAATTATAAACACGACGTGGAATGGGGCGCGCCGACCGTCGGCAGTCTGTCCCTTGCTCCAGGCTTCGCCGGCGTCGTCGAGGACTTCCAGCAGTGTGTCGTACTCTTCTTCGTCCTCTGGAAGCACGGCTTGTGTGTCGGTAATGAGTAAGATGTACCCTTTGGCCGGGAGCCACTCCAAGTCAGCCAGACACTCTTCAAGCGCGTCCCAGTTGTGTCCGAAGTAATCCGGGAAGGCGAGTGCCCGCGCGAATTCACTGAAGAGATTCGATGGAGTTCGGCATTTCTTCCCCTGAATGGTGCGCACGGCATATCCCGGCGGCGTTTTCATCAACGTCGAGGGTGAAGTCCCTGGAGGGACGACAAGAAGAGCCGACCAAGGAGGTGTCGCGTTGCACAGATGAGTCTGTAAGGTAGAGTTTCCCGCCATAGAGACGTTCGCCTATTGGACGTTCGTTAGTTAAGAGGAACAAACGTTCGGTAGTGGTCTCCGGTATAGTAGGCTTTCCCGGTTCGCTGCTCGATAACGATTCGCTCGGCATCGCGCCTGCGGCCTCGAATCTTTGGATTGACATCATACTCCCGATAGTAGCCTCGTGGAAGACGTCGCTCTCGGTTTTGGAAGTTCCGGCCTCCGACGTAGCCCGGGAGCGGTACCCCATCGCGCTCTTCGAGTTGTTTGAGAAGATCGTAGGCTTTTCGGGGAGGTGTTGTGAGCGAATCCGGCGACTCGATTCGATCCGGCGAGTTGACCATGCTGTCGGCATTCAGAAGTCCGTCGTCATGATCGGCAGCGGCGATGGAGACCGAGGATGTCAGGCTGAACGCGCACAGTAGGATGAGAAGACTGATGAGTCGAATCCGTCTCCATCGAAGCGTGAACACAGGCTCTTCTTCCTTGGCAAGATTGACGCGCAAGGCGACCGTAGCATTCTCTTTTTAAGAAGGTCAAACAATGCAGGTGTCATCATCACCTCGTTACCTGGATGTCTCTAGTCCCGTTTGCTAGAATGAGGCGGCTGAAGTATACATCTGAAGAACGCAGGTGCCGGATGTGGGTCCGTGGGTTATCGTGTGGGACCTTATGCGTTGCGTGTGAGATCCATCCGGTTAGACGCGTGAATCCTTTGCCCAGATTTCTCGTCCATTATCTTGTCGCTCTGGCTGTTCTCACTTTGGCTGTCCCTTCAAATGCTCAACTGAGTCCAAGCGGTTCGATGAGGCGATCTCCGGTGGAAGTCGTGAAGCGGTATGTTCTTTTGGACCAGAAGGGGGCTCGTTTAGACGCTCCGTCATTCGACACCGTGACCCCCTATATTGATTGGAGAGAAGAACCTGCATGGCGCCGTGTCGTTGTCGTTCAGAAAACAATCGTCCCGGAGGACTATCGAAAATGGGAGATCCTCAATAATCTGGAAGTGGTCATCCCGGTCACATTTCACGTGCGAGGCGCGGTCTATCTGGAAACCGCCACCTTCGTGCCCGAGGAAACGACGGAAGAGGTTCGTTTTCACGTGAAGGTTGTGGGGAACTTCTGGCGCATCGTTTCCCCGGTCATTCCGCCGCACGTCGGACTGAAACGGATGGTGAGCTTCGCGCGAGAAGCGGAAGTCCATGAACAGGATGAAACTCAACGCATCGTGCTCGCCGTTCTCGTTGACTCACTGCGAAAGGTTGAGTAATGGCTAAAATCCCTGTGGATTTGATGATTTTTGACTTGGACGGTACGCTGATCGAGTCGAAGTGGGATATCGCCCGATCCGTCAACTTCACCCTTACCGAACTAGGATTGCCCGAACGCCCCATTGAAGAAATTTTCGGTTTTGTCGGGGACGGCGTCAAGCGGCTGCTGCGTCTTGCAGTCGGGGAGGGCAATCAGACCAGATTCGAAGAAGCGTTGAAAATCTTTCGAGGCCATTATCTCGAACATTGCTTGGACCGGACAAGCTTCTACCCTGGTATTGAGCCGATGCTGAAACATTTCGCTCACAAAGACAAGGTGATTGCGACCAACAAGTCGATCGAATACACCCGCGTGATTCTGAACGGTTTGGGCCCGCAACATTTCCGGTACATGGTCGGCGGAGACAACGGGTTTGGGCTCAAGCCGGAACCGGGGATGTTATTACACATCATGGAAAAAGTAGGTGCGCCGAAAGAACGGACGGTCTTGGTCGGGGACAGCACGAATGATATCAACGGAGGGCATAACGCCGGCATTCGTGTCTGTGCCGTCGGGTATGGCATGGGAAATCGAGCGAAGATGGAAGCTTGTCAGCCCGATTGGTTTATCGAAAAGCCTGAACAACTCATGGAGATATTCGAATGAAATTTAGATTAAGGCAGAGGTTTAAATTGAACGACGATCTTGTCCGCAGGCGAAATAACATCCTGATTTCTTGTTTGGGCGTCATCCTGAGTCTTAATCTCAACGTGGCCCCGCTTCTTGCTGGGTCGTCGAATCTTGCCGAGCGCGTGATCGAACATCGGTTGGCCAATGGGCTGACCGTTCTCATGGTCGAACGGCATCAGACGCCTGTGGTCTCCATCAACATCACATTCGCAGTGGGCGGCATCAATGAACAGGTCGGCCAAACCGGTCTCGCGCATCTCTATGAGCATATGGCTTTTAAGGGTACGCGGTTGGTCGGCACGGCAAACTATGAGAAAGAAAAACCGATTTTGGACGAACTCGCGCTGGTTGGGAGCGAGCTCGACCGGCAGGAGCGGAATGTGGCCGCCAAAGGAAGCGTGGCAACGGCTGACGAGCAGGCGGCGGTTGAATCGCTTCAGAAGCGTCTCTTGGATCTACAAGCTCAGGCCTCGCGTTACGTGGTCGGGAATGAGATGGCTCTGTTGTACCAGCGGCACGGCGGGGTGGGACTCAATGCATCGACAGGCAAAGACGTAACGCGGTACATGATCAGTTTGCCGTCCAATCGGTTGCCGTTATGGGCGGCGATCGAGTCGGATCGAATGGCCAACCCTGTGTTGCGCGAGTTCTACAAGGAACGCGGTGTTGTGATGGAAGAACGGCGCTTGCGCAACGACGACAGCCCGAACGGCCTGCTGTTCGAAACCTTCACGTCAACTGCATTCCGGGCCCATGGCTATGGGATTCCGACGATCGGATGGGGGTCCGATATTTTGTCATTGACACCGGCCGATACGGAAGCCTTCTTCAAGACCCATTATGGTCCGAATCGTGCCACGATCGCTCTGGTCGGTGACATCAATCCGAAGGAAACGATCGCCTTGATCGAACGGACGTTCGGGAAGATTCCGGCCGCGCCGCCGCCGCCGCCTTTGGTGACGGTCGAGCCGGAGCAACGGGGCGAGCGACGAGTCGAGGTGGAGTTTGATGCCGAGCCGGCTATTGTCATCGGGTACCACAAGCCGGCCTTGGGGCATCCTGATGACGATGTGTTTGACGTGATCGATGCGGTGCTGAGCGACGGCCTCACGTCTCGCTTGCATCAGACGTTGGTACGGGAGAAACGCCTGGCTGCCTCAGTCGGGTCGGATGCGAATCATCCGGGAGTGCGGGCGCCGAACCTCTTCATTTTCACAGCTACGCCGTTGGCGCCTCATACGACGGCGGAAGTAGAAGCCGCCATTTATGAGGAGATCGAGCGGCTGAAGCGTGAACCGGTCTCTCCCAAGGAGCTGGAGAAGGTGCTGAATAATTTAGATGCCGATTTGGTGCGAGGTCTGCGATCGAACAGCGGACTGGCTTCCCAACTGTCCTTGTATCAGGCGGTGGCAGGCGATTGGCGCTACATCCTGACATCACACGACAAGGTTGCCGCGGTCACGGCTGAAGATATACAACGAGTGGCGAGACAGTACTTTACCAAGTCGAATCGGACCGTTGCGGTCTTGGTAAAGAAGGGTACGGATAAAACCGTTGCAGCTATGCCGGTCGGCGAGGTGAAGCCATGAGGCAGGTAAAAGGGCACAGATCAGAGTGGAGGAGCCTGCATCATATGGGAAGGGCGTTCGGCATGGTGGTGATGTTGCTGGTATCCGTTGTGGTCGCCTATTCAGCCGATCCGACAGTCAGCGATCCCAGAACCATGACGTTTAAGCCGGTGGAATTCTCACCACCGGATCCCGAACGGATCGTCCTCGACAATGGCATGGTCGTCTATCTGTTGGAAGACCATGAATTGCCCCTGGTCACGATCACGGCAACCATGCGAACGGGCAGTTGGCTCGATCCGACCGACAAGATCGGACTGGCTGCTATGACCGGAGCGGTGATGCGGACCGGTGGTGGCGGCGGTCTTTCCGCGGAGCAGGTTGATGCCGAACTGGAACAATTCGCAGCCGATGTGAGTATCGGGATCGGGCGACAATCAGGATCGGCGTCTCTCGATGTCCTGAGTAAGGACGTGAATCGGGGGCTGGAGATCTTCGCCGGTCTCATTCGGACCCCGGCGTTTGATCCAGCCCGTGTCGAATTGACCAGGTTGCAGGCCATCGAGGCGATCCGCCGCCGTCAGGATAATCCGGGCTCCATCGTCGGCAGAGAATTTGCCAAGATGCTCTATGGGGCTGATCATCCGAGCGCGCGAGAAAGCTCTCTGGATTCGGTGAAACGTATCACGAGGGATGATCTCGTCACGTTCCATCGCAACACGATTCACCCGAACGGCTTGATCCTCGGTGTGACCGGTGATTTCAAAAGAGATGAGATGATCGCCTCTCTCCGTAAGGTGTTCGGAGATTGGAAAAAGGGAACAGTGCCCGAGCTGAGCATTTCCGATGTGCCGGCGGCGGAGTTGTCCCGACCTGTTGTTAGGTTCGTCGGCAAAGACACCTCGCAGACCCATCTTCGTGTGGGACATCTCTCGATCAAGGAAAACGATCCCGATTATGTCGCGTTGGCTATCGCGAACGATATTTTGGGCGGAAGTTCGTTTCGCAGTCGCCTATTCAACGACGTGCGGACGAAGCGAGGGCTGGCCTATTCTGTCGGCAGCCGCCTCAATACAGGCATGCACGATCAAGGTGTCTGGTTGATGCGGGCGGAAACCAAGTTGGTTTCCACCCAGGAAGTGATCGAGCGATTTGTGGCGAATATCGAGCGAATGCGCGCTGAGCCGGTGACCGATGCCGAGCTGGCGGAGGCCAAAGAAGCGTACGTCAATTCGTTCGTGTTTTCCTTCTCCAGCCCTTCGGCGATCGTCAGCCGATTGGTCGAGTTAGAGTACGATGGATTACCGAAGGACTTTCTCCAACAGCTGCGCGCCAAGGTCGTGCGACTGACCAAGGAAGACGTCTTGGCGGCGGCCAAGAAACATCTGCACCCGGATCGTTTGAAGATCGTCGCCGTCGGGTCAGGGGAGGCTCTGCCGAAGGCACTTGCGACGTTTGGAGATGTGAAAGAAATCAAGCTGAGTCCGGAAGGGTGAAGAGGTGGGGCGGCTGGCGAAGCGCGGCCAGCTCCGGCGTCGCCATGACGCGATGGGGTCACATGACGACCGAGACGATTTTTGTTTGACCGCGCACTCCTCTCAAGCCGCGACGCAACGTCGTCGTGCGCTTTTGATCGCAGCTACTGGACCGTCGCGACGCTATGGCGAACGCCTCCGTGCCCATCGCTTCCAGCTGAGGGAGGAAAGTTGGTGGATGCAACAAATGGAGCAGAGGTATGTCTACAGACTCTGAAACAGTATTCGGCAGGTTTGTCGAAATGATTGAGAAGCGCTTCGATGTTTCTCGTGATGGGTCGACTAAGGTTCTTCATTTGCATCGGCGAACAACTGAGCGCGAGTCGGCATCCTTGCTCAGAAAACTGGGAATTGGCGAAGGTGACTTTGGGCTCTACGCTCCTGAAAGTTCTGTTGGGTGGTGGGGAGTGAGGAAGACGATTTTGGAAAAGTTGAAACGTATCTATGGAGACAAGTGGGTTCTAATTCTTTTGGACAATCACCCGGAATCTGGCTATTTCTACACACCGGAAGATGTGCGGAATTCCGCGCCCTCCTGGTCTTCTGATGTTACTGGGGAAAACTTGAAGATTGTGCAACCCACACTTGGGCATCACAAGTCATTTTACAATGCTGCTACATTCTGGGCGCTACTTGAAGAAGCTGGCGGTACTTGGAAATGAAAGTGTGTGCTGACGCACTTCTCTTCACACCGCGATTTCGAACTGAATCCGCTCGTAGGGAACGGTCGGAGTAACGGAGTCCCTCAGATGCGCGCCCGGTTCCAGTTGCACCAGGCCGAGGTCGGCGAGGAGTTTCAGATCAGCATGCACGTTCTTAAAATCCCTGCCGATCAGTTTGGCCAGCGCGGCAATAGAACGAGGATGACGAGTGCGGATGCAATGCAAAAGGGTCAAGCGCGACGGCGTCAACACTTGTCGCATCGCTTCTACGCTGATGAAATAAAGCCCCCTTCGTTTGGGAATGGTCTTGCCGGACTGGACCGCTTTCAGCGTGGCACCGAACTCTTGCAGGCCTTCTTCTAATGAGCGCACTCCCACTTTCAGTCGTTTGACTTTCATTGTCCCGACTCCTTCTTCACTGCCGCGACATCGCGACGGAAATCATCGTATCACCACTTCATAACCTTGATCACCAGCCGGATGGCGCGGTACTGTGAGGCATGTGAGCACCGGGGGTGGGTTGCGCTGAAGTGACAAACTCATGGTACTCTTTATCGGGTTGGTTGACAGTTGGTGAATTCCGAAGGGCTTGGTAGCTTCGGTAAACCTAATTTTGGCCGCTCATCGGATAAGGCTCGCGTATGCCGCTCGAAGATGATTTTTGCGACATTCTGAAAAAAGCGCGCACCGGACAGGGCCTCTCGGTCGGCGATGTTGCGAGGATGACAGGGTTGCCAGGCGGCGATATTACGGCGCTGGAACGTGGCGATCAGCCGCGCGATCGTGCGGAAGTGCGCGCGCTGGCAAAGGCCTTGAGCCTGCGAGCTGAGCCTCTCGAGCAAATCGCCATCGATAAGTGGGAGCCGGTTGACCAACGCATGCCGATGTGGGTGGAGATGATTCATGGGTCTATTAACGGATATGGCGTACAGGGGTACATTGTCCATGATGAGGGCGAGGCGCTGTTGGTCGATACCGCTTACAACGCCCCTGCCATGCTTGATGTGCTTCGACGACACCGGCTGTGTCTGATCGGCATTTGTCTCACGCATGGTCATGCGGACCATGCGGATGGGATCGAGCAGATTTTAGGCCATCGCGAGGTCCCGGTGTACCTTGGACCTGAAGATATGAGCCTATTGAGTTGGCGGCCACGGACGGATTTGCTCGTTGTACCGACCGATGGATTGTCCATCAGCGTCGGACGCCGTACGGTTCACTGTTTGACGACGCCGGGCCACACTCCGGGCGGCATCTGTTATCGATTGGACGACGCACAGCTTCCGGTCTGTTTCGTCGGAGATACCCTCTTTGCCGGATCGATTGGTCGGTCCAATCCCAAGGAGCTGTATTCGACCCATATCAATTCGATTCGCGACCGCCTGCTCACTCTCTCTCCCGACTATCGCCTCCTGCCCGGGCATGGACCGGCCACAACCGTTGAGGAAGAACTCGACCACAATCCGTTTGCGACGATTCAGTAGACAGGGATGACATGGATGGATTGGGACGGCACGGACATAGAGATCTTGAGAACGCGCATGCTCTTGATACCAGAAAAGAGCCGGCTCCAGAGAGTATCGACGCGACGAAGACCGATGATACCGATGATGGGGTAGAGCCGTCTTTTTTTTCCACGTGGACCTTGCCTATCGTCCTCTTTTTCCTGACGGTGTTTACGACGCTGTGGGCGGGGGCGTACCAAGTCTACAACGGTCCGGTGCGCGGCCCTTTAAATTTTCTCCTGACCTCTCCTGAGACGCTCTGGCGAGGAATCCCGTTTGCCGGTGCGCTGCTCTTTATCCTCACGACGCATGAGTTGGGGCATTATCTCTTGTCCAAGATCCATCGGGTGCCTGCTTCCTTGCCTCTGTTTATCCCTGGGCCGCCTCATTTCATCGGGACATTCGGCGCCATCATTCGCATGCGCGGTCCGATTCTGAGTCGTCGAGCCTTGTTCGACATCGGGGTCGCCGGAC
Organism: Nitrospira sp.; assembly: GCA_019636835.1. Classification (GTDB taxonomy): domain Bacteria; phylum Nitrospirota; class Nitrospiria; order Nitrospirales; family Nitrospiraceae; genus Nitrospira_D. Next base: position 20,949 of record JAHBWU010000018.1, read on the forward strand.
CCTTGGCAGGTTTCGTGGTCGCCGTTATTACGCTGATCGTGGGCCTCAATCTCTCTACGGTCGTGGATCGAACGGCTACCTATGGCTTACATCTGGGCGAGCCCTTGCTGCTGCAATTCATGTCGTGGATGGTGATCGGTCCGTTACCGCCGGAGGCTGACGTGGTGCTGCACCCGATCGGCTTTGCCGCCTGGTTCGGGCTCTTCGTGACCTCGCTCAATCTTCTTCCTATCGGCCAACTCGACGGCGGCCATGTCGCCTATGCCTTGTGGGGCCGGCGACAACGGACGATGGCGCTCGCCTTTCTGCCGATTTTATTGATCCTAGGATTCCTCGGTTGGTCGGGCTGGTTTTTATGGGCGTTCATGGCGGGATTATGGGGGGTCGGTCATCCTCCTGTTATGGATCCTCATGTTCCGTTGGGTCGTAATCGGACGATTGTCGGATGGATTGCGTTTGCCGTATTTGTCGTCACGTTTGCGCCAGTGCCGTTTTCCTTCCACTAAGAGTGTTCCCTTTGTCTCTCCGTTAGTCTGCGCCGTTCTTCCGATTTGCTTGTCGGATTCTGCGTCCGATCCTACAGTGTAGTGATGCTCACGGCCGGTCCCCCCACGACTACTGAGCTGTCAGGCTTAACGGCACACAGTGACGTTGAGGGGCAGTCTCGCATCTTGTTCTGTGCATCAGCACGGTCCTTTAATATGTTGGCCGTGCATAGTTCAAGATCAGACCCCAGAATGCACGACCCCCATTTGAGTAAGGAATATGCAGAACAACCAAAGGAAAAAGCGAAGAGTTGAGCGGCATGTGAAATCTCAAATTCAAATTCGAGTTCTCGGCTGCATTCAGCGCTCTGGTTTTTATAAGATTCCACGCACGACTTCTCTCGGGCTCGCCATAAAGAAGGCGGGTGGGTTCGCGAAAGATCCATATCCTCCTTCGGGCAATATTTCTATCCGCAGCAAGAGAATCCGAGACGGTGAGTATTATCAGCGCCAGCGAATTAATTATAAAAACAATCTCAACGCTCTTGGAATTCTCCTCCGTGATGGCGATCTGATCACTATTCAATACGATGTTCGTGGTCCACTTGTCCCAATCCCAACAGGCATCTATATTATAAAGAAGATTCTGAAAAATTAGGAATTGCGAGCCAGCTTCTGAACAGACCGCAGGAGTGAGTCCTCCTCTATAACAGAAGACCGTGATGAAGCCGAGAACCATAGAGTTACGGGGTCGGATACTTTTAGCAGGCCTCAAACCCAGTCCGTAACTCACAGTACTTTATGGTTTGACTTTCAGGTGTTGGAGGAATGCTGTGACCGAGACTATCTCAACTGATTGGATTCTGTGAAGGCTCAGGAGATCGTCGTCTCCACTGACAAGCCAGCGTACTCCCGCCGTTACCGCACAGCTGATGAATTTGGCATCGTCCGGGTCTCGCACAACAGGAACGCCTGATGGGCGAACTTTGACGGTCTCAATGAAGGGGGAGAAGTTCTTCTCCGATCAGGCTTCGGATCTCAGTGGTTGTGAGCTCAAACTTGGGATAGGCCAATACTCGAATGTATTCATCAAGTATCGGGGCTGATACAACCGGGCGAAGACGGCTGGATTGCCAAGCCGAGACGAGTTGTGACGGTGGTCCTGAGAAAAGCAATGCTGAGATGACGACGTTCGTGTCCAGAACGGCGCGGATCACCGGCGACGGCCTCGACGTCCTCTTGCCCAGGTGATGGCGCGATCCATGTCTGCCGGTTCAATGCCAAGCTCTTTGATTTTCTGCCGTACGGATGCCAGCCGAGATCCTGGTTCTGACATCGTGACGGGCCTGAGGATCAGCACCCCGTCCTTGGTAGTGACATCGAAGTAATCCGTGTCCGGTATCTCTTGTAGCACTTTCTTGGGCAACGTGAGTTGATTCTTCGAGGTCTTTTGGGCCAGCATGCTTACCCCAACCAATGAAGTAAGGATATCTTACCCACTGGTATCCTGGCAAGGCGGAGACAAAGAGAGTGGATCCTTTTGTAGAAGCTCCCCGTCACTAGCCTGTTGTGGCTGTGCTCCTCTTGCGTCGGTGGGGTCGTTCATCGACCGTTCTGTGCGTTACAGCCACTAGTGCGCTCCAGACATTCCGGCCCCTCTCTCATCTAGTACAGCAGATCATTTGCTATCGAAAATGCATTCTCTCCCGCTGATCGCCGCAGCATTCTTGAGATTTCCTTGTCCGATTCATCCCTCGCTTTTAGAGTGGGAGCATGATCTCAACTGAGGAATCCACGGCGCACTGTCCGAAGTGTCAGGTTGAATGGGCTGATGGAGCACAGGAATGTGTTCGCTGCGGCATCATCTTTGCCAAATATCGGCCGGATTTATCCAAAGTGCGCCTCTCATCATCCTTTCCACGCGCGAGATCCAAGTGGCTGATGTCGGCCAGGCAGTGGCTAATAGAATCAGACACGACGACAGATTCGATGACGTTCTACGGTCGGGCAGCTGTATTGACTGCGATGATCTGGTGGGGTTGGAAGTTCATCGTGACGCCCCTCGAAACGAATTACACCGGCGAATCGTTTCTTCATCTGATCAATCTTCCCTTTCATGAAGCCGGGCATGTGATCTTCATGCCGTTCGGTCGCTTCATGACGATTCTGGGGGGAAGTCTCGGCCAGATTCTCATGCCGATGATCTGTCTTGGCACATTCATTGTGAAGACGCGCGATCCATTCGGTGCGTCGGTGGCCTTGTGGTGGACAGCCGAGAGCATGATGGATATCGCTCCCTACATCAACGATGCACGAGCAATGGACCTCCTATTGTTGGGCGGAGTCACAGGAAAGGAGACTGACGGGCACGACTGGAACAATATCCTGACGATGCTGGATTTATTGGAATGGGACCATCGGTTGGCTCACCTCACGTATGACGTCGGAATTCTGCTCATGCTCGCCTCCATTGCTTGGGGAGGCATCATCTTGCTGCGTCAGTATCGTCGGCTGTCTCGATAACGATCCCTTCTTGCGCCGCTATGTCAACTTTCCTACGATGTCCCACCGGCAAAGAACTTCACGTATGCGGAAGTACAACACATTCTCGTGAGGTAGTCGGAGGGTTCGCTCATCGTGTCTCGTGTTAGTCTTCAATCGTGGTGCGGTTTCTTTGTGGCGTCGATCTTTGCCTCATCCGCTTTCGGTCAAGACCCCAGTATTCAGCCATATGCCACTACCGTTTCTCCAGAGCCAGTGACAGCTACGCGTGATTGGCACTACGGAGCGTATGTGGATGTTGGGTACATCGGCAATTTCAATTTTCCCGACAACCATCTCTGGCGTAGTCGCACCACAGCGTTCTCCCACAACGAGCTTGCACCCAATATGGGGCTGGCGTATGTGCGAAAGGATGTAACTGTGTCCTCACGCTGGGGTATGGAGCTTGGCTTCCAAGGCGGCCGAGATTCAGAAGAGTTCGCGTTTTTGGTGGGTGAAAGACGAGTCGAGGGAGCGGATGTGCTGAGGCACGTTCATCGTGCGAACGTGTCATATCTGGCTCCGATCGGGAAAGGACTGACGTTCACGGCAGGTCTATTCAACAGTTTGATAGGGTATGACTCACTCTATGCGAGAGACAACGCTAGCTATACTCGATCATGGATTGCGGACAATACGCCTTACATGATGTTTGGCGTGAACGCGCAATATCCTGTGAGCGACGATCTCACAGTTACCGCCTTTATCGTAAATGGTTATTATCACCTGGCGCATCCGAACGATCTCCCGAGCTACGGAGGAAGATGGGCCTGGAAAGCTACGTCCAGGTTAACATTGATACAGGCCCTCTACGGGGGGCCGGATCAGACGGATACATCCCTGGAATTCTGGCGTGTGTATGGGAATCACATTCTGGAGTGGAAAGGTGACGATGTGACGGTAGCAGCGTCCTTCGATATCGGAACCGAAAGCATCGCTGGTCAGCCTGGCAGTCCACGTACCTTTGTCATGGGAGGCAATATGGTCGTGAGATGGCATGTCTGCGGTCCTTGGTCTGTGGCGTTGCGACCTGAATTCTACTGGGATCGGAATGGTCGGTGGACAGGAGCCGAGCAATTCGTGAAAGCCATCACGTCCACCGTCGAGTACAAATTTCCGTACAAATGGATGAACACTGTAGCGCGGGTAGAACACCGTTACGATGACTCAACCGGAGTGGGAGGCGGGTTTTTCAAGAACGGCGAGATCCGTCCCGGTGAAATCGGTCTTACACCGGGGCAGCATCTGCTGTTGTTGGGAGTTCTCTTGAGTCTCGACTCACCGTGAGGGTTTCGTGCGGGACAGCTCTACTGCCAAGAGCCGTAGTTGGTCAACTAGACGTATGCCCAATGCTTGGATCGCCCGCTCCTTCGCCTCTTGCAGGGTTGTGCTATCTTCAACTAAAACTGCCGACCCAACCACCTTCGATGCTCCTTCGACTGTCTGGATGGGAGCGTGCCATTCGGAGCGCACAGCCCACAAGCTGCCGGTGATCATGACCAGCGCATTGCTTTCGGTACCGGAGGCGAGGTACGCGCCGATTAAGGTCGGATACAACAAGGCATAGCGGTTGTTGTATCGATCTACGGCGGCTGCCCCGTCTACGATCAAGACTAGATCGGCCCCATACCGCGCGCCGGCCTGTCTAATCCCACGAATATTCTCACCTCGCACCGTGGCGTCCATCAACACGAAAGCGTCCACTAGTATTTGTTCATTCTGCAACGGTGCCAGCTGACGGAGAAGCTGTTCCCTATCTATGGTCAGCCACTCCACTTTCCGGATGGACTGCCCATTCGGAAAATCGCGATTCACAAAAAAGACACCGAGTCGAAGGGGTGTGGAAAGGTGAGCGCCCTGGCTCGCGAGGAGCTGATTCTCTGGGATTGGGATAGGGTCTACAAGAAGGGCTTCTCCCATCGCAACCCGATCGAACCCTTGACTGTTCGCACAGCCGCTTACCAACAGGAATATCAGCGACCAGACGGTCTTGGACTCTTGCATCAGAGGTTTCTCGTGCCTTTTGCCACAGGGAAGGTGGATCTCGCTATTGTGATACCACCAAAATCTTCGCCAAACTTTCAAAGCGTAGATTTCAAATTTGCTGCGTCTAAGTGCGACCTTATTCCACAATCGGAAGGATGCGGTCGGCCACTGCTTGCACGATTCCTTCTTGTTCGGTCGCCACTTTCAGTCCCTTGAAACTGAGGTAGTACCCTCCGTGACTGGGTGCCTGAATCGTGGCACTCACTTCGACTCGATCCCCATCCTCGACTTCCGGATCGCGGACAATTGGTCTGCCACAGATGCCCAACACTGCTACCGGGATGGTCGCCTCATCGTCCTCAAGACGGAACAAGTAAGCGCCGTAACAGTTATCGCCATTAGGCACTGTGTAGGGTGCGAGCGGCTGCACATCTCGAACAATGCCTCGCAGCGTGGCATGCCGAAGATGATAGACCAGCGGTTCTTCGAGTATCTGCTGGATGCTGGTCGATTCCTCTGCCCACACCGGTATCGGCGTGGTTGCTCCTATAAGTATGAACAGAACGACCGGGAGATGAGCGACGATTCGCGCCGAAGTGGTCATGGTGGATGAAAGGCATCTTATCATCATTCTTCGTTTGGAACCCGGAGTTGCTTTCTCTTGCCACGCATGATCGCTATAATCCCTCGTCTTTTGGTCAAGGAGGATCACTTGCATGGTGAATGAGCGGCGACTGAGGAACTTTGTAAAGGAGTCACGTCCAAGGTTTGAGGATCTCTTGGGGCAGATGGTAGAGGTGCCGTCAATCAGTATGGATTCATCCCGTTCGGACGATATGCGACGCATGGCTGACCTGGCGAGGCAGTACTTGGCCGGGATGAATGCCGAGGTCCAAGTCGTAGAGACCGGTGGGTTCCCTATTATCTCAGGCGGGTGGATAACAGGGCCTGATTGCCCGACTGTCACGATCTACAATCATCTGGACGTGCAGCCGGCTCAGGAGCCGGAATGGAGGCAGGCGCCGTTTGCCTTCAAGAATGAAAAAGGAATTTATCGGGGACGAGGAGCGACCGATGATAAGGGCCCGGCTCTCACGGCGATGTTTGGTGCTCGATATGCTGTCGAACAAGGTTGGCCGATCAACATCCGATTCTTGTGGGAATTGGAAGAAGAGATCGGGAGCCCGCATTTTGCCGCCGGACTTAGAAACCGGAGCGCGATTCCACGACCGGATTCCGTGGTTGTATCGGATACGATCTGGATTGCCAAGGGGCGACCTGCCGTGCCGTACGGCTTGCGCGGCCTGCTCGGCGCACGTCTGATCTTGCGCACGGGGGAAAAAGACGCACATTCAGGTGTGACGGGAGGAGCAGCTCGTAACCCGCTGGCCGAATTGATGGAGGTGGCGAACACTTGTGTTGACGCCAGGACCGGTAAGGTGAAGATCCCCGGCTTCTATGACGATGTGGTCGACCCTACTACCAATGAGATCAAGGATTTCCTTAAGTCCGGCTTTGAAGTAAGACGTTTCAAGGAAGCCTACGGGTTTCGATCGCTTCGAGTACAAGCCCCGGCAGAAGTCATGCGGCGGATCTGGGCTTCCCCGACCTTCGAAATTCATGGTCTCAGCGGTGGATACCACGGACAGGGTGTCAAAACGGTTGTGCCCGGTCATGCGGAACTCAAGATCAGTATGCGTCTTGTCCCAAACCAGGTACCGGAGAGAGTGTTTGCTCTATTGAGGAAGCATGTGACCAAAGTGAATCCGGATGTGAAGGTGGAGAGAGAGGGAATGCTCCATCCATTCAAGGGCAGTCTTGTCGGGCCCTATGTGGATTGTGTGAAGCGTGCCGTAAAGGCGGGGTTTGATAGGGAGCCTGCATTTGTGCGGGAAGGCGGATCAATCGGTGCGGTGGTTACCATGCAGAAAGCATGGAAGGTACCAATCCTCTTCATAGGTTTGAGCCTTCCCGAGCATGGATATCACGCTCCCAATGAGTATTATGACTGGGGCCAGGCCTCAGGGGGGATGAGGACATTCGCTCATTACTTCTCTGAGTTAGCAAAGATGGGGAAGACATAGAATCTGTTTTGACAACCGTTGGGACAGCCTGTGGGATGACCGGAAAAGGGCAGTTTTGAACATCGTGTCCCAAAAATTGTTTGACCGCCACGTTTACTATGCAGTCGCCCGTCTTAGAGCCACATCATCAAGAGGGTTGAAGTCATAAGCCATTGTAAATAAAAACAATGTTCATCATGAGTCTTTATTGACGAGGCATAGATGTTGCTCAATGCCAGCTGACAGATGGAGTGGGTCGCGCCATTGAAGTGATCAGGTTGATTGTAGAGGGGCGCTTGGGTATCCTGGCTATTCTATGGGGACTGAACCGATCCATGTCGTGATTGTCATGGTTACAGCGGCAAGCCAAGATGAAGCGGTTAAGATTGCCGACCAAGTGGTGCGGTCTCGCCTCGCTGCATGCGCTTCGACGATTCCCACCGTGCGTTCAACCTACTGGTGGGAAGGGAAGTTAATGAACGACGAGGAGTCTCTACTGCTGATTAAGACTACCTCTGATAAATTCAACTCCCTCGAAGAAACAATACGAAGGATTCATTCGTACAAGGTGCCGGAAATAATAGCAATCCCCGTGTGTAATGGGTTTCCCCCTTATCTTGAGTGGGTTCTTCAAGAGACATCCTAGATGATGTGGTTGAAATCCGGCTCACCAAAACACTATCTTTAGGGGGTTGACCGATAGGGGCTCAAATCGGTAATTTGCGAGGCAACAATAACTAGGCAGGGAGACGATATGAGTCAGACCAATATTCAAGACGGCGATGCCTATACCGTTGTCGTGTTCAGAGGATCCACTGCAAAGCCTATTCGCTTTAGCTTTTCGAAGAAACTCCTTCGCCGATTGCTGGTCTGTGTTGGCGTAGTCATCCTTGCCGATCTTCTCGTAGTTTCACACTATGTCATTAGGACAGGAGAGGTGTGGGAGCTGGCGGCTTTCCGTGCCGAAGCCATGAGTGCACGGGAGCAGACTGCAGCATTTTCCACCGCTGTTGATGACCTGAAGAAGCGTCTGGGGACGATGAATGAGGTCAATCAAAGGCTTCGAGTCATGCTGGGTATAGAAGTCCCCAAAACGGGAGATATGGCAAACGGCAGGGGTGGAGAAGAGGTACCGATTCCTGAAGGAGGAGGCACGATACCCGACGGAAGCAATCCAAAGCCATCAGGTGCCTCGCGGCAGATATCAGAAGGTAACCAGGAACACTCTGCTGTTGGTCTAGAGCCGTCTCAGGATAACCTCCAAGCTGTTGCATCAGTGAAAGAAGGCTTGGAATGGCTTTCAAAGCAAGCAACGGTGCAAGAACATATTCTTGACGAATTGTCGCAAGCAGCCGAGCAGCGCTCGTCTCGCTGGGCCTCGACACCCTCGATTTGGCCGGTGAAAGGGTGGGTAACGTCTGGGTTTGGTCCACGAATTTCTCCTTTCACGGAAAAGCCTGCCTGGCATGATGGATTGGATATCGGGGCCGCGCCAAACACTCCCGTCCATGCACCGGCCCAAGGAAGAATTACGTCCATAGGATACGATTCTAAGCTTGGAAACATGGTCCGCGTAGATCATGGATTCGGAGTTGAAACTCTCTACGGACATCTTGCGAAGGCCTTGGTGAAGGAAGGCCAGAGGGTTGATCGTGGTGATGTCATTGCGCTTGTGGGAAGCTCGGGCTTGGCCACTGGCCCGCACCTGCACTATATGGTGAAATTGAACGGCCAAGCGCTTGACCCCTCCAAGTACATCTTAGAGTAGCGGCGGGTTTAGAACGTACCGAGATTCGATCGACCTTTTCCGCCGACTCCCGGTCAGTCCAATTATTCTCAGCCATATTTCATTAGCTTGCTTCCAATCATTGGCCGACTGCCTGTGCTATACTTCGGCCCTCTGCGATCTAGTCAAAACCAGATGAGAGCCTCTTGATCGACCTCGAAATCGCCCAATCTGTTATCCCTCGTCCCATTGTCGAAATCGGTTCCCAGCTTGGAATCCGTGCCGAAGAACTCACGCTCTATGGGCGGGACAAGGCGAAAGTCTCGTTACACGTACTGGATCGCCTGACGACTGTTCCGAAGGGTCGGTATGTCCTTGTCACGGCGATTAACCCCACACCTTTGGGAGAGGGAAAGACCACGACATCGATAGGTCTTGCTATGGGACTCTCACGGCTAGGGCATCGAGCCGCGCTTACCCTCAGACAGCCATCGCTCGGTCCTGTATTTGGGGTGAAAGGAGGAGGGACCGGTGGAGGACATGCCCAAGTCGCTCCGATGGAAGATATCAACCTTCACCTGACCGGGGACGCCCACGCCGTGGCCGCCAGCCACAATCTGCTCTCTGCGTTCCTCGATAATCATGTGTTCCATGGCAATACTCTCTCGATTGATCCTCTACAGACTACATGGCCTCGGACCTTGAGTATCAGTGATCGCGCCCTCCGAGAGGTCCTGTTGGGAGAAGAAACGGACAGACGCTCAGGGCAATTCGTCATCACCGAGGCCTCAGAAGTGATGGCGGCGCTCGCTTTAGCGAAGGATCAGCGCGATCTCCGTGAGCGGCTCGGCCGAATACTCGTGGGGCTGACGAAGGCCGGTACCCCAGTCACTGCCGAAGAGCTTCGTTGCGTGGGATCGATGGCGGTCCTCCTAAAGGACGCCCTCATGCCGAATCTGGTTCAAACTCTTGAAGGGACTCCGGCATTCGTCCATACGGGCCCCTTCGGCAACATTGCGCACGGCAACTGTTCGATCATTTCCGACGCGATTGCGTTGAGATGCGCCGATTTCGTCGTGACAGAGGCGGGCTTCGGCAGCGATCTTGGAGCGGAAAAGTTTTTTAACATCAAGTGCCGAGCATCAGGATTTGCTCCGACAGTGGCCGTAGTCGTGGCGACATTACGGGCGCTGAAACTCCATGGTGGTGGAGGCATTGCCAAGGCGGGTGTTGCCTTGCCTGCGAGTCTTACGGGTCCGAATCGGGAAGCGCTCTCGAAGGGGATCGCCAATCTAGAGCAGCATGTCGCCAACGTCCTAGCGCATGGGGTACCGGTCGTTGTCGCCGTCAATGCCTTCAAAGATGATCCACAGGATGAATTGGACTGGGTCCGGGAACAGTCACTCAAGATGGGAGCGGCAGATGCGGCAGTCTCAACTCACTGGTCCGACGGAGGGAAGGGAGCGGAACAGCTGGCAGCCGCCGTCGTCAAGACATCTGAAGGGCCGGTTCATTTCAAACACCTTTACGAATTGTCTTGGCCGATCAAGAAAAAGATCGAGACCATTGCGACCCGCATGTACGGGGCGGCGGGAGTGACGTTTGAACCGGAGGCCGAACGTCAAATCGAAACAGCAGAAGCGTTGGGGTACGGCGGCTTACCCGTCTGCATGGCAAAAACTCCTCTGTCACTATCACACGATCCTGGACTAAAGGGCAGACCAACCGGCTTTACAGTGCCAATCCGAGAGTTGAGGATTCTAGCGGGAGCGGGATTTGTGACCGCCGTCTGCTCAGGAATTCAGCTCATGCCGGGATTGCCCAAGAAGCCGGCCGGCGAGCGGATCAACCTTGACCCCCAAAGCGGAAAGATCGTAGGCCTTTCCTGAAGCTCAGCGCTGCCTGAGATAACGGAAGAATTCTGAGTCCGGACTCATCACCAACGTCGAGCCGTCTTTAAAGGCGGTCTTGTACGCTTCCATCGAACGGGTAAACTCGAAAAACCTCGGATCCTGCCTGTAGGCATCAGCGTAGATGCGAAACGCTTTGGCATCCCCGCTGCCGCGAAGTTCCTCAGATTCCTTATAGGCCTGGGCGAGGATAATTTCCCGGTCTTTTTCGGCTTCCGATCGGATTTTTTGCGCTTCTTCCGCTCCTTCAGCGCGATACTGCTTGGCCTGCCGTTCCCGTTCTGCTTGCATGCGCGCAAAGACCGCTTTCTCGTTCTGTTCCGGCAAGTCGGCGCGCTTGATCCGCACATCCTGTATTTCAATGCCGTACGCCGAGGCTTTTTCGTTCGCTCGTTCGGTGACCACCTTCATGATGTCGGCTCTCGTGCTCGATACGATTTCGAGTAACTCGTGGCGACCCAACTCCACCCGGAGTTCAGAATAGATGATATCGTGCAGTCGCTGGAGTGCGCCTCGCTGGCTTTGGAATGCCTGATAGACTTTCAACGGATCAGTGATACGCCATTTGGCGAAGTTGTCGAGCAACAAGGTTTTCTTGTCCGACGTAATGACGTCCTGGGCGTTCGAATCGTAATCCAGCAGACGTTTCTCGAAGTAAGTCACCTCCTGGACGAACGGCATTTTCACATACAGTCCGGGTTCGGTGATATTGCGAACGGGCTTGCCGAGTTGAACCACAATCGCCGTCTGGATCACATCCACGACGAAGAGGGGAGAAGCGCCGAGCACAAACAACGCAACAGTCACAGCCAGAAGTGCAATCACCAATCCCTGTTTCGTCATGGTCGAGAACCCCTCGATTTCAGCGTGGGGGACGGTTCTGGTCGGGATTCCTCGATTTCCGATTGGGAGACAGACTTGGCAGCGGTCGTGGATGCCGGTTTGGAGAGGCGGTCCAGGGGAAGATACGGCAAGAGACGCTCTCCACCTTTCCCCTCGATGATGATTTTCTCCATATTGGGAAGGATTTCTTCCAACGTCTCGATATAGATCCGCTTGCTGATGACGTCCTTCGCTTGATTGTACTCCTTCAAGGTGGCGAGGAACCGATTCGTCTCACCCTGAGCGCGATTGACTCTTGCCTGAGCAAAACCTCTTGCCCGATTGACTAGTTCAGCGGCTTCACCCTTTGCCCTCGGAATGATGTCGTTGCGATACCCTTGCGCCTGGTTGATGAGCTTTTCTCGGTCTTCTTTGGCGTTCGTCACGTCTTTGAACGCGGCAGCAACGGCTTCCGGAGGATCGACGTCTTGGAGTTGCACGGCGGCGATTTGCACGCCGGCGTGATATTGGTCGAGAATCGTCTGAAGCAACGTCATAGTATCTTGCTGAATCACCGCTTTCCCGGTGGTCAGGGCTTCGTCGATCTTGCTCTTGCCGACCACTTCCCGCATGGAAGCCTCGGCCGCTTTGCCGATGGTCTCATGGATATCGGCCACATTGAACAGGAAGTCGCGCCCTTCTTTGATCTTGTACTGAACGATGAATTCGATCGCCAGGATGTTCATATCGCCGGTCAGCATCAAGGCTTCCTGGGGTACCGCCTGCTGCCGACCTTGTTGGTTGGTGCGGAAGCCGACTTCCACCCGATAGAGTTTGGCGACTTTGGGCTGAAGGACTGTTTCAACGAGAGGAATCTTGAAATGCGGGCCTGGCTCCACCTGACGGACCGGAACGCCGAACCGTTTCACGACGCCCTCTTCATCAGGTGCGACGATAAACACGCTCTGCCAGACCACGAAGATCAGCAAGGCGGCAATGACGAGGTTCATGATGCCGCCTGATGGCAGGAAATTTTTCAATCCACCGGGAGGGAAAATGTCCTTGAATTGGGATTTGGCCTGCTTGAAGGCCTCTTCAAGCGGATCAGGCTTTTTGCCCCACGGATCTTTTGGGTCCCACACCATTCAGAGATACTGAAGTCCCGTATAGAAGTAAAGATGAAGAGACACCTTAACAGAGTGCGGTCTCAGGAGCAAGATGGTCTGTGCACGCTCGACTAAGGTAGGATTCATTCAGTGCTCTTTTTCGGCGGTTTCGAGGTCAGATGCCGTTCCAGTTCAGAAATTCGTTGTTCCAGATGCTGGATGATTTCGAGCAGTCTTTCCTTTGAAACCTGATCCATATCAGTATCCGATGGCGATGACGCTTCTGGAAGTTTGGGCGATGCCTGCGGCACCAATGAGCTGTGCGTCTTTTCTGCGGAAACTGCAGTCGTACGCTCCAGTTCTGCGAGCCTCCTCTTCAGTTCAATGATTGCTTCACTCTCAAGCTTGGGCATAGCCGCCTGTTGTATCGCTTCTTCCGATTCCTTTGCCCGTTTGATCGGATCTGGATTCGCTTCGAGATAAGACGGAAAAACAATAGCCACTGTTCGTTCCGGATGATCCCAAAGACCGCTTTCCCGTCGATCCAGTTGATGGCGCGGATCATCGAAGAAGATGGCAAAGTCCTGTTCACCCACAGACACCCATGCATGGTCCCGCACATAGTTTATTGTTTCACGCACGTCCTCCAATCGGTCTTTACTTCCTACTTCGGATGACATCGTGATCACGGGATGCCGGAAGTTGGTGACTGTGAGCACCAGTGCCTTATCACGGACAAACAAAATCCCGGATGTCACTCGCGCATGAGGTCCCCTTCCATATTTCGCGTGGTAGAACACCACCACCTCGCCAGGGTTCGCTTTGGCCAGGGCATCTTGAATGGGACTTTTTAATAGATCGATGTCGGTTCGGTCGAAGAGCCTGGGCATTCCTGGATTTCCGATAAAAGAACGAAGGAATCCTACTTTCGTTCGTGCAGAGATAGAGGTCAGCAAGACGTCTACCTGGTCTACCGTCAGCAAAATAGAATGGGAGTATTTGGCGTCATCAAGGCTGGACACTTTGCTCGCCCATTCCAAGCGAACGACGGTATCCGGACTTTCGTAAATCGATCGCCCGGCAGGATGTATGCTCACGCAGGCGGCTGAGAGCATAATCCCGCAGAAGCTGATTGAAGCGAGAAATCGCCTGGATACGCCTTTCCCCCGGGAGACGAATCCAACCATGTGAAGCAACGTATTCATGTTCTGTTCGTGGGAAGAAAGGTCAGCCGCTCTTTCACTTCGGGAAACGGTCCTACCTTCCGGATACCTGCCTTCGTGCCTTTGTAATATGGAATCGTGGTGTCTGGATCGACATAATCCGTCGTCAAGCTGTTCAACCAACCTCGCGGATGTTCGAACAGCATAAAGACGTGACCAGGCCGATTGGAGTCTATCCGCACCACCATCGCCGTCACAGTGCCGTAAGGATTGAACAGTTCGACCAAATCGCCGTTCTCGACACCAAGCGCATCGGCGTCTTGAGGATGGATTTCGACATAGGGCACAGGTTCGCGGCCGATCACAAGCGGTTTACGTGCATCGTCGTACAGCGTTTGCCAGCCATGGTTGGCGCGTCCATTGTTGACCCAGAACGGATAGCGTGGATCATTCATGAGCTGCTGAAGCTGTACCGGGAATCCCCTCCACGACGCCGGGATAAATTTGAATCTCCCGCCATCTTCATACAGGCGTGTCGTTCCGACAGGGAGACCGTTCGAGATGTTCTTGACGGGGGTTTGCACGCCATTCGTCCCAAGTGAACGCAGCATGGCATACGTCGTCTCGCCATAATCCTCCTGCGCGCCCTTCACACCGACCGACGCGGCGCGGAAGACTTCCTCATCGGTATTCCAATCAAACCCCGAAAATCTGTCCGCCGTTTCTCCTTTTTCTTCCGTGCGATACAGCGACTCCAGTTTCTTCGCCATCATGGCCATGATTTTCCAATCAGGCTCAGCCATGCCGGGTGGGTCCATAAATTTTGGGTAGAGTCGAAGCCGACGTTCGCCGTTAATCGATGTGAGATTCATCTCGCCCCACTGAGCGGCTGGAAGAACGAGATGAGCATATTGGGCCGTCTCGATGGGGTAGATATCCTGAACGATCAAAAACAACCCTCCTGCTTCAACAGCCTTCAAGATAGCCGATACTTTCTCCTGTGTCGTCGTGCCGGCTATCCCATCCAAAGCCTGGTTGACTAACGTCGTGCGTCGCGCAATCGCCAGCCTGAATTGTTGGGCATTCAGCGTACCACCGACAGGGTTGCATCCCGCGACCCAAAAAACCTTCGAGGCTCCGCCTTTGATCGCCACTTCATCAACATTCACCGGTGGACGCTTCCCTGGATAATCCGGTCGGCTGTATCCTTCTTGGTGCCCTCCGAGACGACCGCACCCTGTACCAGGTTGTCCAAGGTTGCCGGTCAGCAGTGCCAGATCCACTACTGAAGCAACGTTCTCGTAATTCTTCAGTCCCCAGATCAACCCTTTCTCGTAGAGGAGAATTGTACGACGTTTGGTTGTCGCGGCCTTCGGCTTCGCAATCCATTCGGCTGCCTGCATCATCTGGTCTTTCGCAATTCCGGTGACGCGGACAGCCTCGCCGAGATCCTGTATCAGGTTTGTGGCTTTGAAGTTATCAAAGTTGTCCGTGCGGTTTGCGATGAACGTCTGATCATGCCACGTCTGTTCGTAGATGATCCGAGAAAGAGCATTGAACAGCGCGAGATCGGTTCCGTTGTTGATGCGGAGATGCAATACATTGCCCTTGCCGGCCACCGATTCGGCAATCGCAACTGTGGACGTGCGCCGTGGATCGACAATGATCATCTTCCCGGGCTGGTGTGGTTCTCCGGGCAGCAGCCGTTGCTTCTTGGCCAGGGTCGTACCGGCAAGGTTCGGTAGCATATGTTCCAGAAAATAGATCGATTGGGTTTCATAGGAGTTGGCACCGATCAATACAATCGTATCGGCCAATTCAGCATCGAGGTAGGCTGATGGCAGAGCGGCAACGCCGGCGTCTCTGGAGGCGAACACCTCACTATTGTAGGCCGGCCGATTATGGATCGACGCCATTTGCGTGCCGATGCCGGTAAAGAACAATTTTCCGACAGCCCAATTGTTTTCGAACCCTCCGCCGCCCCCGCCGTGGTCGAAGAATTTCATGGCAATGGCATCAGGGCCCCAGGTATCCAGACAAGCCTTGATCACGTGAGCGCCGAGTTCAATCGCTTCTTCCCAGGTCGTCGGTAATTGGGTGCCGCCTCGATAGATCAGAGGGTAGGACAGTCGGTCTGCGGTCGGCCGGTCAGGTCCATAGAGGACCGAACCATGGGTGCCGCCGCGGATGGAATGGTTTCCGTTATTCACGACGCAGTCCGAATCGGGAAGGACCGCCACATGGTATCGGCGACCATCGCGCTCGGTGACCACGCCGTGCATCGAGGGAGAAATCCACTTGCCTGACCGTTCGGCCTGCTGTCTTGTAAAATCCGTGTGCAATGCGTTTTGATGCGGTCGTGGTCCGCCCTCTTTGCCGTGAGGCCATTTGAAGACGCGATATCCGCATCCCACAATGCAATAAGAACAGACGGTGGTAAACTGTTGTGCGTCGGTAGGAGGAATCGGAACCCGATCCTCTCCGTGGTGTGTGGCGCTCATAGAGGTCTCCTTCTTTGTCCTGGTCGCGTCGGGTTAAGTCAGAATGTTTGCCTGTCGTCCATAGATCAATCCCTTAATTCCGACGGCGTAGATATCACCTTTACCATCCACTTCAAGATCGAGCTGGGGCAAATTGTCCGTTGCTTGACCGATAACGATGAGGCCGCCTTTTGCGGCGTCGAATGTGGCGTAGTGGAGCGGGCAGCGATAAGAGCCGCTCTCAGGTCGATAAATCAACGTTCCGCCCATGTGTGTGCAATAGCGGCTGAAGGCCACAATGTCATGGTCGGCTCCCGCACCATTGACTGCCCTCCGCCCCAACTTTAAAAGGCTAATTGGCGAGAACCGATCGGGATAGGTCATTGAAAGCTCCTTCCCAACAGCTAACTCGTTCACGTTGGCCAGCTTCTTCCGAGGATAAGGCAATGTCGTGGCAAAGGGAGAATGGGCTTCGGCCTCAGTAGGTATTCCGGTCTGGGACAGCACATTTGCTGCGCAAGGACCGCAAGCAATACCGGCACTGAGTTTTAAAAAGTTCCTTCGTGAGAGGTCACTCATCGGTTTCTCCTTTCAGGTAAGTTGAGCCGGACATCGGGGCCGAGTCCAGCCCTATAGCGCGTATTGAAATCGGGTAAAGGCTTCATAGATATCCCGAGCGACACCTGTCGCCTGAGTTCGATTGGCGAGGAAGTCGCCCATGAATGCGTTCGCTGCACCGACATCGAGATTCAAGTTCTTGGCAATGTTGTACGTCAACATGACTCCGACTTCTGTCCCC
Source organism: Nitrospira sp. (assembly GCA_019636835.1). GTDB lineage: Bacteria > Nitrospirota > Nitrospiria > Nitrospirales > Nitrospiraceae > Nitrospira_D. Next base: position 38,030 of record JAHBWU010000018.1, read on the forward strand.
ATATACGATGCTTCACCGCGTGTACCGAACTCGCGGGAACGGGCTGCGGAGAAATAGGCCGCCGCTATGGTGCCGGCAAGTTTGGGCATGATAGGAAACTTCAATTGGCCTTGGACGGTAATGAGTCCCGCTCCACCGTTGTTGAGATTAATGCCGAAGTCGTTCACATCGCTCGGGGCGTTCGCGTTAAAGATGTGTGAGTAGCCCCAATATCCGTTCGTGCCCAAAATTGCCTCGGGGGTCGTGAATTGATTTTTGAAGTGCCCGTCCTTGTCACCGGACGCGTACAGTGCAAAGAGATTGAAAGTTGCAGGTCCGATTGGGAGCGCGCCTTCGAATTTGGCGGAATATCCTGTATGATTGTTGCCCGTCAATCCGGTGCCGATCCGTCCCGTGTTCAGCATCAGATAGCTGTTCCAGGCGCCTGAATCGAAAAGTGAACCTGATGCCGTCAACGCGAACCAGTTCTCGTGGGTATCTCCGATATTGATATTTTCCGTTTTCCCTATGTTCAACGAATAAAAGTGCCCGCCGACCTTGAGGTCATAGGTGCCCAGCTTGAGGGGCTTGTTGTAATCAACCACCCACATGTCACCGTCTTTACCGAAGCCTCGACCGATGGTCCCGGCTCTCAGATCCGACGCGATGCGGTAAAAGCCGACTCGGTAATCTCCACCGCCGATTGTCCCGCCCAGTGAAGCACCTCCTACATTGAAATCCCACTCGCTATCCCATAAGACGCGTCCGACCTGGTCCATCGTCGGTAGAATACCGACGACTAAAGTATGATTTTCAATGGGCGTAACATAAGCGTAGCCGTACCGTACCCCACGGGCTTGGAGCCGGTTGAACGCGTTGGCGGTTCCGTCGGGATTTGCTCCAGTTTCGCCTCGAGGGTCGCTGGACGCGGGAGCGGATCCCCCAAATCCACCGCGATATTCGAGTTGGATATATGCCCCTACATTGTCTGAACCTTTCTGCTGGATATCAAAGGCCAATCTCATACGCTGACGAAAGAAGTCATAGTGCGTGGTATCTCCGAAGTTCAGCCTGCCGGGACCGGTGCCGGCCGACGGCAAACTTCCGCTATTCACACCGCTTGGAATGTTGCTTGCGTTGTACATGACCCGGTATTGTGCCCACATCCGCAATCGAAGACTTTCAATCGGCACAGTATAGGAATTCTCTTCGGCCGGCTGGGGAAATGGAATCTGGTCTGCGTGGCTCTGATCAATCTTTCCCCCTAGTTCCAGCAAGACGATCAGGATGATCACAAACGCGCTTTGATACAGGACCGGTCTCCTCACACTCTTCCTCCATGCCACGCCAGTGACGAATTTATATAAACACATATAGATATATATATGTATATGGGCAGAAGATGCCCCATGTATGCTATGTGCGTTCACAATGAATTGGGTCGGTTAATGCGGCCTATCAAAAATGAGGTGGGTACAACTGATATCAGTGTTCCACCGATTATATAGCGCTAAGTACATCACTATCCCCGCATGCCGCTGACATATGCAGCGGTCAGTGGGTCACGGGGTTCCTCAAATATCTGTTTCGCGGCTCCGGTCTCAATCAGCCGTCCGGCTCCGTTTTGGACCCAGAACAAGGCAGCGTAATCCGCGATGCGTCGGGCCTGAGCCAAATTGTGCGTGACGATCAACACGGTATAGCGTTCCCGCAAGCCCACAATTAAGTCTTCGACTACGCCGCTGGAGAGCGGATCGAGGGCGCTACACGGTTCATCCATGAGCAGCACCTCCGGCAAAAGAGCCAGCGCCCTGGCGATACAGAGGCGCTGCTGCTGGCCCCCCGATAGGGCCAGGGCCGGCGAATCCAGCCGATCCTTGACCTCATCCCAGAGACCGACATCTCGTAAGGTGGTCTCGATTATCCGCGCAATCTGTTCTCGACCTCGTAGTCCATGCTCACGCAGCGGAAACTCGAGGTTTCTTCGAATCGTCAACGGAAAAGGATTCGGTTTCTGAAAAATCATGCCGATGCGGCGGCGGAGCTGGATCACATTGATACCCGGTGCCAACACATCGAGAGCATCAATCGTAATCCGTCCCGAGACACGACACCCGGCGATCAGATCCGTGAGGCGATTCAGGCAGGTGAGAAAACTGGTCTTTCCGCACCCGGAAGGTCCTACGAGAGCGGTAATGCATCCCTTATTGATCGACAAGGTCACGTCCTGAAACGCCGGCTTTCCCCCGTAGTACAAGCTGAGCCGATCGACCTCTACGATGGGTTGAGACGCAGGGCAAGCAGGTCGCTCTTCGAGCGGATGTCGAACGCGTGGCCCTGTGATGGGTTCGACCGGCGTCATACTGTCACGACCTTTCGGTGGAGCCCGTATGTTGCCAGCCAGGAGGCGGTACCGTTGATGGCGAGTAACATGATGACCAAGACCAGTGTTGAGGCATAGGCATTCGCGTCTCCGCCGGACACGTTCATGGAGAGATCAAAGATGTGGATGGACAATGCGCGACCGGAATCAAGCAACGATTCCGGCATCCGATCCACATAGCCGCTTGTGAAGATGAGCGCAGCCGTCTCGGCAATCGCACGACCGACTCCAAGGACCAGACCAACCAAGAGACCGGGTACCGCCGCCGGTAGCAAGAGGTGAACGAGGGTTGTGGTGCGGGACAGTCCTAATGCCGCGGCGGAAAGCCGGTAACTAGCCGGCACGGCGCGAAACCCTTCCTCCGTTGATCGGATCAAGATCGGCAACACCATGCAGGCCAGCGTCAGGCCGCCGGAGAGGATCGAAAAGCCGAGCCCCAGTGTTTTGCAAAAGAACGCGTTGCCGAACAGACCGAAGACGATCGACGGCACACCGGCAAGGACATCGAGGCTGCGGCGAGTCATCCGTCCGAACAGGCTTTGGTCCGATGTAAATTCGGCGAGAAGGACGGCAGTGCCGATCCCAATAGGGAGGGAGACCGCGAGACAGACTCCCAGAATCAAGGATGTCGAAACCAGAATAGGGCCGATCCCGCCTCGGCGTCCAGCGTTCTCCGGGGGGGCTGTCAGAAACGTCCAGGAGACGTGGCTCAGTCCGTGCCAAACGATATCTCCCAATAGCCAGCAGAATGTTGCGGTCACGAGCGCCGCCGATCCCCAGACGAGAGCGAACGCAAGCCATTCACGGGGATTCTGTGATCGGCTCAGCGTCTCAGCCATACACTCTCCCGCGACTGATCCATTCGGCAGCTAGAACAAGCGCCACGATCATGGCCATCAAGACGAGTCCACTGACGAACAACGCAGCGCGATGGTCTCCGAGCGCATAGGCCATTTCCAGGGCGATATTGGCGGTCAGCGTCCGGATCGGGTCGAAGATGCTGGAAGGGATCTGGACCACGTTCCCACAGACCATCAGAATTGCCATCGTTTCCCCGATGGCTCGGCCGGTTTCCAAGATCACCCCGGTGCACAATCCCGATTTGGCGGCTGGAAACACAACGCTTTGGATTGTCGCCCATCGCGGAAGTCCCAACGCAGCAGCCCCGCGTAAATATTGTTGAGGTACGTTGGCAAGACTGGCATCGGCCATTAACGTGATGGTGGGGAGGATCATGATCGTGAGGATCAGGATGCCCGCTAATAGACTGGGCCCGGGCGGTTGTATTTCTGCAATCAGCGGGACCAGCACCACGAGTCCCCAGAATCCGTAGACCACGGAAGGAATACCTGCGAGCAATTCGATCAGGCGCCGATAGGGTCTGGCCAGAGTAGGTGGCGCATAGTAATGGCAGAAGACGGCCGAGAGAATGCCTAAGGGTGTGGCGATCAACACAGAACCGGTCATGGCGAACAGCGTTCCCCACAACATCGGGGTGAGGTTGTACAACCCATCGGCTGGATGCCAGGAAGGGTCGGTAAAGAATCGTGGCAGACCGACGTGATAGAGAGCGGGAAGCGCTTCCACGATCAAGAAGACCACGATGAGCAGGACGATTGTGCCGGCAATGGTCGCGGTGCCGCGCAAGACCCAGCACAGGAGCTCGTCAGTCGGCCAGCGGGACAAAGTATTGCTGCGTAATGATGTCATGGACGGCTTTGGACTGTGCATAGTCGATAAAGGCTTTGGCCAATCCAACCGGCGGAGTACGAGTGATGATGTGTAATGGACGGGAGATTGGAAAGGTGCCGTTCCGTACGGTTTCCGTGGAAGCGGTAACCCCTCCGACCGAGAGCAGCTTAATCGGTACCCCTTGCGACTCATCGTATTCTGCCGTGCCGATGGAGACATACCCGATGGCATGACGATTCCCGGCAACGGTCTTGACTCCCTGTTCGTTGTCGCCGATTACGACCTGAGCTTTGACGTCCGTATTCTTTATCTTGAAGTAGTGCAAAAATACTTCCAGCGTAGACCGCCCCTCGGCTTTATTCACGACGGTCATGGGAGCGTCTTTCCCGCCAACATCTTTCCAATTGGTGATCTTGCCCGTGTAGATCGCGACGACTTGCTCGTCAGTGAGAGCCTGAACAGGATTCTGTTTGTGCAGTATGATCCCCACCCCGTCGCGGGCCACCGGAAATGCGTGAAGATCCTTCTCGTCATCCTTCATTGCACGAGAGACCATGCCGATATCGGCGAGACCCTGGCGAGCGTCGGCGACTCCGCGAGATGAGCCGCCGGTCTGAACATCCACACGCACTTTGACATAAAGACTCTCAAATCGTTTGCCGATTTCGGCTATCAATGGAGCCAAGGTGCTGGCGCCGGTAATCACCAGTTTGCCTGACAGTTGATCTGTCGCGGTTGTCTGGGCTGTCACTGATCCCGGTATCCCTAAGAGGGCAAGAATCAACAGCGTGGCAAGCGAGCCGCACGGGTTCACTCGAAATATATTAAGATATTTACACATGTATAGAACTACATATATTAGCCGCAGATAATTATTCAAGTGACTGATCCACCGCAAGAGGAGCCGGATCCCGCTGTGCAACCGTAGCAATGGTTGCGAGTGACGATCCGACGATGATGGAGCTGCGCCGGGTCGAAGTCTCGAACATGTGACGGCGCTCCATGGTCGATCGGCAATTCCAACATTTGGTTGAAATCGCAATCGTAGAGCCTGCCGTCCCACCCAACCGACAGGGTATATCGGCACATGACACCGGCGGCGGCGGCGGGATTGAACGCGTTGGCCAGGCGCGTCATGTACTGTTCATAGTTGCCGCTTTCGACGAGGAACTCCAGGAAACGGCTGATCGGCATGTTGGTGATCGTGTAGAGGCGGTTGAACTCGATGCCATGGCGAGCGCGCAGTTCTTTCTTGAACTGCGCTTCGATTGCCTCTTGCTTTGGAGGGAGGAATGCGCCGACCGGATTGTAGACGAGGTTCAGGACAAGCCCACTGTCCGGTCGTCCATACCCAAAACGATTTAAGAGACGGAGTGCCTCGATCGATTTCTCAAAAACGCCATCGCCTCGCTGTGCATCGGTTTGGCCGGCACGATACGAGGGAAGCGACGCGATGATCTCTACACGATGATTGGCCAGGAATTCGGCTAAATCAGCCTGTGATGGAAGCAGTAACACAGAGAGGTTACAGCGATCCATCACATGTCGGCCAAGGCCGCGAGACCGTTCGACGAGCCAACGGAAGTGAGGATTCAATTCCGGCGCGCCTCCTGTGATATCCACCGTCGGAATATCGGTTTTCGCCAAAACCTCAATACATTGTTCAGCTGTTTCCAAGGACATGGCTTCGGGACGATCTGGACCGGCATCCACGTGACAATGGCGACAGGTCTGATTGCAAAGTTTGCCGACGTTGATCTGCAAGACCGTGATCCCGGTGGCACGTAGCGGATACAAGTCGGCCTGAACCAGTTGGGATTCAAAAGGAAGGCGAGGGCTGGGTTGTGCCAGTACCTTGAGCTGTTCAGAAGGTGAGGCGAGGAGGTTGTGTCGTCCCAGCAGGGTCAACGCCATATTGCTGCTCTTCAAAATGGGGAAGGCTTCTCAAAAAAGATCATCCTCAGCGCGCATGATCGATCGTCATTAAGACGGTCTCCGGAAACCGCAACTCACAGCAGCCAAAATCCAGGGCTTGTCCTTGTCTATTTTTCAGAGCGCGTTGAATTGCAGGAGCGACCCTGTAACAAACCTGTTTGCCCTCCCGATGCCCCTCGACGAGGCCAGAGTCCCGCAAGATACGAAGATGATGGGAAGCGTGGGGTTGAGAGCACCTGAGCTCTTGTACAAGATCCGTCACGCATTTTTCACCGACAAGCAAGGACTCCAAGATATGCAGTCGTGTTTCATCGCCCAAGGCCTTGAGAACCATCGCGCACTGGCTCAGAGTCAGCATGTTCGGATTGATGGATGTCTTCATCAGCAGCAGGCTCCGTCCGGCGAACAGGTCACAGCTTCGCCGCTCACGTGCTCGCCGGCCCGATTCAATATGACGAAATGGGGTTGATACCCTGAAGCTTCCAGAACTGCCACCGTTTTGGAGCAGATTTCCAGCGGCTCACCTCGTCGATAGACATGGTGGTCGTCATCGGCGACTTCGACGAAGGGGCCGGCGAGCAACGCATAATCGCCTTTCCAGGTACAGGGAGCCTGCACGGGGAGCACGGAGGTCCTGCGTGGATCTTTGTTGTCCAGCTGGACAGGTTCGCTGGTCAGGAGAAAATGGTCGGCGAATGGAGGGTAGCTCAGCAATCGTGCATCGTCCGCGCTAATTGATTGCGGAATACCACGCTGGTATTGCGTGCCTCGCTCATCCACAAGTCGACTGAACGGACCTCGAAGCGTGGCGAAGCGGGTCGAAGGGTCTGATGGCGCCGGAGACAGCTTGTAACCGGTCAACGTGACGGAGAAGAAATGGATACCGTCGATAACACGCCAGGGTGAAAACTTCACCAGATGAATACCGAGGAATCCGGCTGCCGCCATGCCGTTCATGTAGTCGGTGAGCGTCAAGGCGCCGGATAAACAATCTCCCCATTTCTGGGTATCGTGGGCGAGGTACTGTGGCACGGTTTGATCCGACACGATATCGGAGATGGTGAACCGTCCGCCGGGCTTGGTGACCCGATACATTTCGCGAAACACCTTCCGTTTGTCTGGAGCCAGATTGATCACGCAATTCGAGATGATCAGATCGATCGTGCCGTCTTTCACCGGTATCGCGTCGGCCAGGCCTTTGCGGAATTCCACGTTCGATGCGGGATAGCCGAGATTCGCAGCCACCACCGCCGCATTCTTGCGGGCGATCTCCAGCATCGTATCGGTCATATCGATGCCGATCACGCGGCCTGTGGGGCCGACCAAACGGGAGGCCTCAAAACAGTCGATGCCGCCGCCAGACCCGATGTCCAGGACTGTCTCACCGGCTTGCACCGTCTTGAGCCCGGCCGGTGTGCCGCAGCCATAGGAAATCTTCAGGACCTCTTCAGGAATGAAGGTTTTGAGGTACCCCATGTCGTAACTGGTGGGGCAACACATTTGCTCGCCCGTATTGGCGGCTTTCGCGTACCGGTCGCTGACTTTTTGTGTGATTTCATCGGTGTGCATAACCGGCCTCAAGAATTGGTCTGGATATCTGCGAATATGTGTATCAACACTTCACCTATCGGGTCAATTGGAGCTTCCGCAGTTCCCGTAGAAATGAACAGAAGCATCCGATCTTTTCCCTTCCAGAGTCGGTTTCCGGACGCAAATCTTACAGGTGTTTCAAAGTAATCGGATGGGAGAGGGCGACTTTGGCAGTTTGCCTACGATCTGGCACTGGCGGAGAAATATGCGGGAAAGATCGAGGTCAGGAGTGTAATGCAAGCCATACTGTCAGCATGACGCTTGTTGAGTCAAATCTGTGGGGCATCATCAGCCATTGGTCTTGCGTTGCCGAGCGCACTCTGAGACCGTTTATGGAAGGCTCAGTTCAGAAACTTTTCGCAGCGCTTCCAGCAGCGTCAGGTCAAAGTTCAGACGGTACAAATTAGCTTGCAGTGCTTCGAAGGTCTCTCCTTGGGCCCAATGCTCAGGAAAATTCGGTAGATAGCCCAGCCATTGCTTCTCGTTGTCTAAATAGTAACATTTGATCGCTTGCATGGGACACCTCGATAGAGATTACGGTAACAAACTGCCGAAGATTCGTATCGAACTACTCAATATGTATGTAAATTAGAACATAAGATTGTATACAAGTCGAGGACTGCACTGAAACCGGCACCTAGGGCCACCTTGCCAGGATCAACTTATCCCCCGAGAATTGACTCCTTCAACCTCATCTATGAATATTAGGAACGCCTCGTCTCTTTGAACTGTTGAAAGCCCCAACGGGCGTCCCAAGCCTTGAATCCCCGCCACTGGATCAGCCCCTGTCTGCTGTATCCACTTCGTCTACTATTATCGGCCGGTATTCTTCTCCTCTTGATAGGGAAACGCCTTAGGAACTCGCAAAAAAGACCTGAATCCAAGTCGTGGGATAATCGAAGTCGGACACCTTGTTCTATAGCCGATTCTTAAGGGTTCTAGGGCTGGTGGTGAATGATCGTCGGAATTCGGAGATCGGAGATCAGTTGCATTCAACGATTACTGATCATCGCAAAGAGGAGCTGTTCCACTCGGGCTCGGCGTTTGATCTGGATGCGCGACATGGGGCGAGACACCGTAGGAATGTGACGGGAGAGCGTGGACGTGTGATTATGATGCCGATCGCACTCTCCGTTCCCGTATTGGCTGTGTTCTCTGTTGCGGGGCAGGTATGGGTCCGGTTCTCGCTCTTGGCCGGTGAGGTCTTGATGCAATTGCCACAGCTTGATCTGTAAATCCTCGAATGACTCTCCGTGGGCTTCGTGCTCGGGGTAGCCTTCCAGGTAGCCGCGCCAGCCGTTTTCGTCTTGCCAGAGAATGTATTTAGTGGAATGCATTGGGAAAGTATAGCTGGACATTTCAGATGCGCAAGTGAAGGGAGGAAATGAACATCTAGGATTTCAATCTGAAAAAGTATCAAAAAAGCCAAAGAGTTAATCATGCGTCATTCACCTCCATGGCAGGTCTTTTAGACATGAGGATGATTGCAAAAAGGTTGTAGGGCTGATTCTTGAGGGTAAGACGTTCTCATTTCAGGCTGACTCCTGGAAAACTAGTTCTCGGACCCCTCGTCTATTCCTTCGGTCTTTTACTTTCCATGGATAATTTCCAATTCCGTGCCCTATCCCAAGTCCCAAGGTAAATGCTCGATGAGTAAAAGCCATGGCTGGTCGCTCAAGCTGTTACGCCGATTGGACTGCGGATGGGTCAGTCAATTTGACGTGAAAAGATCGACAAGAAGAGCTTTCACCGTTACATTTCGAAACAGGCGTTGTGAAAGTTTCCATTTGGTACTCCGACCGAATGCAGAGAGGAGCCGAAAGATGATGCCACCCCAAACCGTCGCGGATGAACAGTTGAAGGACCAGGTGATCAGGCAAGCTCTGGCAGGCGATGCCGCCGGGGCGCGACAGACTGCAAAGGAGATCGTTGACAGACGGTGCTTGAGAGAGGCTTGGCAAATGATGCTGTTCGTCGAATCGGAGCGGGGGAATGTACTGGCCGTGAAAGACACCATCGTCTCATGTCCTGATCCGGCTCTCTTGGCCAGTCACTTCTATCTCGAACTGCCTCAAGTCTTCGTCAAGGCAGGGGATCGGTCCGGAGCCATCGAGATCGCTAAGGCCATGGGCGATGCCGGCATCTTGCCGCTCATCGGTATCGCCGCTCATCTGGCAGAGGACGGTGATTTTGTCGGCGTCCGAGAGGCGCTCTCTCATGTCGATGAAGATTTGAGAACGATGATAATGCGCAAGGTGAATGCATATCACCAACAGAGCGACCGACTCGAAGCATTGAATCTGGCAGACCAGACGACTCCTTCCGCTTCACTGGCCGCCTGACAATCTTCTTGCCGTAGTTCTCCCGCTCAGCTCTCTCTTGACTGCTCTCTCTGAACTGCCTACTCTTTGCAACGATTTTGGCTAGACAAGGGAGAGTACATCCATGAATCCTAATAAGGCGCTTTGGGAAAAAGGCGACTTTACGCGCATCGCGGGCAGCATGAGAGAAAGCGGAGAAGCACTCGTCAATGCACTCGGTATTACGCCAGGGCTCAAGGTGCTGGATCTTGGATGCGGCGATGGCACGACGGCAGTGCCGGCGGCAAAACTCGGTGCGGAGGTCTTAGGTGTCGATATCGCTAGGAATCTGATTGAGGCGGGGAATAAGCGAGCACGGGCGGAAGGGATCACAAACCTCACGTTTCAGGAAGGCGATGCGACCAATTTACAGGAATTGAACAATAAGACGTTTGACCTTGCCATCAGCATCTTTGGCGCTATGTTTGCTCCGAAGCCGTTTGATGTGGCTAAGGAGATGGCGCGGGTGACCAAGTCCGGAGGTCGGGTCGTGATGGGGAACTGGATTCCCAACGATCCAACGTTGGTCGCGCAGATCTTGAAGATCAGTGCTGCGTACTCGCCGCCACTGCCGGAAGGTTTCATCAGCCCGATGACCTGGGGCATCGAAAGCCACGTGATTGATCGATTCACGGGTGCAGGGGTTTCCCAAGAACGGATCTCATTTGCCCGGGATACCTACCTGTTCAATTACCCCGGTACACCGTCCTCGTTCGTCGATGCATTCAGGCGCTACTACGGACCCACGATGAACGCGTTCGATGCCGCGGAAAAGAATGGCCGGGCGGCTGATCTGCAGAAGGAGCTTGAGACTCTATTCGAGAGCCAGAACAAAAGCCCAAATAAGGAGGCCACCTCTATTCCGGCGACCTATCTGCGGGTGACCGTCTTCGTATAATCGATCGATGTGCAAGCGGGTGTGAGCTTGATCGATGGTGGTACTATCTCAGCCAGTTCGTTTCGCCCGCAGATCAGTCATCTAAACTTCATTTGTTTTGATCTGCACCGACATACTTTCTCTCTGATTCGCTTTCTAAATGGATAATCTGACTCGACAGCTCAATGAACGATTCGGGTTTGCGACGTTCCGGCCTGGCCAGGAGGACGTCATTCGCGCCGTGTTGGCGGGTCGCGATGCGATGGCGATCATGCCGACGGGGCAGGGGAAGTCGCTCTGCTATCAATTGCCGGCGACCCTTCTCCCTGGATTGACGCTGGTGATTTCTCCGCTCATCGCGTTGATGCAAGATCAGGTGACGGCCATGAGACAGCGGAAGATTGCCGCGGCGGCGTTTCACTCCGGTCTCAGCGGTTTGGAAAAGAGCCGCGTGATGCAGGATCTCCAGAAGCGGCGAGTTCAGCTGCTCTATCTGGCGCCGGAACGGATGCAGCATGAAGGGTTTCTCCGATTGTTGCGTTCCCTATGGGTTTCGCTAGTGGTGGTTGACGAGGCACACTGCATTTCCCAGTGGGGTCATGATTTCAGGCCCGACTATCTCAAGATCGGTCGCCTGCGTCGGGAGCTCACGAATCCTCCCTGCTTGGCCTTGACGGCCACGGCCACCGCTCGTGTGCAGACAGATCTGTGTCAGCGGTTGTCGCTTCGTGATCCGTTCCGATTAGTCACGGGTTTTCGGCGGACGAATCTGGCCTTGTCGGTACATCATTGTCAGAGTCTCCGAGAGAAACTGGGGATGGTGGAGCGCTTGGTTTGCGGGACAGAGAAGGGCACGATCCTTATCTATTGCGCGACCCGCCGGACGGTGGAAGAGGTTGCGGGCTGGTTGGGACAATCCCACCAAGCGGTCGGCTACTACCATGCTGGGCTCTCGGATGAGCAACGGCGACTCGTGCATGATGATTTCCGACGGGGGACGTTGAGAATCCTGGTTGCGACGAATGCCTTCGGCATGGGCATCGATAAACCCGATGTCCGACTGGTCCTCCATTTCGACATTCCTGGCAGTCTGGAGGCGTATTACCAGGAGGCCGGGCGTGCGGGTCGTGACGGACAGCCCGCTGCCTGTGTGGTGCTGTTCCATGAACGCGATGTGGCCACGCAGGAATATTTCATTGCCCAGGCGTCGAAGGATTCCGAAGGCGCCGAACGTGCGGAACGCATGACGACATTGCTGCGAGAACTCCTGGGCTATGTGTCGGTGTTGACTTGCCGGCAGGTTGCGATTCTTGACTACTTCAGCGATCAAGCTGAGCTGGCTCTGGGACCTTGCGGCTTGTGTGATCGTTGTGTTGCGCAGCCGAGCCGAATGATATCCCGCGAGACCACTGCGTCTGCGAAGGCAATCATGGATACTGTGTCCTGGTGCAGAGGACGGTTCGGTATGGGGAGAATCGTCGACATTCTTCGTGGCAGCCGTTCAAAAGCGCTGCTGACCTACGGCGTAGAAGACTGCCCGACCTACGCTCTCTGTCGTGCCCAGACGAAAGTATCGGTGACGAATCTCGTCAAGACTCTCATCAACTCCGGGCATCTCCAGGTCCAAGGTGCGGAGTATCCAACCCTCGATGTGACGTCCAAAGGACAAGAGATTCTGCAAGGGCTTCGCACGCTAGGCCAGGAACAGGCAGAGGACTATTCGTCCGGTGGATCGCTGAAGAAACCGCGTCGCTCGCATGCCGCACGAGTGGCTACTCCGCAGGCTTGCCAGCCGGATCGACGACTTATTGAACGACTCAGGCGACTTCGTTCTGAACTTGCCCTGGAAGAGGGCGTCGCGCCGTTCCTCATCTTTCACGATCGAACGTTGAGAGCCATTGCCGGTTACAAACCGGAGACGCCGGCAGCCTTGCTGGAGATTCCGGGTATCGGCGAGGTGAAAGCGGAACGGTATGGCCGTCGGGTATTGGCTGTGGTCAATGAACATCAATAGCCCAGTGACTTTCATCGGGATGTGAAAGCACCCTGCATCTGTGGCTACTTCTCGTATCCGTTGCAGCCCTTGATCGGTTTGTCAGCTTCAACTGCATCGCGAATCACAGAAAACTCTGCACTGGGCAGGTTCGTCAAGCCCTACGGCTCTACTCACGGATTAGGCTGCTTCGACCGGCCGAACAACCCGTTTCGTCAACTTCAATGCAAGTCGCGTAGCTCTGCGAACGCGCCGAGCGGTGCGGTGATAATGGATCAATGGATCCACGATATTGCCGCAAGTTAAGCACCTGAGTGCCCGCATCCACATCGGCAGATAACTTTCTTGCATATCCAATAAGTGATCCACGATCATCAGCCCGCAGCACCTCGTGCATTTCATTGGAGCCCCTCCTTGGTGAATCATTGAGAACCCGTAGCCCTACTCGCAATCCATGCAGTCATCGGCTCATCAAATAAGCAATGCTGGTGCCAGAGTGAGGCAGATCTTCACGAACTCCTTTGCCTCCAGCGTCCTGTTATCCCTCACGGCCTTCCAGCAGACTCCAGTTGCCGCTTGCAGACCAGTCTGCGGCGCGCTCTCTCTGTTCTACGGATTATTTCCAGGGATGGATCTCAATTTCTGGTCCTATCTCAAGCGATACGCTCACCGAAAAAACGATACAGAGTCTGTATAGGGTGATGGGACACTTCCTGAGATAACCCGATGTGATGGTGTGGAGCCACCGTCACCGGCTCCCTCACCATGCAGCGTGATGTTGGATCCTCCTCGCTTCGATGTATCGAAGTGGATACCAACATGTATCTAAAACGATTCCTTCCCGCTCTCGATCTGTAGAGTTTCAGCTTTGGCCACCATCCTTATGCCAGGCGGACCATTCCCATTCTCAGTCGATTACATACGTAAAACTTCTATTCGATATTGCATCTACTGCGCTGCATGACGGCATGTGTCATGCATGGTCGACGTGCGAGGCTGCGCAGACGATCAAGGAACCGTATACACGCATTAATGCTGTGCGTGAATGCAACCGTACGGCTTTGCAAACCATCGTCCACTTCCGGAACAAGGAGACATCACATGGCACAACTCATTGTCGATTGGCTGCTCTCGAACACGGGTGTTTCAAATCAAGACGGGACAAAAGCCGCAACTGTCCTAGGAGCGACTGAGGTTCCGGGGCCGGGAAATACACCCCTTGGTCAGCGCGCAACCGCCCTACAGTTCGGACCCGGTGCTTCCTGTAGGGTGCAATTATCCCCCGGGCAGGTTGATGCCACACGCTTTGCTGTTCGCATCGCATTTCGGGTGACAGCACCGGTCACGACACGAGGCAATCTGGCTGAATGCACGACATTGCCGTTTTCCATCTATGTCCAACCGGGAAATGCTCCTGATCGGTTCAACATTGCGGCTGATGTGGCAAATGGTGTGGTGGGATGGACTGGGGCGAATACCTATAACCGCCGCCCACTCTCGATCAACCAGTGGTATGTCGTCAGCCTGATCTACGATATCGACACCGTGGCCTTACTTGTGGATGACACGGTGCTTGCCGTCACTGCGTACCCCAGTGGGGGGCTACAGGCTCCGAGCGGCGATCAACTCTATGTCGGGACCTGGGTCGATGGCGCTCGTTGGCCGTTCACGGGTGAAATTGCGGGCGTCCAGATCTGGACTGATCTGCCTGAAGGACTTGAGGCCAAACTGGATGCAGAACGTGGTAATGCGGAATGGCATCTCACCTACAAGGAAAATGAAGTCCGCCGGAATCACAACCTCGGCCCGAGGATCGCTGATTTTTACTACGATCCGAGCACCAGCAGCTATATTCAGCCTTATGCTCTTGCGGTGCTGTCGTACGCTGAAGCGCACGGTAGAGCATTTCTCATGTATGGGGCCATTCTTGCCAAGTGGCGATCAGACGAAAATCTGCGCCGCAAGCTCGGGGCATTGGCCTCGGATGAAATAGACGGTCGCCGCGCAGGAAGTCGCAAGAGCGTGTTTGCTCAAGGCTGTCTCTATTGGTCTCCGCCTTCCGGTGCTGTGCCGGTACTCGGGCGCCTATACCTCGATTTCGAGTTGATCGGCGAAGGTGTCGGTCCGATCGGTCTGCCGATTGCTGAGGAGGAAGCCATCAGCGGCGGGAAAATGCAACGGTTTCAGTCCGGGAAAATGTATCTGCGGAACGGCGCGGCGAATGCCTTTGAGGCACATGGGGCTATCCTGGCGAAGTACGAAACCGCGGGTGGACCAGGGCGATTCGGATTTCCAACCACGCATGAGAGTGATGTCAAACGCGGAACAGTCACTATTGGGAAGGTGAGTGAGTTCGAGCGCTGCACGATTTACTGGTCTCCTCAAACACCCGCTTCCATCGTGTACGGAGCCATCCGGGACCGCTATCGCGGCGCGCCTGGTGTGGCAGGCGAAGGCGGGCCGTTGGGGGATTTAGGATTTCCCACCTCGGATGAGGGGGCCATACCAGGTGCTGCCGGGTCCCGCTACAACACCTTCCAGAATGGCAGCATCCTCTGGTTTGGCGGACCTATTTTTGTATGCCGTCCCTTTACCATTGCCTTGGGTCAGCTCGATACCAAGGAAGAGGACCGGGATCTCTTCGATCTCGACGGTCAGAACGATCTGTATTGTCGCGTGTGCGTCGACGTCAACGGTGGTCGAGTCTTTGACCGTAAATATCCTGAGGGGCAAACACACTATCCCTCAGCCAACGTGCACGATCTCAAGATAAATGTTCCATACACCATCAATCCGAACAATCCTGGTTTAGTCGCGCGTGTGCGGGTTGAAGTGTGGGAGTCAGATAACGGCCAGGTCTTTGCCGGCGGTGATGACCACCTCGGCACCCTGACGAGCGATCTGAACATGGCCAATGCGTGGGGACTTCGGAGCGGGACGAATGGTCTGTTCAGGACGAGTAATTTCGGCCCCTGGGTCAACCATCTGGATTGGTCCATCAAGCCCATCGTGACACCCAGCACGCCGTTCGACTCGTGGGGCGTGGTCAATAGGGGTACTCCAACGATTGATTGGCGTGAGTATGCTGCTGCCTTCAGTGATGTGGACCCAGACTTTGAGCTCGACTTTGGGCTCATCGACGACGGCCTCAAGGCGCTTTATTATGAATTGGTCGTAAAGGGTGTGGCCGGTGGCGGTAACTGCTTCGGCATGTGTCTGGAAGCGATTTATGCATGGAAGGAACAATCCCGTCTTGGCCGACCGCTTTCCCGCTTCAACAATTGGGGGCAGGTTGAGAATGATTTCAACGTCAAGCATGCGTACCAAGTCGGCGCCGACGCGATTTGGTGGTTCGTCGGGCAATTCCTTAGCGGGTATACCCATGATCCCGTGAACGTATTCCAGAACTCTTGGGATGCGTTCAATCGTGGAGAAAACCCCGTCGTCTGCATTGCGCAAAACTACGATTTTTCAGGTGCGCCCCACTGTATCCTGCCCATTGCGTGGGATCGCAACGTGACGCCATGGCGCATGGACCTCTTCGATCCGAACTTCCCCAATCAACGCCGGACGCTCATGATCGATCCAGGCAACAATAGCTTCCGCTACGACGGGTCGAATGATGGGAGTCGCATCTATGCCGGCGACGCGTGGTCAGGCGGACGATTCCACTACATGCCGTGGTCGGTCCTGAATCATCGCCAACGTACTCCGGTGTGGGATGCCATTCTTTTGCTGCTTGGCGGGATTGTCGTGATCTTCGGTGATGCGGTGGATGTCAATGCGCTCACAGACGAAAGGAGCAACAATCTCGATGCCTCGGCTG
>JAHBWU010000019.1 GCA_019636835.1 Nitrospira sp.
GGCGCCGCTCGACATGGCGACCACCCCTATTGCCACAACCATCGACAACATGCACATCACAAACAAATTCTTCACAGTCACAACACCCTCGTTTTGGCTAATGAATAGTGGCACGGTACCGGCACAACACCAGCCCGCGCCTCTTGCGCGAGCCCCCTGACCAAGCCAAAATGGAGAAAGGTTCTACCTGGTGAATCCTCACACCGTCCGGAGGCTTTGAAACAAGTCATCGAGTGTCATCACCACTCCTCCGGTGATTTGGCGAAGCTCTTGCTCTGTACATTGCAGCGGAACCATCCGCCGTCGTTGCCAGCCCCTGAGAGCGAAGACCTTCCTCGGCTGCCTATACGGCTTCTCGCATACCACGAGGAACTCCTTTCCATGATTGTCCTCCATGAGGAACCCCTTCACATTCATGCGACCTGATCCCCTTTCTCGGAATACGTTCGTCGACGGCACTGTGGCCCACAGGCCGTCCACTTGATCGTGACAGGTTTTTCACCCATCACTGTCTGCTGATTTCGATTGTCACTCTGATCCGCATGGAGAACCTTTGTTGCAACCAACTCCGCCATCACGTGCGCGGCCACTACCACACCGCAGACGAGCAATACGTTTCAGTTCTATCCTCGTTCCGCCATGTCGTTTCCTTGCCACGTCTCAAGACGACACCCGGCGGTGATACGGGGAGATCACCGCCGGACTCGCCGACCCAGACCGGAGCTTCACAAGGAGATGGGCTGCTGGATAGGGCGGTCCAGCTTGGCGCCAGCCTGGGATTTGTTGTCGGGTGGTTCAGCAAAACCCGTGCTCAAGTCGCCATACGAGTCTTGATTTACCAAACGACACAATCATGTGGAAAATCAGTCTGTTCATGTTGAACTCGTAAGAGTCATGCCTGTCTGTTTTCGACCTACCTATCGAATCGTTGAATCGGAATGGATTCAGTGAATCCAATACGATTCATACTGCACATCACCCTTCATTTCCTAATGTCCCTTGCTTGAAGCGGGAGCCCTGCATGATGACTCTTGCCTCGATGCTTTCCTATGGCCCAAATGAATTGTAGAGCTGTGGGCGTCAACATCCTCCTGGAACCAATCCGTCACGAGCATCACCAATACTGTTTCCAGCACCACCCGCACAACAGTATCCGCAGCTTGCTGAAGAAGAGGGTGTCTCGCATGGATACCTCCGTGTTCTATGTGAGTGATGGCCGCTGTAATGCCGATATTTCAAACGCGACAGCATCTCTCTCCTCATTACAACCGGCGAGATGCCGTGAACCGCAGGCACGGTGGCCGCTTGGTTCCTTCGTACGGTTAACTCGCGCAGCTGCGTTGCCAGTTTCATTCCAGAAATCCTCGTTCGATCGCTCACAAGCATTTATAAATCATCATGGGTGTTCTCTGAACACGCGAACTGCGTCCACTGCGCTTGCAATCGTGATGGAGAGAGATCACGAAACACTTCCTGAACCGATAGAAATCTCATCGAGGAGCAGAAGAGGCACTGCTATAGAGATAATGTATCCAAATAGATTCGGTATCCGATTGGATTCATCTGATCAGAAAACGATGACATTCGGTCGTGAGGCAAGCGACACGGCTGCCATGAGAAAGCGCAAGGTCAAAAACATGTAACACAAGGGTTGTCCGTTCACTTACACCTAGACCCCACATTTTGACTCAGTGTACATTCACAATCCTTCATCTCCTCAAAATAGAAATCTATAGGCTGTAGAGAGCTGAGGGAACATGGTGGGAGTCCGCACTGAGACATGCCGCGACAGGTGATCCGCACATGCTTAAGATGGGCGACAATTATTGTCCTGGTGATCTGGTGGTGGAGCGATCCATTTTACGCTGAGGCTGAGACTTCTCTTCCCATTCCCCGAACATCTTCATCAACGGAGCAGGAGATTCAGCAGGAAGTACTGTATTTGAAAGAGGAAATGGTGAGCATCGCGACCCGCCACGAGCAGCCGATCTCGCAGGCGCCGTCGAACGTGTACGTCATCACCGATGAGGACATTCGCCAGTCCGGCGCCACGGATCTTCCCACGGTGCTCCGCCGCGTTCCCGGCCTGGAAGTCATGCAAATCACGGGGGCAGATTTTAGCGTGAGCATGCGGGGGGATAATCAACTGAGCAGCAACAAGTTATTGGTCATGGTCGATGGCCGGTCAATCTATGTCGATGTGCAAGGGAGCATGTTCTGGAAGGCAATTCCAGTCACCTTGCCCGAGATCAAACGTATCGAGGTCCAGAAAGGTCCAGCCTCGGTCCTCTATGGCTTCAACGCCTTCGATGGCGTCATCAATATCATCACGAAATCCCCGGAGGAGATGAAGGGCGCGACTGGGCAGTTCGGAGGTGGAGCCTATGGCACCATCAGCAGCGCCGCCGTCTATGCCAACAACTATAAGAAATTGGGATTCCGCCTCTCCTATGGCCACGATCAGACCCAGCAGTGGCGGAACGGAAGCGCGCTGGCTTACCGCAACAACAGGTTCAATGTTCAGACCGAGTATGCCCTGCCAGGCGGATCAAAGCTGTCATTTTCGGGCGGGCTCGTGGATATGAATCGGTTCGATGGTCAAGTTACCGATTCGGCTGTGCAAACGGGCGTGCCGAGTCTCGGCTACGCCCACGCGGTCTACGACCGACCCAACTTTTTTATTCGGGCATTTTGGAATGGTTATGACATAGACGGACCTGTCATGCCCAATCCCCTTGTCGCCCCGTTCCTGCGCTTCACCGACCAAAGCTTCAATTCTGATCTGATGTTGCGAGGAAACACATACAATATCGAAGCTCAGCAGGGAATCGAGGTAGGGGCCACGATACGTCTCACCGCTGGGATCAACTACCGGCATAACACTCTATCGCACAGCTTTATTGATCGATTTCGGACCGAGGATCGGCTGGGGTTGTACGTGCAGGGTGAATGGAAACCTTCCCACATGTTCCAAGTGGTCGGCGGCGTCCGTTACGACCTCGATACGTTCATCAACCCGACCCTCAGCCCTCGAACGTCCTTTCTATTTTCACCGTTGCCGGATCACACCATCCGGGCAACGGTAGCCGTAGGGTATCGTCCCCCGGTTTTTTTTCAGACCTTCGGGGACAATTTCGCGGTTATCACCCTCCCCCCTCCCAGTCCGTCACCACCCCCGATCAACGTGAAGGGCAATGGTAACCTTGGTCCTGAAGGGATTATTTCCTATGATTTGGAATATCAAGGCTGGTACCTGCAACACCGGCTCAGAGTTCGCACCGCTGCCTTTTTTAACCACATTTCAGACTTGATCACCGCAACAGTCCCGGCACCCATCCAAGGTGGAGTGGCCAATATCTATGGAGGCGAAACCGGATTGGAATTTCTCGCGGCGCAATGGCTCAGCGGGTTCGGCAACGTGGCCTACCAGGAGATCGGCCAGACGCTCACGGGGACTTCTCAACGAGGCGGGCCAAGGTTCAAGTACAACGCGGGGCTCCGTGTTCAATGGGAGAATGGACTGAGCGGGGAGATCGCCTATCACTGGGTCGGCGCCGCCACGTACCAGCTTTCTTCCGCCTTCTCGATGTTCACCGCCTTTGGTGTGGTCCCGCCAGATCCATATGTCGGGAATTACCATCTCCTGAATCTGCGAGGCGCCTATCGGTTGTGGCAGGAAGCAGCGTCGTCCGGCTATCGCCGCGAGGCCGAGGTGGCGGTATCCGTGTTCAACGCACTCAACGACAAACATCGGGAGCATCCCTTGGGTGACCTCATCGGCAGCCGTGTGATGGGGTGGCTCACAGTGAAGCTTTGATCCACTCATTTCAGGCATTTCTTCTAAATACTCAACGCCTCGTGACGCCTGCCGTCAACGGCACCTACCGCACCACGAACCATATCGGCGGAGCGACCTTTCACGTTAACTTCTGACGACAAAACTGGAGAGATGCCGACGAATCCTTGTGTTCGTTTATGAAGGTAGCTACAATAGCCACAGAGGTATACGATGAGCATGGTCGGCGTCAAAGAACTCAAAAATCGTTTGACTCACTATCTTCGTCGAACACAGAAGGGTGAAGAAATCATCGTGACCGACAGGGGACGACCGATCGCCCTGCTTCAGCACATCGAGGCCGGGAAGCCTGGGACACGGGAGGCCCGGTTAGCGCAACTTGCCGCGTTGGGGAAGATCATCCCGCCGACAGGCGCGCCGAGGAAACGGTTCAAACCTCTTTCCTATCGAGGCCCATCACTAGGTCGTGCGGTCGTCGATGACCGTGATGAGCGTTGACGATGTTCTACTGGGACACGAGCGCACTCGTGAAACAATTCATCGAGGAAGTTGGAACAGATGAAGCCATTGCTCTGCGAGCAGACACTCCACCTCACGCCACCGCCACCATTGCCTATACCGAGACCTTTTCGGCTTTGCGTAGGCGTGTTCGGGAAGCAGTTCTAGGAGAATCGCACTACCACGAAGTAGTTCGCCGTTTTTTACAAGAATGGCCTGCCTACGTCAGGGTTAATTTGGACGAAAGTATCCTTGGACGCTCTCGGGCGCTACTCGAACGATATCCCCTACGAACTCTTGATGCCATCCATCTGGCTTCGGCGATCGAGCTGCAGGATCACCTCGATG
The DNA here is from genome assembly GCA_019636835.1 of Nitrospira sp. Taxonomy (GTDB): domain Bacteria; phylum Nitrospirota; class Nitrospiria; order Nitrospirales; family Nitrospiraceae; genus Nitrospira_D. The sequence continues at coordinate 4,643 of JAHBWU010000019.1, forward strand.
AACCGTCGGTTCTTATTTCAGCCGACATCCAACTCCTCCGAGCCGCCACCGCTGAGCATCTCGAAACCAAACGTCTCCCCTTGTAAACCCGATGACCATGAAATACCGTATGCTCATGATAGAAGTCTCGGCTGACCTCCTAGAGCAACCTATTACCGCAAGCGGCGCAGGTGTCACCCCTACTGTACGAAGAGGTTGGAATTGATCGCTGCCGGAGGGGCCTATGGTCGCCTACGGCGATTGCGCGGCAAGGTGAAGTTCGGCGTCACGCTTTCAGATCTACGTCGAGACTAAAGCTGAGCCTCGATACGAGTTACCTGATTGCCCATCAAAGCTGCCTCGATCATCATGCGACACTTGTCACACGTGATCGCGACTTTAAGGCTTCGTCTCTGCGGTCGAACTCCGCGTCGCCATACCTTAGTGGATAAGCAATTCATCATACCCACCCGTGATTAGATTCTGAACTCTCTACAGGATGCGTATCCACTTTGACAGATTATCGATTGGTGCGTATGATGAAGAACTTATAAGCTCATAAGAGGATATGTATGCCAGGCCATCTTACAAAACTCACCTTAGAATATTGGAGAGATGGTGACTGGTATGTGGGACAGCTACGGGAAATACCTGGCGTGCTCAGTCAAGGATCGACACTCAGGGAATTGGAAGAGAACATCCAAGACGCCTACCACCTCATGCTCAAAGACCGCCGCCCTTCCTCCCGCCCAAGAGCGAAGACGAAAGTAATCGCCCTCACCGCGTGAAACGCAAGGCCTTCATCAAGACACTCGAAACATTTGGCTGTACGTTGAAAAGATCCGGATCGAAGCACGACATTTACATCAATCCGGCCAATGGGTGCTCTACCACAATACCTCGTCATCAGGAATTGGCAAATACGCTCTGCAAGGAAATACTCAAACAGCTCGGACTGAAAGATCAATCATCCTGACCCACGAACTCCCCCCCCGCTCTGACCTAGTGAGCTGAAGAAACGGACAAACGGCAGAAATGCAAAGGCCCGCCTGAGGAGGCGGGCCTTTGTTCACAGGAAGCTTCTCACATCACCTTACGCCACCTTGACTTCGATGGCTTTCGGCTTTGCCTTCTCCGACTTCGGCAGATGGAGATTCAGCACTCCATCCTTGAACTCGGCCTTTACCTTCTCGTCGTCGATCACGTCAGGCAGCGAAAAGGTCCGGACAAAGCTGCCATAGGATCGCTCGATCCGATGAAACTTCTTTCCCTTCTCTTCCTTCTCATGCTTGCGCTCACCTTGGATAGTAAGCACTCCATCCTCCAGCGTGACCTTCACATCCTCTTTCTTCACATCTGGAATCTCGGCCTTGATCTGGTACCCCCCGTCGGTCTCACTGATATCGACCGACGGCGTCCAGTCCGCCACGATCATGGTTTCTTTGCCGTTCGTACGAGCGGCAGCGGGACGCGCGAACATGCGATTCAACCGTTCTGAAACTTCTTCCAATTCACGAAACGGATCCCATCGTACGAGTGTCATAGCGACCTCCTTCGTGTCGTTCTTTGTGATTGTCTGATGAACTCTACCGACTCGGCGCCGATTCAACCGTCTGTGCTTTAGATAAATCGAGCGATGGGGAAGTCAAGGGCTTGGTCAGGTCGCGGTAAATACGGGGATTACCGTTTGTCGATTGGCACATAGGGCCGGTTATGTTCTCCGGAGTAGATCTGGTCCGGCCTGAACAGTTTGTTTTCGCGCAACTGCTCCAGCCAATGGGCCAACCAGCCTGACACCCGCGACATGGCAAAGAGCGGTGTAAAAAGATCGACGTCGATGCCCATCTTGTCATAGATGATGCCGGAGTAGAAATCGACATTGGGATAGATGCCCTTGCTGTTCAGCGTTGCTCCAGCCGCCGCCTCCACTTCCAATGCAATTTCATACAGAGGTGAGTTTCCGCATTCCTTGAACAGGCGCCGACAGAGTTCCTGCAGAACCGTGGCGCGAGGGTCTTTCACCTTGTAGACGCGGTGACCGAATCCCATGAGTTTCTTCTTGTTCTGCAAGGCACGCTCGACATACGGCCGCGCCTTGTCTACGGTGCCGATTTCCCGCAGCATCACCACCACTTCTTCGTTCGCCCCGCCATGCAAGGGACCCTTCAGCGCGCCGATCGACGAAGCCACAACCGTATACGGATCGGCCAGGGTTGAGGCCGTGACCAGGCCCGTAAACGTGGACGCGTTCATGGTGTGTTCGGCATGGAGGATCAGGCAATCATCGAAGATTTCACCCCACACCGGCGGAGCCACGGATTCCGCCAGCATGTAGAAAAAGTTCTCGCTGAACCCGAGGTCGTCACGTGGAGGTATCGGGTCGTCGCCGTGGCGAAGCCTCGCCCAGGCCGCGACGATCGTCGGCAATTTGGCGACAAGTCGTACCGCGCTCCAATAATTATTTTCGACGTCCTTGACGTTGCGGCCAGGGTAAAACATGCCGAGTGCCGCCACTGCCGCCTGAAGCGCATCCATGGGATGACCCGACTCAGGTAGGCTTTTCAACAAATCGATGATGCGGAACTTGATGCGCCGATGATGGGTGATGTCGGTGACCCACTGTTGGAATTCCGACGCTGAAGGAAGATACCCGAAGAGCAGCAGATACGCCGTTTCCAGATATGATGAACTCGTACAAAGTGTTTCGACTCGAATCCCTCGGTATTCCAGAATGCCGCGTTGTCCATCGACATCGCTGATCGATGAGGTGGCGGCTGGTACACCGGCTAATCCAGGCATGAAATCATGAGGCATGATGCATCCTCAAATAAAGAGATCTTGTTTTGCTTGTCATTACCCTACCATGGCAGTGTGCCATTCTTGCAATGGAAAATCATGCTTGGCATACTGAATGTCTGGATATCGAACATGGATCAGAGACGTGAATGATTCGAACAGCCATCCTCATCGGCAGTCTTTTCATCGTCATGGCGGGAGTCGTGAAAACTTCACCCTCCATAGCAGAGGAAGATGTTGTTGTCGCGTTTGCTGTCGTCAACGAACTTCCTAAGGACAAGACACAGATTCCCGCGAAGGTCGCGATCGATGGATCGGTCAGCGATATGAAGCTTCTGGCCTCAGAGCAAATCCTCTCAAATTTGGTCTGGAAAAGCCTGGAAGTTTGTCACTCACTCAAGCTCGAAGGGCACAAGTCTCCAGAGGGATTCCGGATACATTCTGTACGCGCCATCGACGGAGCGATGTTGCCGATGGTATTGCAGGGTTATGCAGGGGACTGCCTACTGAAAAAGGCCTTGGAAGTCGCTCCGTTTGTCGACTAATATCAAGTTGATCAGGCAGTACAATCAGGACACTGCTCGGGCTCATGGTCGGACTCGCGTTCCTCTATGGTAAGGGAAAAGAGCATACCACAGGATCGGCAAGGCCGAATCTCAAAATACGGAACGCCATGCTCATCGATTTCAGTGGGAAGAAGAAGTTCTTGAGGGTCATAGCCCGCGAGCCCCTCGTCACTGAACTTCACCACGGCTAGCCGGTCGTTGAAGACTTCAAAGGTTGCTTCTTGCCCTTTCCGAGCGAGCACATGCCCAAGGACAAAGACCGGCTGGCCCTTGCGCTTGATACGGAGGTCCTTCAGCGTTCGTTGAGAGGCATTTGCGCAGGCGAACTGACCGGTGGAGCTCGTTCCAATCCACGGCATAGCGACCCTCTTTCAGACCCAGCACTGGTTGGGATCTAACACAGACTGAAAAAAATCGTCAAGACGCGCCTTTTCACCAAGGAGTCACTATGGCAGACATCACGATCTATCACAAACCGACCTGCACGACATGCCGACAAGCGGTCCAGCTCCTCAAAGACAGCGGGACCCCTTTTACAGCCATCAACTATTACGAGCGCTCGTTTACCAAAGCACAGCTTAAAACGCTCTTGAAGAAGGCCGGCCTCTCCCCCAAAGACGTGCTTCGAACCAAGGAAGACCTGTACCACGAGCTCGGCCTGGCGAAGAAACAGCTCTCCGACGATGAGCTACTCGACCTGATGGTGAAACACCCGGACCTTATTCAACGGCCGATCGTGGAGAAAGGCGACCAGGCCATGCTGGCGAGACCGGCGGACTCGATCAAGAAACTCTTGTAGGTTGCGGACTCTCAAACTCGTGCCAGAACAACTCAGGATGCTCAAAAAGGCTGTCCAGCAAGGCCGCAGCGAGCGAAGAGGCGAGGCGTACGCTTCGGTACGTTGGGCCTGCTGAGCGGCTCAGACGCCGCTGGCGGACTTTCAGCATCCTAAAGGCGACCACCGAATCGTCCTGGTCTGCTGATCAACGGTGAAGGCGATCTTCCCATCCAGCGCGTCAAGCAGGAGATCACCCACCAAAATTCGTCTCCATCCCTTCAACAGTGGGAGATCCAGAGCCGATCGATTCGTTTTGGCATCGACTAATTCCTGGAGATCGGCCGTGGTCGCCAACAAGGTCGGCGCAATCTCTTCTTCCAGGGCCCGCGACTTGACGATCGCCTGAAGCAGCTCCACAAATCCGTTCGATTCCGGCTCAGGCTTTCGTTCTTTGGCGAGCGCCGGCCAAGCCGAGGGTGGAAGCGCAAGCGCCGTTTGAATCACGCCAAGAATCGACTCTCCATTGCGATCAACTTCTGAAGCATGGAGACCTCTCACTTTGCGCAACTCATCCTGGTGTCGCGGAGGATGCCGCGCCAGCTGAAGCAGCACTTCATCGCGGATGACCCGGCTCCGAGGCACATTTCTCCGTTTCGCTTCCCCCTCACGCCAGGCGGCAAGTTCCCGAAGCACCGCGGCCGATTTCGGCTTCAGCTGATCCCATCCTCTTATTCGTTGGTAGCGTTCCTGCGGTTCTCGACGAGCCTCGCCCACAGCGCCTTCAAGACGAGAAAACTCTTCGTCCGCCCACCGGAGTCTCCCCAAGTTCGACAATCGAGTGTGGAGATGATCGTGAATCGCCAATAAAAATGTCACGTCTTCCAACGCATAGGCCAGCTGATCTTGGGACAGCGGGCGAGCGCTCCAATTCGTAAAGGTATGCGCCTTGTCCAACCGTTTTCCATGCACCCGCTGAACAAGGTTGGCATAGGCAACTTGAGGGCCAAAGCCGACCATCGCTGCGGCAATCTGGGTGTCGAAGAATGGTTTTGGGATTCTCCCGGCGTGGACTGCGAAGAGGTCCAGGTCTTGCCGTCCTGCATGCACGACTTTCTGAATACTCGAATCACAGACAATCTCCCAAAATTCATCCAGAGATTCCCCTGACAGAACAGCCGGAAAATCGATGATGGCCGCGGTGCGTTCGGTCGCGACTTGAATGAGTTCGAGCTTCGGCACAAAACTCTCTTCGCCGACGAATTCCGTATCGAGCGCCAGGCGCGGGCTGTCCCGCAAGTGCTCGCACAATTCGCTGAGCGCGTTTGCGGTCGTGATGTACTGATGTGGGATGGGCATCATCACCGGTGCGTCACTCAGAGGGGCTGTAGGGGCGATCCGGAGGAGCCATGGGTTCCGTATTGCTGAGACTGAGGTATTCCTTCAGAAACTGATACGCTTCCAACATACGGCGGAGTTCCGGTTCAGAGCTGCGATCGCCGTTGTTCGCGTCAGGATGGAGCTGCTTCGCCTTGATCCGGAACGCGGCGGTGATATCGGCGAGGGAGCTGCCGAACTCCACACCCATGATCGCATAGGCATCCACCGCGTTATTCACGGCATGCGGATTCTCCGACAGCGGTCCTGGTCCACCGGCGGCTTTGAGCATGTCGGCGAGACTGACTCGTTTGCGGCGCCGTCTGGGACGTTCTCGAATTTCGCTGTCGAATTCATCCCACCGCTCCTCGACGAACTCCAGCCTGGACTCCAAACGCATGGCACCGGCCAAATCTCGAATCGCCTCCAATTCTTCCTCGATCTCGACGAGAGACTTGATGATTTCATCGAGTCCCTGCTCGACCTGAAAGAACCCGTCGACACGTTCTTCCATCATCGTATCGACGGCACATTCCAGACTGTCTTCCGTCTTTGAACGCAGCGAACCGATGCGCTTTTGCATCCCGCTTCGGAATTTCAGAAATTTCGCGGTCGAGAACGGCATGACCCCCCTCGGACTTCCAAGAAGGCGCATTGTACCACAGCCGCAGCGACGGCCTGAAGGCTGCAGCAGACTGTTTTATTTCCCATGAGAGCCTTGTGGTGCTTACTCAAGGTGGGAAGGATCGTCCGCCTTGGCCCGCCTTCTGGCCACTCCACTGGCGCGCGCAGCCGCAGCGACGGCCCGCGCGACACGCGGGACAACTTCCTTGTCGAACACGCTGGGGATGATGTAGTCCTCGCTTAACGTATTCTCCGGAATCACGTGGGCGATGGCCTGCGCTGCGGCCAACTTCATGGCCTCGTTGATCTGACTGGCCTGAACATCGAGCGCGCCGCGAAAGATCCCGGGAAACGCGAGCGCATTGTTGATCTGATTCGGATAATCCGACCGCCCGGTCGCAAAGATCGCAGAGTGAGCGGTCCCCAGCTCCGGGGAAACCTCGGGATCAGGGTTGGCCAACGCAAAGACGATGCGATCTGAAGCCATCAGATCGAGATCATCGGCTGTCACCACATTGCCGACGGACAGGCCGATAAATACATCGGCGCCTTTCAGCGCATCACGCAACGTTCCTTTCGGACTGTCTCGTGTCAAACAGGCATGAAGATCGGTTCGGCAAGCTCGTAGTTGCTCGGCTTCCCCGTACAGGATGATGCCCTCCTTGTCGCATCCCAGCACATGCGCCGCACCGGCAGCCAATAAAATTCGACAGCAGGCCGTGCCCGCGGCGCCGAGGCCATTGACGACAATCCGAACCCGTTCCAGCTCTTTGCCGGTGACCCTCAACGCATTCGTCAACGCCGCCAGGAGCACCACGGCCGTGCCATGCTGATCGTCATGCATCACGGGTATATTAAGTGATTGTTTAAGTTTCTGCTCGATCTCAAAGCAACGCGGCGCACTGATGTCCTCCAAATTGATGCCGCCGAATCCGGGCGCGATCCCTTGAACGATCCGCACGATTTCGTCCGGCTCTTGCGTATTCAAACAGATCGGCCAGGCATCGATATTCGCCAGCTCTTTAAAGAGCATCACCTTGCCTTCCATGACCGGAAGGGCCGCCTCCGGACCAAGATTGCCCAACCCCAACACCGCGGACCCGTCTGAGACGACTGCGACGCTATTGCTCTTGCTCGTAAACGTGTAGACTTTCGACTTGTCTTTCACGATCGCCTGAGAAACACGACCGACTCCCGGGGTATAGACCATTGAGAGCACATTCCTGGTGCTGATCGGGAACTTGCTCCCCACCCGAATTTTGCCTCCAAGATGGAGGAGGAAAATACGATCGGACGCCGAGAGCACGATGACGTCCGGCAACTCGTTTAGACGAGCGAGAACTTTTTCACCATGCTCCTCGTTCTGAACGTCGAAGGTGATATCCCGCACCATGCGCGTCTTTGTCGCCGACACGAGATCGACGGCGCCGAGATTGACCTGTTCTTCCGCCAATAACGCCGCCACTCTGGCAAAAATGCCGGGTTTATTCGCGAGCTCCAAGCGAACAGTCAAGCGATAATTTGAATAGGGTCCGATTTCAACCATCTGTATACGCTCCCTTTTCGTTTTCCTGTTCTAACCTATCACAATTGACTTCAGACCGGGAGGCGATGGATTCTGTTTGTATATATAACCATGTGTATTGTAAGCCCTATTCGATTTCCTAGAACCGACGAATGACATACTTCTTCTGACCGACTGTAACCTTTTCAGCTTTCGCCCCGACTAGGAAATAATAAGGGCTCTTCAGGAAATGGTGTGGGTCACTGACTCCTCTTGCGCTATGCTCGGCACTTCGAAAGGAGGTGCCGAGCGATGCGGGACTTCGAACTCTATCAAGCCGTGCTGGGGCTGCGGGCTCCCTGGACCGTCGTCAACGTGGAGCTGGACGTGAACAGGCAGCAGGTCACTGTCACCGTGGAAGCCGGACTGGGGCCGCACCCTTGTCCTGAGTGTCAGGAGACCGTCCCGGGCTACGATCGGAAACGCCGACGCTGGCGGCATCTGGACACCTGCCAATTTACGACCTGGATCCAGGCCGAGGTGCCGCGAGTGCGTTGCCCGACCCATGGGGTCAAACAGATCACGGTCCCGTGGGCCGAGCCGGGGAGCCAGTTCACCGCCTGGTTCGAACGTCTGGCCATCGACCTGCTCCGGGAGTGCTCGGTCACCGGGGCCGCCGGGCTGCTGCGCCTCACCTGGGATGAGGCTTGGGGGATCAAGGACCGGGCCGTCGCCCGGGGGCTGAGTCGCCGAACTCAAGACGTGGTCCCTCACCTGGGCGTCGATGAGAAAGCCATCGCGAAGCGGCATCGGTATCTGACGGTGGTGGCCGATCTGGAGCAGAGCCGGGTGCTCTATCTGGCGGAGGACCGGACGCAGGAGAGTCTGGAGAGCTTCTGGGCGACGCTGACGCCCCAGCAACGTGAGGGCATCGAGGCCATCGCCATGGACATGTGGGAGCCGTACATCCAGTCGACGCGCGCTTCTCTGGAGGACGCCGACGGCAAGATCGTCTTCGACAAGTTCCATGTCGCCAAGCACCTCCATGACGCCGTCGACCACGTCCGTCGCGCCGAGCACCGCGCGTTGAAGCAGGCGGAGGACACGCGGCTCACGGGCACGAAGTATCTCTGGCTCATGCGCCCTAAGGAGATGACCTCCGACCAGCGGGCCACGTTCCGCACGCTGCAGCACACGGACCTCAAGGTGGCGCGAGCCTGGGCACTCAAAGAGCGCTTCCGCCAATTCTGGGACTATACCTACTGTGGCGCGGCCAAAAAGTTCTTCGACCGCTGGTTCTGGCGCGCCACCCATAGTCGACTGGCTCCGATGGCGAAGGTGGCGAAGCTCATCCAACGCCACCTCCCCAACGTGCTCACCTATCTGCAGCATGGCATCACCAATGCGGGAGTCGAAGCCCTCAACGCGACAATCCAATGGGTCAAGAAAACGGCCCGCGGCTTCCGCAACGTCGAGCATTTCAAGACTGCAATCTATTTCCAGTGTGGAGGACTCGATCTCTACCCACACTAAAACCGGAAGAGCCATAATAAGAAGACTGGTCAGGCCAATCCGGACTCACTTGATGTGACTTACTCGTGACATATACCGATATGGAGGTCTTGAGTGGATTCAGAAAACTATTCGAGACCAAACAGAAAGTGTTCCAAGCGTGCGTCATACAGCCCCCCACCCCGATCAACCCTGGCAATAGTGGTGGACCGCTGGTAGACTCCGGCGATCGTGTCGTCGAGAGGAACTCGACCGCCTTGATGGGCGCACAGAGTATCAGCTTTGCCGTTCCGATCAATATCGTCACACCCATTATAACTGAGCTGCGGACACATGGCCGAATAATCCTGCCTTGGCTGGGCGGCAAAGGGAACGTCGTGACCGATGAACGACGAAATCTGATCGCGCTCTCACTTGTCAGTGGATCGCTCATGATCGATGTTGCAGGGCGAAGCCCAGCCGATCCAATCTGACCCAGCTTGATGAAAGATGGCAGGGAGGTTGCGCTCGGCGGACTCCCGCCCGGGTCCATGCCAGGGCTCACCGCACGTCGCGGAATTGAGCGCATATCTATGCGCATATATAATTGCGAGATGAGATCATATAATCCCACGCGAGAATCACGCACCGGAACAAAAGGGACGACATGGCAGAATCCATTGGATTTGCGACAACGGTGAAACGCTGGGTGTTCGGCCTCTTCGTGGCCTGTGCGCTCGCCCTCGTCGGATACGCCTTGCTGGCAAAGTCCGGCGAAGAACCGTCGCGAGCCAGTCAAATGCTGAGCGGCGCGCATGCGTTTCCGGTCGTCGTTGCAGCCGCAAAAACAGGTGACGTCGGGGTCTATCTCAATGGACTCGGGTCGGTCGCGCCGTTGAACACCGTCAACGTGACGAGCCGGGTCGATGGACAATTGATGCAGGTCTTGTTTCGGGAAGGTCAGCTGGTCAAAAAAGGCGACCTCTTGGCGCAAATCGATTCCCGACCGTTCGAAGTGCAAGTGCGTCAAGCAGAAGGTCAACTGGCGCGCGACGAGGCGCAACTGAGGAACGCCCGCTTGGACTTGAAGCGGTATAAAGACTTATACGAGCAAGGCTATGTTCCCAAACAACAGGTCGACACGCAAGACGCGTTGGTCCGCCAGTCGGAAGGCATCGTCAAGTCCGATCAAAGTCAAATTGATAACGCCAAACTTCAATTGACGTACAGCCGCATTACGGCGCCCATCAGCGGCCGCGTCGGGCTGCGGCTCGTGGATCCGGGCAATATGGTTCGCGCGAACGATACGAACGGCCTCCTCGTCATCACTCAACTCACCCCGATTACCGTTATCTTCACGATTCCGGAAGATAATTTGCCCGCGGTGCTCGAACGGCTCAAAGACGGCCGGGAACTGACCGTCGATGTATTCGACCGGGAGCAAAAGAAGAAGCTGGCCACCGGCTCCCTGCTGACGGTCGATAATCAAATCGATCCCAACACCGGCACCGTCCGACTCAAAGCCGTGTTTCCGAATGAGGACAGCGCCCTTTTTCCCAATCAGTTCGTCAATGCACGCCTGCTGTTGGAAGTGAAGCGCGACGTGACTATCGTCCCATCCGCTGCCGTTCAGCGTGGCGCGAAGGGCACGTTCGTCTATGTCGTGAACGAAGACCGGACGGTCGCTGTGCGGTCTGTGGCTGTCGGCGTCGCTCAAGGCGACGACACCTCGATCAGCTCAGGCCTCTCACCGGACGAACTCGTCGTCGTGGACGGCACGGAAAAACTTCGCGAAGGCAGTAAGGTCGACGTGCGCAATCAGGGCGACCAGCCTCCACAGAGCACGGACACCCACCCGACCGGGACCGACACACCACAAGCCGGAAATCGATCGTGAATCCGTCCCGCCTTTTCATCATGCGGCCGGTAGCGACTGTCCTCTCGATGGTCGCCATTCTCCTCTCCGGCGTGATGGCCTATCGCCAGTTGCCGGTCTCTGCACTTCCTCAAATCGATTATCCCACGATCCAGGTACTGACGTTTTATCCCGGAGCGAGCCCCGACGTCATGGCGTCGTCGGTCACGGCACCCCTCGAACGGCAGTTCGGACAGATTCCGGGGTTGAATCAAATGACGTCCACCAGTTCAGGAGGCAGCTCCGTCGTCATCCTGCAATTCAGCCTCGCCTTGAGCCTCGATGTTGCCGAACAGCAGGTACAGGCGGCAATCAACTCGGCCGCGACGTTTCTACCGCGCGACCTTCCCAGCCCGCCCTTTTATAACAAGGTCAATCCCGCCGATGCGCCGATCCTGACGTTGGCCCTGACGTCGACTACCATGCCGCTGCCGCAGGTCGAAGATTTGGCCGAGACGCGATTCGCACAGAAAATCTCACAACTGTCCGGTGTGGGCCTCGTCAGCATCAGCGGAGGCCAGCGACCTGCCGTGCGCATTCGCGCGAATCCCCGAGCGCTATCGGCCTACGGACTGACGTTGGAGGATTTGCGGGCAACCGTGGCGGCCGCGAACGTCAATCAAGCCAAAGGCACCTTCGATGGGCCGCGGAGAGCCTCCATTATCAATGCGACCGATCAATTGCTGTCGAGCCATGAATACCGGCCGCTCATCGTTTCGTATCGCAACGGCGCTCCCGTACACGTTTCCGACGTCGCCGATGTGGTCGATGACGTAGAAAATGTCAGGCAGGCGGCTTGGATGAATGACACACCCGCCGTCCTCGTCAATATCCAACGGCAGCCTGGAGCGAACGTTATTGACGTGGCGGACCGCATCAAGACACTGCTCCCGCAACTCCAGGGTGCATTACCCTCTTCGGTACAAGTTACGGTGTTGTCAGACCGGACCACGTCGATTCGAGCCTCGGTGCGGGACGTGCAATTCGAGCTGATGTTTGCCGTCGCGCTCGTCATCATGGTTATTTTTCTGTTTCTCCGGACCCTATCGGCCACCGTTATTCCCGCGGCGGCAGTCCCGTTGTCGCTCGTGGGAACATTCGGCGCCATGTATCTGATGGGGTTCAGCCTCAACAACCTGACGTTGATGGCACTCACGATTTCGACGGGATTCGTCGTGGACGACGCGATCGTGATGATTGAAAACATCTCGCGGTATATCGAACGGGGTGATTCTCCGCTGCAGGCGGCACTCAAAGGATCGGAGCAGATCGCGTTCACCATTCTCTCCCTTTCCATCTCGCTCATCGCCGTGCTGATCCCGCTGCTCTTCATGGGCGACGTCGTGGGCCGGCTATTCCGCGAGTTCGCGGTCACGCTGAGCATGACGATCGTGATTTCGGCCGTCGTTTCGCTGACGTTGACGCCTATGATGTGCGCCCGGCTCCTGCGCCACCGGCGTGAATCGGAGCAAGGAACGTTCTACCGCCGATCGCAACGGATGCTCGACCGAGCGATCGCCGCCTACGGTAGGACATTGCGCTGGGTGCTGAATCACCAACCGGCGACGTTGGTTGTGACCGCCGCGACGCTCGCCTTCACCATCCTTCTCTATGTCACGGTGCCCAAGGGTTTCTTCCCTGTTCAGGACACCGGTGCCATTCTGGGTATTTCCGAAGCGCCCCAATCGATTTCATTTGCCGCGATGGCCGAACGCCAAGAGGCATTGACCAAGACCATCCTCGCCGATCCTGCCGTTTCCAGCGTGTCGTCCTTCATCGGTGTGGACGGAACCAACACGACGCTCAACAGTGGACGCATCTATATCAACCTCAAGCCGTTCGCCGAACGCAGGAACAGCGCGCAGGACGTCATTGTTCGTTTGCAACGAGCCGTCGTCGATGTCGACGGCATTGCGCTGTTCCTGCAGCCGCTGCAGGACCTGACGGTCGAGGATCGAGTCAGCCGCACACAGTACCAATATACGCTGGAAGACGCCGACCCCGAGGAACTGCGCCGATGGGCTCCCACCTTCGTCGAGACCCTGCAATCGTTGCCTGAATTGCGTGACGTCGGCAGCGACCAACAGGATCGCGGCTTGGCTTCCTTGCTGGTCATCGATCGCAGCACCGCGTCGCGACTCGGCATCACACCACAGCTGATCGTCGATACCCTCTACGACGCATTCGGACAGCGGCAAGTCTCGACCATGTTCACGCAGCTGAACCAGTATCGTGTCGTGCTCGAAGTGATGCCGGAATTTCAGAGCGACCCGCAAGCGCTCCAATTTCTCGATATCCGGTCGTTGACCGGTGGGCAGGTGCCGCTGAACGTATTTACCCGATTCTCCGAAACAACCACCCCATTGGCCATCAACCGTCAGGGGCAGTTTCCTGCCGTAACACTCTCCTTCAATCTGGCCCCGGGGATATCTCTGGGCGATGCCGTGACGGCGATTGAGCAGGCAGCCTCGGCAATCGGACTCCCGCCCGGCATTCGCGGGAGCTTTCAAGGCACAGCCCTCGCATTCCAGGCATCGCTGGGAAACGAAACGTGGCTGATTCTGGCCGCGCTCGTCACCGTGTACATCGTGCTCGGCATCCTATATGAAAGCTACATCCACCCGCTGACGATTTTGTCCACGTTGCCTTCTGCGGGCGTCGGTGCGCTGCTCACCTTGATGCTCTTTCGCACCGACTTCAGCGTGATTGCGCTGATCGGCATGATTCTCCTGATTGGAATCGTGAAGAAGAATGCGATCATGATGATCGACTTTGCGCTCGATGCGGAACGCAAAGAAGGCAAACACCCGACCGAAGCCATTTACGAAGCTTGCCTCCTGCGCTTTCGGCCGATCATGATGACGACGATGGCGGCCTTGCTCGGAGCATTGCCGCTGGCGGTCGGTTCCGGCGTGGGATCGGAACTGCGGCATCCGCTCGGCATCGCCATCATCGGCGGACTCATCCTGAGTCAAATATTGACCCTCTATACGACGCCGGTCGTCTACCTGGCGTTCGACCGGTTGGCGCGACGTTTCAAAGCCTCCGTTCCACACACCGCAGTCCCGACTCCTGGTGCCGAATGAACCTGTCTGAAACCTTCATTCGACGTCCGGTCGCCACGACCCTGCTGACAGTCGGCGTCACGCTCGTCGGGATCGTGGCGTTCCGGTTTCTTCCTGTCGCCGCACTGCCGCAAGTCGAGTTTCCGACGATCAGCGTGTCGGCCAACCTACCAGGCGCCAGCCCGGAAACCATGGCGACGTCGGTGGCGGCTCCGCTCGAACATCAATTCGCCCGTATCGCCGGCGTCACGGAAATGACCTCTTCGAGCGCGCTCGGCTCTTCCAGCATCACCTTGCAATTCGAGCTAAGCCGCGACATCGACGGCGCGGCGCGGGATGTTCAAGCCGCGATCATGGCAGCCACCGGAGATCTCCCGGCCAATCTCCCCAACAGACCCATCTATCGCAAGATCAATCCGGCCGACGCGCCGATTCTCATTCTGGCCTTGACGTCAGACATCGTGGACCGCGGCCATATGTACGATGTCGCCTCCAGCATCCTTCAGCAGAAATTGTCGCAGATCAAAGGCGTGGGGCAGGTCTATGTGGGAGGAGGATCGTTGCCCGCAGTCCGTGTGGATGTGAACCCCACGGCGCTGAACAAGTATGGAATCGGTTTAGGCGACGTCAGACGGATGCTGAGCCGGACAAATGTGAATCGCCCGAAGGGCCAGCTCAGCGATGGGACACGCACGTGGGAGATCAGGGCGAACGATCAACTGCACAGCGCCGAAGATTATCTCCCGCTGATTGTGAGCTATCGGGACGGGAGAGCCGTCCGCCTGTCGGACGTGGCGACGGTGGAACATTCGGTCGAAGACCTCCGCACGATGGGTGTGGTCAATGGGACGCCCGCAATCCTCATTATCATCAACCGGCAACCGGGGGCGAATATCATCGAGACCGTCGACCGTGTGCGAGCGCTTGTGCCCCAATTAGAAGCCTCCATTCCCGGCAGCATGACACTCTCGGTGGTGGTCGACCGGACTCCTGTCATTCGCGCGTCGCTGCACGACGTCGAACGAACACTCGCCATCTCCGTGCTCCTCGTGATTCTGGTCGTCTTCCTGTTTCTTCGAGACGTTCGGGCCACGCTCATCCCCTGTGTCGCCGTGCCGGTATCGTTGATCAGTACGTTCGGCGTGATGTATCTGCTCGACTATAGTCTGGACAATCTGTCGTTGATGGCGCTGACGATTGCTACCGGCTTTGTCGTCGATGATGCGATCGTCGTTCTGGAAAACATCAGCCGGTATCGCGAACAGGGTGTCGCGCCGCTGGAAGCGGCTCTGCGCGGTGCGCGTGAAATCACGTTCACCGTCTTCTCGATGACGCTGTCGCTGGTCGCTGTCTTCCTGCCCATCCTCTTCATGGGCGGCATGATGGGCCGGCTATTCAGGGAATTCGCCGTCACCCTGACCGTAGCGATTCTGGTCTCGCTCGTGGTGTCCCTCACGACGACGCCGATGATGTGTGCGAGAGTGTTGATCCCCCACGAGGACCGGGCACACGGACGATGGTATCGGATCGCCGAACGGTTCTTCGAAGGTATGCGCGGCGGATACGCCCGCAGTCTATCCTGGGTGTTGCGCCATCCACACAGTATGCTCGTGCTCACGCTCGCCACGATGGCGCTCAGCGTGTACCTGTACACGGTCGTCCCCAAAGGATTTTTCCCCCAGCAGGACACGGGGCGTATGTTCGGCAACATTCAAGCGGCACAGGATATTTCGTTTCAAGCCATGCGCCGGAAGCTGACGGAGGTCGTGGACATTCTCAAGACCGATCCGGCCGTCGACACAGTCACCGGGTTCACCGGCGGCGGAAGCGGGAACACCAATATGGGCCGCATGTTCATCTCATTGAAACCGCTTCACGAACGGCAGCTGAGCGTCGATCAGGTCATTGCGCGGCTCCGGCCAAAACTCGCCGAGGTGCCCGGCGCCCCGACGGTGCTGCAGGCCATACAGGATCTGCGCATCGGTGGCCGGGCGAGCAGCGCGCAATACCAATACACGCTGCAAGGCGTGGATCTCGCCGAATTGAATACCTGGGCGGCGAGAGTCGAACGGCAGTTGCGCCGGCTGCCGGAAATTGCCGACGTCAACAGCGACCAGCAAGACAAAGGCATCCAATCGCTGGTAATCTTCGACCGCAACACGGCCTCGCGGCTTGGGCTGAGCCCACAGCTCATCGATGATACGCTCTACGATGCGTTCGGTCAGCGTCAGGTTTCCATTCTCTATACGCCTCTCAACCAGTATCACGTCGTGATGGAAGTCGCGCCGCAATACTGGCAGGACCCTGCCACGCTCCATGAGATCTATGTGCGGTCGCCGACGGGAGCGCAAGTGCCGCTGAGCGCGGTCACACGCTACGAGACGACGAATACGCTGCTGCTGGTCAATCATCAGGGACAATTTCCCGGAGTCACGCTGTCCTTCAACATGGTCCCGGGAGTATCGCTAGGGGAAGCGGTGAGGGCGATCGAAAAATCAACGAGCGAGATGGGACTGCCGGCCGGTATCCGTGGGAGCTTTCAGGGAGTGGCAAAAGCTTTTAAGGCATCGGTTGAGAACCAACCGTTGCTCATCCTGGCCGCTCTGCTTACGGTCTACATTGTTCTGGGAATCCTCTATGAGAGCTACATCCATCCGCTGACTATTCTTTCGACATTGCCGTCGGCCGGGATCGGCGCATTGCTCGCTCTGCTCCTCGCTAAAACAGAGTTCAGCATGATCGCGTTGATCGGAATTATTTTGCTCATCGGCATCGTGAAGAAGAACGCGATTATGATGATCGATTTCGCTTTGGTTGCCGAGCGCCGCGACGGCAAACGGCCGGAGGACGCCATCTATGAAGCCTGCCTGTTGCGCTTCCGGCCGATCATGATGACGACGATGGCGGCCCTGTTCGGTGCATTGCCGCTGGCTCTGGGATCGGGGGTAGGATCTGAATTGCGTCAGCCGCTCGGCATCGCCATCGTAGGGGGATTACTCGTGAGTCAGTTGCTGACCCTCTATACGACGCCCGTTGTATACCTGTATCTCGACCGGATGCGCCTTCGCTTTCTGCGAATGCCCTATCGGACGGTCGATGCCGGACAACTCCCTCAATAGCACAGATTACATCCCGGCGACAAACGCCTGGAGGCAACATCTCGTCGCCCATACCGTCGTTTCCGATGGACGGTTGTTTAGCGAACGCCTCTACGGCTGATCGCTTTTCGTTGCCTTAAGATTCCTCGTCTTCTTCTTGAGTTGACCCTCTCCTTTCATGGATGATACCGTCAAAAAAGTTATGAGTACTTCTCAGACCGACCGCCGTCCCAATCGTCTTGTCCACGAGACCAGCCCTTATTTGCTGCAACATGCCTACAACCCGGTAGAGTGGTACCCCTGGGGACCGGAAGCCTTGCAGCTAGCCGAAGACAAGAATCGTCCCATCTTGCTCTCGATCGGCTATTCCGCCTGCCACTGGTGTCATGTCATGGAACGGGAGTCTTTTGAGAACGAGGCGATTGCGGAGCTCATGAATCGGTGGTTTGTCTGCATTAAAGTAGACCGAGAGGAACGACCCGATCTCGATGAGATCTATATGGCCGCCACGGTGACGATGAATCATGGTCAAGGCGGGTGGCCGATGACGGTGTTTCTGACGCCGACTCAAGAGCCGTTTTTCGCAGGCACGTATTTTCCTCCTGAAGACCGATGGGGACGACCTGGCTTCGGCAGCGTCCTGAAGAAGATTGCCGACTATTGGGACACACGGCCCTCGGAAGTCCGGGATCAAGCCAAGGAGCTGACGTCCCAGTTACAAGGCTTGCGACAACTCCCCTCCCCCATTTCCATCAGCGAATCGGTGCTTGAAGAAGCCGTCGTCCAGTTCAAGGAGGATTTCGACGAAACCCATGGTGGGTTCGGAACAGCGCCCAAGTTTCCTCCGGCTATGGGATTGTCGTTCCTACTCCGGAGCCACCGCCGCTCGGGAAATCCCCACACGCTCACGATGGTGACCAAGACCCTCGACCTGATGGCTGCCGGAGGAATTTACGACCACATCGGCGGCGGCTTTGCCCGCTATTCGACCGATGCGCGATGGCTGGTGCCGCATTTTGAAAAAATGCTGTATGACAACGCACTCCTGGCCCGCGTGTATGTCGAGGCCTATCAGGTCACCAAGAAGCCTCTCTATCAGCAAGTGGCGACCGAGGTGCTCGACTATGTCCGCCGGGAAATGACCGGACCGGAAGGCGGATTCTACTCATCGACCGACGCCGACTCGGAAGGTGTCGAAGGAAAGTTCTTTGTTTGGACTCCGACCGAGGTGCGAAACGTTCTCAAGCACGATGAGGCCGCGCGACGTTTTTGCGCCCTCTACGACATCACGGAATCAGGCAATTGGGAGCACACGAGCATCCCCAATCGACTGCGACCTCTCGAAGACGTAGCCAAACAGCTGAATCTGACGATGGACGAGTTGACGGAGCTCGCGGCCCGTGCAAAGCCCCTGCTGTACGAAGCGCGCCGACATCGCATCCCCCCCGGACTGGATGACAAGGTGATCACCGCATGGAACGGCATGATGCTGTCGGCCATGGCCGAGGCAGCCCGAGTCTTCGGAAACGACGCCTATCTTGAGAGCGCTCAACGGACGGCCGACTTTCTGTTACGCAGTCATGCCAAACCGGACGGACGATTACTACGCACATCACGCGGCGATCGCGCTCATCTCGACGCCTATCTTGAAGACTATGCGTACCTCACAGAGGGATTGCTGGACCTCTATGAAGCCGGCTCCGCTGAATCGTACCTTCAGGCAGCCCGCCGACTGGCGGGATACCTGATCAGCGACTTTATGGATCAGGAACAAGGCGGGTTTTTCACGACCGCACAACACCATGAATCCCTCATCGTCCGACATCGGGAGGGTACGGATGGAGCAACGCCCAGCGCCAACGCAGTCGCCGCTTCAGCACTCGCCCGACTGTCATTCCACTTTGATCGCGAAGATTGGCGCCGCGCCGCGGTCGCAGCCATACGCGCCTACGGCCGGCAGATGACCCGTTACCCTCGCGCGTTCGCCAAGAGTCTGGCCGTGGTCGATTTTCTGACCGAAGGACCGGTGGAACTGGCCATCGTGGGCGATGAGTCGCAGGATACTGTTCGCGCCCTCCGTGAAGCAGTGGCGCACTACTACCTTCCCAACCGTATCATCGCAACTGGTTCTTTAGGCCCCTCATCTTCTCTTCCACTCTTAAAGGACAGGCCGGCCGTTTCCGGTAAGCCGACTCTGTACATCTGTCGCAATTACACCTGCCGGCAACCGATCACCGACCCGCGTTCTGTTGCAGAGGCGTTGGAGGCTGACCAGAGGGCATCGACCGATCGTGGAGCCGAACCAAGGCTGCTGCGAGGCGCCAGCCTCTCAGGAAGCGCAACGGTCCAGAGTACGACGGCCTATGCTTCTCGAGTGATGGCACGAGACGGCGAGGCAGGCTTGGCAAACGGCTTTACAGTGCTCGGTGCGACCGGCTTGACCACGACCAGGTTAGGGTTTGGAACCTATCGCGTCGATATGCAGAATGCTGAACACCGCGAAGCGTTGAAAAAGGCATTGCGAGAATCTTGCAATCTCATCGACACGTCGACGAATTACACCGACGGCGACAGCGAACGATTGGTGGGATCCGTGCTGGCCGAGCTTGTTGCCTCGGGTGAGATTCGCCGCGATGAAATCATCGTCGTCTCCAAAATCGGGTATATCCAGGGGCAGAATCTCAAGCTTGCCGAGGCCAAAGAACAATCCGGACGCCCCTACCCTGAACTGGTGAAGTACCGGGACGATACTTGGCATTGCATTCATCCGGAATTCTTGGCGGACCAGCTGACTCTGTCCTTAGATCGTCTGGGACTTGCGACGCTCGATATCTGCCTTTTGCACAATCCCGAATATTTCTTTTCGGAAGCGGCGCATCGTGGCGAACCGGACCTAGAAACACTTCGCACAGACTTCCATGCTCGACTCGAACGTGCTTTCGTCTATTTTGAAACCCAGGTCTCGGCAGGACGACTTCAATATTACGGCGTGTCCTCCAACACCGTCACCTCTGCCGTCGACGACCCTGAGGCAACGTCGCTCACACGTATGGTGCAAGCCGCTGAAGCCGCCGCCCAATCTGTCGGCGCCTCTACCCATCATTTTCGGGTGCTGCAATGCCCGATGAATCTCTTCGAAACCGGAGCCTTCAGGACCGCCAACACCGGCCAATCTCAGAGTCAGACTGTTCTCGAATATGCGCGCCGGAACCATGTCGCGGTGTTGGTGAACCGGCCACTGAACGCCATGGTAGCTCCGAACAAGATGTTGCGGCTGGCGGATGTCCCTCTCGACGGCCCGCCTCTCGATATCGATCAACAGTTGAGTACGGTGGATGCTCTCGAACAGGAATACCGGACTTCTCTGGCGCCGAATGTCCCACGGTCCGGAACAGGGCCGGCACCGACGGAGTATTTCAATTGGTCTGCGGAACTTCACCGTATTCGTCAGCAGGTTCAAGGGCTCGAACATTGGGAACAAATCGAGCATCATATGATCGCTCCACACATCAACCAAGTCTTACAGCTGCTCTCGCACCAGCTTTCCGGAGACGTGGCCGAACAATGGGAACGCTGGCGTCAACGTTATGTTCCTGAGCTACTGACCTTGCTGCGCGGGTTCCGGCGCGAAGCGACTCTGAAGAGCCACGCCCAGACTGAACGCGTCGCGCGAACGATCGACCCACTCCTGCCGACATCGCGTCGCACCGCTTCACTCTCTCAAAAAACGTTGTGGCTCCTGACGAGTACACCGGGGGTCACCTGCGTGCTGAACGGTATGCGGACACGGAGGTACGTTGAAGATTCGTTGGCAGTCTTGAAATGGGAACCGATCGTAGATACGGGGCCGATCTATGAAGAGGCCATGACGCTTCCCCGGTAACGTCGGCTCATCCTTCACTCGGAGAAAGATCTATGAGACAGGGGCGCGGTGTCGTGGCGTCGAGCATGTTCATCATCGCCGTCTTCCTCCTGCAGGGTTGCTCGGCAAGATGGTGGTGGGAATCCGAATCGGGCCAAGAGGGACCGGCACAAGAAGAACTGGTCAAGGAACAAGCGATCAAAGAGATTCCTCCTGACGACGGACAACTGACTGACTCGCGAACGAGCCCGCCCATGCAATCAGAGCTCCTGTCTCGAAACGCCACCGGCCTGACTCATGGGACATTGGGCGACGTCCTGTTCGATCTTGATCGAGACACCCTCGGGACGGACGCGATGCGCGCCTTGGAGACCAATGCAAAGGAGCTCCAGCATGACAGGGTGACCCATCTTGTCCTAGAAGGGCGCGGCGATGACTTCGGCACCTCAGCGTACAATTTCGTGCTGGGCGAGCGTCGAGCAAGGAACGTGCAATCCTACCTCCGCGAACTGGGGCTCTCCATTGATGTCAAGACAACCAGTTACGGGAAAGATCGTCCGCTGTGTTTTGAGCATTCCGTCGATTGCAGACAGAGAAACCGGAGCGTCCATTTCCTCGTCGAATAATATGTGAATCCTACTCCGCTCTGCTCCGCCGCTGTCGGATACATGTAACACACAGTTTACACGCTGATTGTTGACAGGCCACCTGTTCTTTCATTAAGGTCCTTCGACTCTCCAATCGTAGGGAACTTCTGTGTCTAAGCTCGCCGTCATCGACATCGGGACGAACTCTATTCATATGGTGCTGGCTGAGATCCTCCCCGATGCCGGCTTCAAGATCCTCGATCGTTTTAAGGACGTGACACGACTGGGCAACGGAGTGTTCGCAACCAGGCGACTTTCGAGCGAGGCCATGACCCGCGCGCTTGAAGTCCTCAAAACGTTGGTCACGCTCGCCCGCAATAAAGGATTCGAACGTATTATCGCCGTCGCGACCAGTGCCGTGCGCGAAGCCAAAAACGGCGGTGATTTCATCGCCTTGATCATGGAGCAGACAGGGCTGAGGGTCCGGGTGATCAGCGGAACAGAGGAAGCTCGCCTGATTTTCCTGGGCGTCAAGCACAGTATCTCCCTCCCCGATGGACCGTCGCTCGTCGTCGACATCGGGGGCGGCTCCGTGGAATTGATCGTGGGGAATCGAGAAGGCCTGATCCACGGCAAAAGTCTCAAACTTGGAGCGATCCGTTTAGCTGAGCAATTCCTTCCCAAAACTCCGCCGTCTGAGTCGATGATGCATGCTCTGGACGACGCCGTGCTTACTCACCTCCGCGATGCACTCGGATCATTCAAGATGAAGAAGTTTCATTCACTGGTCGCCACCTCCGGTATGGCAGGGAATCTCGGTGAGGTCGTCCATCTCCGTCAAACTGGACGACCGTTGCCTCAGCATAATCTTGCGACTGTCTTACTAAAAGACATCCGTGGCCTCGAAGCGGAGTTGGCTCGGTCATCAGTGAAGGCTCGTCTGGCAATTCCCGGCCTAGACCCCAAGCGTGTCGATACACTGTTGCCGACCGCCGTGGTCCTCAGACGTCTTTTGGAGCTGTCGGGTCTCGGCGAGGTGACGCTTTGCGACAAAGCCATTCGAGAGGGTGTGATCTATGATTTTATCGTACGGCACCGAGAGGGTCTGAAAGCCGAAAATGAGATCCCCGACGTTCGTCGTCGCAACGTGATCGGCCTTGCCCGACGCTGTCAGGCACCGGAAGTTCATTCACTGCATGTGGCCGACTTGGCGCTGAGCCTGTTCGATCAAACCAAGAGAGAACATCGCTTGGGACAGCAGGAGCGTGCCTGGCTCGAGTACGCGGCCATTCTGCACGATGTAGGATATCTGATTAATCCGAGACAACATCACAAACACGCGTACTACCTCGTCAAACATAGCGACTTGAGTGGATTAGCGGCAGAGGAAATCGACACGGTCGCCAACATCACCCGCTATCACCGGCGGGCGTTGCCGTCGCTGAAGCACGAAGCATTCAACTGTCTGACACCCCGCTTGCAACGTGTGGTCAAAATCCTTGCCTCCCTGCTCCGAATAGCCGACGGACTCGATCGGACCCATTTCTCGCTTGTTCAGGCCGTGAAGGTCAAATTCGGGAAACAGATTACCATCGAAGTTCATTTGACAGGAGACGCCGAGATGGAATTGTGGGCCGCGAAGAGCAGAGCCGACCTGTTCGAACAGGTCTTCCGTCGACGTGTCCTGTTTTCCGGAGTGCTGGAAACCGAGCCATCATGACCGAACCTCACATACTCAACACAACCCTTCACCCTCACCCAGGGAAGCTCATCATCGTCGAAGGCATCGATGGGTCCGGCAAAAGCACTCAACTGCAGCTGCTGCACAAATGGCTTGAGTCCAAGGGCCACAAGGTGTTCTTTACCGAATGGAATTCCTCGGAACTCGTGAAAGAAACCACTAAACGAGGAAAAAAATCGAAGAGCCTCACCCCGACGACGTTCAGTTTGCTGCATGCCACGGACTTCGCCAGCCGGCTCTATCATCAGATCCTCCCGCCCCTGAAGGCGGGCATGCTTGTCCTGGCCGATCGATATATGTATACGGCGTTTGCGCGCGATGTGGTACGCGGCGTGGCGAACGAGTGGGTTCGGAAACTCTACGCGTTTGCGATCAAACCCGATATGGCGTTCTATTTCAAGGTCCCTATCGAAATCGCCATCTCCAGGCTTTCGCGAGGAACTCGCGGCCAGTTCAAGTACTATGAAGCCGGCATGGACATGGATCTGAGCCCGGACATCACCGAAAGTTTCCGACTCTTTCAATCACGGATTCTCTCGGAGTACGACAAGATCGTCGATGAATGCGGCCTGTTGACGATGGATGCGACTCAAGACATTGCGACGCAGCAGGAACACATGCGGGCGCTGGTGGAAGAAGCGCTCCGTGGCTATAAACCAAGACGAGGCACCTATGGCCGACGCACGCTTTTTTGGCGACGGTTTGAAGTACTTAGATCCGAGTGATCTGAAGGGCAAGTTGATCGCCATTGAGGGAACCGACGGAGTCGGCCGATCGACTCACATCGAAATGTTGCAGGAGTGGCTGGAGATCCAGGGGTACGGGGTGATGACGACCGGGTGGACCCGTTCCAATCTCATGTCCAAAACCATCGAAATGGCGAAAGCCGGCAATATCCTCGATCGTTGGTCGCTCAGTCTGCTCTATGCGACGGATTTCGCCGATCGCCTTGAGCATCAGATCATTCCGGCTCTCCGATCCGGATTCGTCGTCTTGGCGGATCGCTATATTTACACGGCGTTCGCGCGCGACTTCGTACGGAGTACCGACCGAAAATGGATCCGTGACGTGTTTGGGTTTGCCTTGACTCCCGACTTGGTCTGCTACCTGCGGATCGATGTCGAAACCCTGGCGCTTCGAGTCATCGAGACGACCGGAATGAACTACTGGGAATCCGGAATGGACCTCCGTCTCGGAGGCGACCTCTACGATAGTTTCAAAAAATATCAATCGCTGCTGATCGAAGAATTCGATAAGATGGCAATGGAATTTCGCTTCAATGTCGTCGACGCGAGAAAGTCTCCCGAAGAGATTCAGGACGAGCTCCGAGGATATATTCTCCCGGTACTACAGAACAACAAACCCGCGATCGATACTGAAGCGACGTCATCTTAAGACCGTTCAACTCGTTTCTTCACGTACGCCCGCTTGCCTATGGTCCGCAGCTGCATCGGTTGAAGCCACCAGCGCAACCGCCCTTGGCCTGGGTTGACCGTGCCCTCTGATTCGACGCGCGCAGCGCCGGCCTTCTTCAGTGGAAAATTGGGAAGGGCTTTCCCACAGAGCAACAGGCTTACCACTTCGCCAAGCTGAGGTTCATGTCCCACACATACCACCACCGCATTCGACGGGAGTGTGCGGAACAATCCAACCAGCCGCTCAGGCTTCGCTCCGACCACCAACTCTTCCCTGGTTTCGACCTTGAGAGTCGGACAGATGACCGCGCGTAGCAGTCTCGCCGTATCATAGGCCCGCACGAAGGGACTCGTGAATAGATGGGTCGGCTTACAGTCCAGTGCAGCCAACCCTTCAGCAGCTTGTCGCGCGCGCCTTTTCCCCTTCTCCGTGAGAGGGCGATTCTCCTCCTCCCCTTCCCAATCATCAGGCTCCACAGCGATCCCGTGACGAACCAGAATACAGTCCATAACCACCTCTCTATATGTGGGACACGAGCCTACCACAGAGAGCCTGTGCAATTAACACAAGTTTTACTTGGAGGTGACAATTTAGGAACGGAGAACAGATATTGTGATGCCTGAGGATAGAAGGGGAAAAATCGAAGTGATTGCCCCAAAGAGTAGATACTTCTTGGCTGGGCTTCAAAGGAAGGGACCGGCAAGCACTGACGGTACTCTGCGGAATTTTGCTGGTCTTAGGAATCGTTCGCGTCATGGCCGTTCGGTGGAGTCCGGCCTTGAGGACAGCGGCGAATGATATCATTCACCATGATCTGTGCGACCATGGAGGAGCACACAAATGACTCATCAGGCGTCGGCTAGATTATTGACCATCGTCCAAGAGCGGCGACAGATCCGGCTTGAGGAACTTCTGGCGTCTCTTCCCGAATTCACCTGGAACCAGGTGTTCTCGCTGGTAGACGAACTCAGTCGTCGGAAATTAATCTGCTTGCGGCGACGAGGGTTCGATTACGAACTGCGAGCCGCTTCTTTGCCCGTTTAGCAACTGCATCGAGCTAGCTCCTTTTCGTGGCCGCTGCAGGGCGACGAGTGCTCAGTCGTTCAATACGCTCAGCGACATCCCGATAGGCCGGATCCTCCCGCCTGAGCCAACGATAGGCTTCCAGCGTTTCCGCTACCCGACCCAATGATTCCAGCGTACGCCCTAGGACATAGAGAATTTGAACGGTTTCCTTTGACGACACCGGTGTGGCCTTGAGAGCTTTCTGAAAAGCCGTGATGGCTTCTTCGTAGCGGCCCGACAACTTATAACAAAGTCCGATCTGAGCATAGGCCTTGACGGCCAACGGTAGATCCACTGCCGCCATCTCAAACTGGTCGATTGCGGCCTTGTGCAGCCCGGCTTTCTTCAGCGCGAGCCCACGTTCATAGCGCTCCGCAGGGCTTACTTCAGGGTCGGATAAGCCCTTGATCGAATCCGACATGATTCTCTTGGACTCCTGCCAACTGCCGATGGCACTTATAAATCAAAGCAGAAATTGTACTGCTTAGATAGAAAGAAAAGAAAAACCACCTAGAGCCGACGGAATGCGACCCTGCGCCCCGTCAACAGGTTGTGCCTGTGTCTATAGCAGCGCGTCGGCCAAGTGCAGCGGATCGCTTCCATGATGGTCCGATCTCACGTACTCCTGATTAGAACACCAGTGAGATGTGGAAAACAGGTTTTACAGGAATGTCTACTTCCGGCTGCCGATGAGAAAGCGTTGGACATTATCCACCACACCGCCGAACCAAGTGTATTTGCCCGTGAGGGGTCGCCCTTTGTGACTCGTCTGCTTCGGTGGTTGCTGCAACTCTCGTAATCGATTCTCAATATCTCTAAACGTCGGGGTTACATGATTGATGCGCTGGTAGACTTCCAGAGCGTGGCCGGCTTTCCCGACGGACTCCAGACTGCGCCCCAATACATAGAGCACGTCAAGGGTATCTTGTTGCAGGGCTGTGGGATCCTCCAAGGCAGTGCGAAACGCCTGTATTGCGGCATGATGCTCTTTCATCCTGACGTAACACAAGCCGACCTGTGAATAGGCTTTGAACCACATAGACTTGTCTCTGGCCGCCGAATGAAACAGCTCCACTGCCTCCCTCAATCGTCCTTGTTCCTTAAGCACCATGGCTCGCGCATAGTCCTCCTCTCGCGAGCTCACCCGACAGGCCTCGTCAGATGCTGCGGATACTGTGGTCGGAATAGGATCATCCAGTTCAGCGGGATCTTCCGGCGCCGCCGCAAGTCCGACCAACTCCTCTTTCGCGGCCAGGGGTAGGATTCCTCCCTTGCTTCGATCAAGGGCTGCTTGGGCCACCAACTTGGAGGTAATGACTCTTGCTTGTTCAGCGTACCCGTAGGTCAAGGCGATATCTGATACTTGATTGATCAGTCGTGGGTTTCCTCGACTCAAGCGATGCACCAATGCGCAGGCCTTGTTCGTAAAGAGGGACGGCCGCCCACCGGCGACTCGTATTCGATGACGAATACAGTTGGCGGTGTCGATTTCAGACAGCGGTTTCAGGTGATAGTCGACGACGATCCGCTGTGCGAATTGCGTCATGTCGATGCGCTGGAGCAGCGTATGGAGATCGGGTTGGCCTGAAAGGATGATCTGCAGCTTCAAGGTCTTGCCGTCGTTCATATTGGACAACAGCCGCAGTTCTTCGAGCAGCTCTGCCCCAAGACTTTGGGCTTCATCAACGATGAGAATGACCCGTCGCAAGCGTTTCGACTCCTGCGACAGAAACTCTGAAAAGATATGGTAGGCTTCGATCGAGTCGAGTCGCTTGGTGCTTAATCCAAGAGACAACAGAATCCACGGCAAGAGCTGCTCGATATCGTAACGGGCATTGGTGACCAGCCCGATTTTATGCTTGCTTCCATGTTCAGCGATGAGTTTTTGCAGAAGGGATGTCTTCCCCATGCCGGGATCGCCCGTGAGCACCATAAACGGCGCCTGACTCAGAATGCCGTACTCCAGGAGACTGTACGCGGCCTGGTGCTCCGAGCCGGGATAGAGAAAGCCGCTGTCCGGCAAGAGCGCAAACGGCTTAGCCTTGAACTGGTAGAATGCTTCGTACATGGGTGTGCTGTTCGATGGCCGACATCACGATTTACGTGGCCAACATGGTCTTCATCTCCGCAAGGGTCAGAGACGATCGGCCGGCCTTATTCAAGACCGTTCCCAGAACAGGGCGTGAATTCTTGACCAACGCCAGGGCCCGCTGCAACTCTTCACCCGTCGTCTTTCCCTCCTCAACCACGATAAGAAGGGCGTCCGTGTATGGGGAGAACGCCAAGACATCCGCCGTGTGGAGCAATGGAGGAAGGTCAAATATAACGACTCGAGAGGGATACCGATGCTTCAACTCCTCCACGAGCGCCACCATTTTTGGCGAAGTCAAAATCTCAGTGGAGTTTGAGATCGCTCGCCCCCCCGGCAACAAGACGAACCGGCCGATTCCTGGATGAAGGAGCAAATCCTCGACAGGCTGATCGTCCAACAGGTAGTCGGCAAGACCTAGACAGTCATTCAAGCCGAATACCTCATGCACCGTGGGGGCCTGCAGATCTGAATCGACGAGAAGCACCGTCTGGGTTGTTTCCATGGCAAGACTCACGGCCAAATTGACGGCAGTCAACGTCTTACCCTCACCGTAACCGGGGCTCGTCACTCCCACCACATTCCACCCGTTCTCTCGCAGTCGCTGCGTGACCTGCGTTCGAAGAATTTTGTAGGCATCGACGAACGGTCCTTTGTTATGCGCCGCCATGACTCGATGTCCGTGAAGAACCGTATGCGGAATGCTCAGCGATCTGGTTCGTGTATAGGTGATCGGCGGCGGGACCGACGGGGCGGCACGCTTCCGACTCTCCCCATGAGAAGAAGAGCCTTTGAAATCCTTATACAGCTCAAGCGCGGTACGAATACGATCCATAGTTACCCTTCCAAGTTACTCCATGCCAAACCGCCTCAAGGCGGAAAACCACAGCACATCCAAAGGGACTACAAATACATGCAGCAACAAGATGATCGTTGCAAACGCGCCGATCCCCGCGGTTTGAATGACTCGCCGTCGCAACCGAACGCGGGACACATCTTCTTCATTCGGCATAAAGGGAATCACCGCCAAGGGAAAATGTTGCGTCAATGCGACGAGCTGATCAGGCGTCCTGATCGAATGATCGAGCGACTCGGCCGCGGCTCCTAAGCCGGCTCCGCCGCCTACGGCCAGAATGACACCGAGAAGTACGATGGCCAAACGATTCGGCTTATACGGCTTTTCAGGAAGACTGGGTGGATCGATCAGGGAAAAGCGCTCGCCCTTTCGCTGGACTTCCAAGCCTTCCGCCACCTTCGCTTCCAACAACCTTGAGCGAATATCCTGATATTTTTGTCCGGATGTATCTCGATCCCTGGTCAGAACCAGGTACTCCGGCTCAATCTCCGGCCCTTTTTCCAAGCGTGTCGCATACTCTTGCAGTCGGCGTTTGATGTCCATACGGGTTTTTCGCAATGCCTCTAATGAAGACGAGGCGGAATTCAACTGAGCCTGGAGATTGATATAAGCGGGGTTCTCCGGCCGCTGACTCATGGCCTTGCTCGGAACGGCTCTGAGCCGATGGACCTCCTGCTCAAGAGCGGATACTTTTCTCCGACCCTGCAGCACATCGGGGTGCTCGTTCCCCAACCGTTCTAAGTCGGCGGCCAGCACCGCACGGGCATCGATGAGTCGCTTCGACGCTTCCTCCGCATCGGGGAGTTGCCCGGTCTCTTTTTCCAGCGCTTCGATTTCCTGTTTCATCTTGATCATATCGGGATGGTCCGCTGATAGATTCGCTGAGACGCCGGCATATTCGGCGCGGAGCGCTCGTAAACGTTCGGTTGAATCCAAAATGCGCTCGCCCGTCACGGATAAGATCGGCGTGTTCGGTTTGATCGTCGCCAATTCCCCTTCTAGATAGGTTTTGCGCTCTTCAAGGCTTCTGACCTGCTGGTCGACATCCATCAATTCACGCTCAGCCTGATTCATCAACTGCTGATTCAACGGCATCAACTCTGGAAGCGCCCCGTTGGCTCGCTGTTTAAACGCCGCGACCTTTTCATCGATCTCGCTGATGTGCCGGGCAAGATTTTCCGCTTCTTGCTGAAGGAACGAGGTAGCCTCCTGCGCTTGGCGTTCACGGCTCTTCAAGTTTTCTCCCAAAAACAAGCTCGTCAGCTCGTTTGCCACTTTCTGAGCTAATTCCGGGGAACGGTTCTGATACGCCACTGTAAAGGCAATGGTTGCCTTGGTCGCATGTTGTGTGCGCTTATCCACGACATCGGCACTTATGACTTCCACCTCGATGTCTTTCACGAAGCGTTTTACAATTTCCTCGGCCGGGCTGTTTTTCCGCTGATCTTGGTAGAGATTGAATTGCTCGACCACTTTCCACAGTGTGGTGCGGCTCATCACCTGTTGTTTGATGGTTTCTATCCGTTGATCAGCATAACTTGTGATGGTCGATCGCACGAGGTCGGAGGGAATCTCCTGCTCTTCAATCAAGATGGTGGCTGTTGACTTATAGGTCGGCGGCCAGAGAAAGGCCACCGTCAGGGACACCGTCAATAAACCCACACCGGTCAAAAGGATAAGTTTACGACGACGATGAAAGGCCGCGATGTAGTCCTTCAAATTCATGGTCGGTCCGGATGCCTGGGAGGAAATCTGTGTCTGTGCCATAACCTCAGTGGGACCATGAAAGTTTTGGTGGATAATAGGTCACCATGAACGTTGTCGCATGGGATTGGGCGGAATCTGCAACGGTGTCCATGTCACGCCATCGGTACATGTACGATACTTCCGCCTGCCACCATTCGAGAAACTTCCACGATAGCTTCGGCGTCAGGCTCACATAGCTGCTATCCGCGAAGACTCCGCCGACGGCCGCTGGTGTTTTTCCCGACGTAAGGACGCCGACTACATTGAGGGAACAGGCCAGAGTTTCTGAGATGTCGTACGAGCCTGATAATTCTCCTCGATTGGTCTGGATGAGCAGTCCAAATCCACTAGGTACAAGATCCCTGGCGAAGGACACTTGCAGTGTCGCCCGCTCAAAATTCTTTGTCATATTCGCTCCTGCCAACCAGACCGTATCGCGAGTCATGATGTCACTCACCTGAGTCTGTGAAGTAGAAGACAAAAATCTGGGACCACCATAGATGGTCCCTGTCAGCGATTCGGCGAAGGCATGCGTCAAGCTCATGTTGATTCCAGGAAAATCGGCTTGAAACCCAAATGGTGAATCGGTCGTGCGAAAGTGAACATATGACCCCAGCAATTGGACTTGATCACGTTCCGTCAGTTGATACTGGAGTCCACCTGAGCCGCCCACCACTCGATAATCAACCAACCTGACGCTCTCATACGTGGTGTCGGAAAATTGCACGCCCGATTGAAACGACAACTTTTCGGTCAATCTTCTTGTCCATGTCGGGTTAAATGCCCACTGATTTCGCTGCGCAAACTGCAGGACGACGCCGGTCTCCTGTAACTCACTGAGCAGCGTATTGTCACGAGTGAAGCCGCCGGTAAAGCCGAGAAGATCCTTCTCGGTCTTATACCGTACGGACAACGGAGCAAAAGCATTCGTAAACTGTCTGTCCTCCCCGCCGAAATATCCGACAACATCCGCGGCGATCCGGCTGCTGACCTCAAGCCGTTCGGTCTTGCCGGCAAACTCTGCCGCTGGAGTAACCCAATAGCCGTAGGTCTGGTCGTGAGGCAGAGGGGTCAAGAGCAAGTTGCTGTTGTAAACCCCTTTGACGCCGACGGATGGCGAGAGTGACCACTCGGCCGCTTCGCTTCGTGATGCGACGTCGGATACAACGACCATCGCCACGAAAAGAACCTGGAGGGTGTGCCTCCGACTCCAAACCCACTCTCTCCGCTTGCCATTCGGGCGCATGAGGGCGACGGTCAGGGCACCATGACGACGTCACCGCGCCGGAGAATGATATTCTGCTCCAGATCTCTCCCTTTCCGAAGATCTCCATAGCGAAAGGGAATGGCATATTGCTCTCCCCTCACTCGCCGCACGACCTTGATATCGTTTTCCGCGGCAAACGGAGTCAGTCCACCGGCAAGGCTGAGCGCCTGCAGCACGTCGGTGTAATGGCCGATCAAGTACTCACCCGGCTTATTTACTCGCCCGACGACATAGACCTTGTAACTGACGACTTTTGTGATCGCCACGGAAACATTGGGATTCGGAATATACTTTGTCAGCCGCTTCACGAGATCGCCTCGAATGTCCTCGACTGTTCGTTCTTCGGCTTGGATATCGCCGACGAGAGGAAAAGAAAACATCCCGTCCGGACGGACGACGACTTCTCGCGTCAGCTGTTCATCCTTCCACACCGACACCATCATGATATCCTCGGCACCGAGACGGTACCCCGGATCGACTTGGGACACCGGCCCGGCAGGCATCGCATCGTCTGCATGAACGGGCGAGCCGGAGATCGCAGCCGCTGTCATCATCAGCAATAGGCGAGTCGCCGATCGAACAGAACGACACATAAGACGCTTACCCCCTTATCTGCGCGAGGGCTTGTTCCGCCTCCCGCCGTCCTTCAAATGAATCGGAATTCTTAAGCGCTCTGGAAAGATAGGTACGGGCCTCGGCGCGCTTACCGGACTGAAAAAATGCTATTCCAAGATGGTAATTCAAGACAGACATGTCCGGTGATTTGGCAACGGCGACTTTCATCAACCGAATCGCCTCTTCCTGTTGCCCCATTTTAAATCGCACCCAACCGAGGGTATCGATAAAGAGCGGATGCGGCGCCTCCTTGTCGAAATCTCGACTGAGCGCGAAGGCCCTTTGTAAACTCGATGGATCACCCTTGTGATCCACGAGCAAAACGGCCAGATTATTTGCCGCCAGCAAGTTGCGAGGATTCAGCCGCAAGGTCGTCTCATATGCAGCCATGGCGAGATCGATTTGCCTTTGCTCGAAGCGCGCGGAGGCCAAGAGCATGTACAACTCCTCACTATCGGGGTTCGCCTTGAGTCCCTCTTGGAGAACCTGTACGGCCACATCCGGTTTCTTCGTGGACAATGACGATGTGGCCCAGTTGAGCCACGGCGTGATCCACTTGGGATTCAGTCGCGCGGCTTCACGATAGTGAAGCACCGCCGCTTCATACGCTCCGGAGACGGACAAGACTTCTCCCAGCAGTCCGTGGGCGAATGGATGAGCCGGACGAGCGGCAAGGATTGCCTCCAACCGTGCCTGCGATCGGACCATATGACCTTGAGCCACCTCAAGCTTCACGAGGGATAGGAGAGGCTCGGGTTCGTTCGGAGCCGAAGCCGTCGCGCGTTCATACGCGTTCATCGCATCATTCAAACGACGTTGCGTCTCGTACAGTCGCCCTTCCGCCATCAAGGCGACATGACTCTCGGCCGCGACGTGGCGGATCCGCCCCAATGTCTGTTCCGCTCCAGCCCAGTTTTTCATCACCAAGTCCAGCGTCATCAGCATGTCCAACGCAGCAATATCGTCGGGACGTTGTTTCAGCAGATCGTCCAGTCGAGCACGCGCCTGCTGATATCGTCCGCTTTTACTTTCCAATACCGCAAGGGACCGTTTGGCATCGACTTGGTCGGGATACAGAGCCACCGCCCGCTCAAAACTCTCTTTCGCCAGGTTGGTCTCTCCGGTGAGTTGATAAGCTTGGCCAAGAAGATAATGCACCGCCGCTGATTCCGGCTGATCATGTAAAACCGTGCGAAAGGCTTGCACCGCGTCTTTCCCATTCCGTCTGACCAACGCCATACGCCCTAAGAGGGTCAGACCATCCGAGGAGCGGGGGTTGTCTTTTAATACTTCCTGCACTTGACGTTCAGCTTCGTTTTGCTTGCCGCCGTAGAAATCCATCTCCGCCAACTTCACCCTGGCTTCCAACCCAACCGGCTTCTCCTTATATTCTTGAACCAAGCCGGTATAGCGCTCACGCGCTTTTGCGTCCTGCCCGGTCTTCTTGTAAAGCGCGGCAATCCCGAATTGAAGTTGGCTTGAATACGGTAACTGTTCTGTGGCGTCCAACAATACTCGTTCGGCGGACGCAACATCCTTCTTGTTCATAAAAAAGTCGGCCAAGGCAAGACGGCGCTGTTCGCTGTTCGGATCGAGCGCCACCGTGTCACGTAGAATTACCTCCGCTTTATCGTAGGCAGCCTGTCGAACATAGAAGCGAACAAGTCTCAGTCGATGGTCAATTGACTCAGGTTCGACATCAATCATTCGACGCATGACCGTCTCCGCGCCGCCGACGTCGTGGGCCCGTTGCAGGACCGCATTCAAATTGTTGAGAAGGTCGAGATCTTTCGGATGAGCGTCCAACGCGCGCCGTAATGTGGCCTCGGCATCGTGATGTCGCCGGCGCTGGTCGTACAACGTGGCAAGGAGAATGGCGACATCCGGCTCCGTCGGAAACTCCTTTACCAGTTCTTCCGCTTTGATGATCGCCGAAGGAATGGCTTCTTCCATCACCGCCTGCGACGCAATCTTCAGTGCATTGGCCTGAGGATGTTGTGGCTCCTTCTTCAGAACGGTATCCGCCGCTTCCACGACATGCTCAGTCAACCTCGCTTCCAGGTAGTATTTGCCCAGGGTAATCAGCGCTGCGGTATGGCCGGGATCCAGCCTGACGGCTTCCTGATAGAGCTGGACTGCATTACGCCAATTCTTTTCCTTCTCCTCAACGCGAGCAAACAACACATAGGCATCCGCATCCTTTGGATCAATTTTCAGCACATTTCTCAGGGCGACGCGCGCCTTCGGATAATTGGCCGCTTCAATGTATTCATTGGCGCGGGCGAAGTACTTTGCCTTTCTCTCCTCGGGACCACCACAAGCCGTCCATGCGAGTGCCGACAAAAGAATGACTCCAACCCTCACGCGCATACCTAAAGTCCACTCACATTTGTCGTGTCGGAATGACGTTGTCATGAGACCTAGGTTATTACGTAACTCGGTTTGCTACAACAAAATCCGAAATCCGAGTCCGAACAAAATCCAGAGCGAAACGAGGCCGAGCTGCAAGACTCGGTTTGCAAATGCATGGAGCAGCAACTCAAACGAAAAGAAAAGCACCATCAGTTTGGCCGCGAAGACGCCTAGGTGCGCGATGTCGGCGCTCACTTCGGGAAGCAGCGGGAAGGTCACAGCCAAGAACACCATCAGGTAGTCGAGCGGTGTGGTCTGAAAGCGATTCTGTTCGTTGAACCGGAGACTCAGTAGGACCATAACGGCGACGACGATAAAAAACACATTGTGAGCCATCGCGACAGAGGACATGGATCCATATCGCGACCCCTCACAGACATAGAGCAGAAATGTCGTCCCGACGTAGAGCCCACCTCGAACAAAGTACGGCGCGATCCGCCGAGAGAACGAAAGGCCGAGTAACACAATCCCGAATATGATGATCGACAGATATCCGACATCGGTCGGCACATTCGACGGGACAAACACCAGCGCAATGAGGAAACATGGAACGATCACAGCCAAAAACTGCATCGGAAGATCCGTCAGCCACGGACCATTCATCAAACGCGTGACGGCCACATTGGATAGAAAATGACCGCTTTGTGAAGTGAAGTTGGGAAGGAGTCCGCGCCCGGCTGCGATGAACAGAATCAGGACTAATCCTGCAATCATCAGGTAGAGCGGCAGGATCAATGTGTCGGACTGCCATCGTAGCAAATACGCCAAGCCCAACATACCTGCCTGGATCATGTAGATGACCGTCACAGCCTCATAGTGCGTGAATCCGAAACGAAGCAGCTTATGATGGATGTGCGCACGGTCACCCATGAATGGAGAACGGCCTTCCGCCAGCCGTTGTCCCGTCACACCGAGGGTGTCAAGAAACGGCAACCCTAACAAGAAGAATGCAAGGCTAGGACTGAACGGACCGCGTGACGAATCAGTCAATAAGATAGCCAGCACACCCATAATAAACCCCAACAATTGGCTACCACCGTCACCCATAAAAATTCGAGCCGGGTACGTGTTGTAGCGCAAGAACCCCAAGAGTCCACCCAGAAATGGAACCGTTAACAACAGTACCGTCGAGTCATTGGATAGATAGGCCAAATAGGCGATCCCCGATAGAGTAAGGAACGACAGACCACCGGCCAACCCATCCAGCCCATCCGTAAGATTGACGGCATTGGACACGCCGACAAGAAACACGACGGTCACGAACATCCCGGCCCATGCCGGCACCTCCACATCAGGCAGAAGAGGAAGAGTGGTAAACCAGATATCCCCACCCCATACTACGACGAAGGAGGCCAGCAGCTGTCCAACGAGTTTGCTTCGATAGCTGAGATCGACACGGTCGTCCCACACTCCGAACGCCACGATAATCACGCATCCCAACAGCACAGAAAAGGTCGTCGCATCTCGAGCCCCCCACCAGGCAATCGCAATGCACGCGCCCACGGCAAATGCAAGTCCACCCACCCGTGGAACCGGGTGCTCATGCACCTTCCGCTCCCCAGGTAAGTCCATCACCTGAAACCGCTCGGCTGCCATCCGCAAGGGAGGAATGAGCGCCATGCATACCAGTAACGCGGTCATGGAACTGAAAAAAAGCTCATTCATCATAACTACACTCCCAGATCAGGCTCTTCGACGATCAATCCGGCACAAACCGACTCAGTTCTCGTCCCACGGTAGCCGCAAATTGCTGGAGACGTCGATCAACGGCAGCCTCGGATTCACCAGGACCAACGAGCGCAGCCAACCTCACCAGTGCGCCGTCCGTCCGTTGTCGAGAAAATGCATCCCATAGCAAGTACACCTTGACCAGGTATTCGTTTGTGAGGTTTCGATCGCGTTGCTTGAACCAGTACAAGACGATTTGCTTTTGATCTCCCTTCTGAATGACCGCACGATTGGCCCTGAGCGGTTGCATCGCCCCCGCCAAGACCGGCAATTCGGCTTGCGTCAAGGAGGCGATTTCCCATCCTCCTCCCGGTAGACAGCTTTGAGGCGAATGGGCTGATTGCCCCTTCCGCTGGGATCGATAGTAGGCAGCATAGAAATTCACAGGTTGTTCCTTGTCGGATCGGTAGTCGGCCAGCACATAATCGTCGAAGCGCAATGCGTCTATGTATTGTTGCTCTAAAGCAAAGGGTGCGCCTTGCCAACCGTCGATTTGCATCGGAAAGTCAACGAACGCCGCGCGCGGAGGGGGCACTTCTCCACGATTCACGATCGCAGTTGAGAACAGACTGAACGGTGCGAGAATCACGACACTGCACAAATAGGCGGGGCCGGGAAATACTATGGTGCCGTGTGAAATCTTGAGCCGATCTTCACGGTCGCTATCTACTTCTTGATTTTTCCAGGTGAATCGTTCAAGAAATGGCTTCCCGGGTATAGATGCCCTAACTCTTCCCAACAAGCTCATTTCTAAGATCAACAGCCCGAGGCTCACCATAAAAATCACCCATCCCTCGAAGAGATGGTAGAAGCCCTCTGCCGCTCCCTTCCCGTAGAGTTCCACCAATATCCCGATCATGCCGATGCGAAAGCCGTTGAGCAGGATGGAAATCGGAATGGATGACAGCACAAGGACGACCCGTTTCCACATCTTATCCTTGAAAAGATAGGCGCAGAGAAGCGCAAGAGACGTCAGCGGAAACAGATATCGAATACCACTGCAGGCTTCGACGACTTGGAGTTGCACCGGCCCGAGATCGATGACATTTCCTTCTCTGAAGGCCATCACTCCTACCAGCTGTAAACAACCGACACCGAGAGAGGAAGACCACAACTGAAGTTTGCTCGACAGACTCGCATAGAAAAACGTCGGGAGAGGGATGGCGGTGAGCAGGTATCCAAGAGGAAAAGCAATGACTTTGGCCCCACGAATCCCGAGCAGCGCAATGGCCAACCCGACAAGTACAACCCATAAAGAGATGTGGAGGACAACAAATAGTGTGGACAATTCTCCAACCACATAGAGGACAAGTCCCAACGCCATGACCGCAAGGCCCCACCACGACTTCTCCTTCGAGATCTTGCTGAGATGATGCCGGGACTGCCAGATCAAATACCCGCTGATGAAAGGCACGATGATTCCGTGACTATAGTCCTCAGTACCCAACCATCGGCTAAATAGGTAGGCAAGACTCTCTGCATACATATAGTCCAATAGCGCCACCACCAGGACTGAGGTGAAGATGAGATAGCGATTGCCAGCCATAAGACTGAGTCCGTCACACGATGATGAGGAATGAGTCAAACGAGCAAAGTCGGTCCGGAAGAGCGGGGTGAAATTTGATTATCTACGGTAACCTGAGACCTGTCGATCGATTTCGAAGAAAGAACGGGCTTGATACCCCTAGGGGTATCAAGCCCAGGTTCTCAGAAACGAGGTTTTGACTAAGCCTTGGATCCTCGGAGATTTCTCAAGCCTCCCGCTCCCAGACCCACCAAGGAGATCAGCCCCGCGCCGAATAGAAGAACCGCCGCCGGCAAGGGTACCGCCGTCAGGCTATTCAGCGACCCTCGGATTGAGACAACGTTCCCGTCAGTATTGTCGAACAGAAGCCGCCATCTGATCCCAGTGAGTGAACTCAAGCTTGGAGGATTTTGCATATCCGTATTGGCAAATATGCTCCCTTCTCGATCCAGATTCAGATCAAACTTGAACGGAGAATAACCGTTGAGCGTAATCGGTTGCATGGTCATCGGATTCAGTTGAGGTGCAACAGCTGTGTCCAGTTTCCATCGATCTCCTGTGAAGCCATTCCCCAAGTCGATACCCTTGAACACAGTGACTGCATTGGCGCCGATGCCGAAATTAACCGTATAACTTCCCACCTGAAGTGTCAGACCGGACACCGCTCCGGGATAGTTTCCGCCTGTCGCATGAGAGTTATCGAAGGTAAACGTTCCCGACAGAGGAGCGCCGACACCCACACCAACCGAACTGGACAGCAATGGACCGTTAAGGGTGGAGACATCACCCGTGAACGAATAGGTCACCAGAGCTGCTTGCGCTGCACTGATCGGAATCGAGAGGACACACACCGTCGCAGCCGGCAGAATAAATCCTTTACTAAGCCATCGTTGTATCAACTGCATATCGCCGCTCCTTCCAGAGGTTGGTACATGAGGGACACGTATGAACGGGAATTGCTCAGCAAATCCCAGACCACCTAGTGAAGCTTGTATGTCACTGAAAATTAAGGAACACGATTGAAACCCACATCGGCAACTGTGTGTATGCTGCTGCAGCGGTGTTCATTTCTGTAAAGAGAGACAAATAGAAAACACGTGAAGGCCCCTTTACATCGTGCACGACTGCGAAAAAGAGCAGGGTATGGTCAGAACTAGGAATCGACACTACCCAGTCTAGGCAGCTTTTTTTTCACTAGGGTGGGCAATTTCTTCCTGCTTCGCCAAATCTGTAGATGTCCGTGTGGCATCACCGGAACAGACATGTCGGCGAATGACTAGCCACACGAATTTTGGTGCGGACACAAAGTTGCGTCGCCACATGCGCCGTGGTTCAAGGATAAATCGATAGGCCCATTCCAAGCCGATATCGCATATCCACTTGGGAGCCCGTGAGTAAGTTCCAGCGTAAAAATCGAAGACCGCTCCGATAGAACCAATTACCGGCACAGTGAGCTGCCGACGATTAGCCTCCACCCATTTTTCCTGCTTCGGCGCCGTCATGCCGACCCATAGGACATCCGGCTTAGCATCGTTGATTGCCTTCACCATCCGTTGATTTTCAAGCTCACTCCAAACTCCAAACGGCGGAGACAAAGTACCGCAGAGTGTCAAAGATGGGAAATCCTTGGCGAAACGCTTGGCAAGCAGATCCAGAACGTGCTGCGACGATCCAAAAAAGAAGACCCGCCCGCTCCCGTGCTGCTGCAGCGCGTTCAGAACTCCATAGAAGTAGTCAGTTCCCGTGATTCGGGGACCGATCTCGACTCCAGTCACACGCGCCATCAATGATGCGCCGACACCGTCGACGACGACAAAATCAGCATAGGTCAGGGCGGAACGAAACTCAGCGTCCTGTTGTGCTACCACTAATGAATGGGGATTCGCGCAGGCAAACACCCGTTGAGCAATCCTCCGGTCTACGGCATGCATGGACTCCTGAACCATGTCGGCAAACGACTTTCGGTCAATGGGAATCCCGAGAAGCGTTCCGGTATCCCGTATTTTTGAATTGTTGCCGGTGAACGCTACAGCATTCATGCAGCGCCTTTCTTACAAGACAAGGCAAACACTTCGAGCATCCGTTCGATGTGCCGTGCTTTCGTGTAGAGAGTTTCGTATCTCTTTCGGGCACATGCACCCATCGTCTTGATGGCCTCCGGATGATCCAGCAACCACAATATGCGATCTGCCAATTGACGCGAGTCGCCGATCGGAACTTCGAGTCCTGCTTCTCCGTCCGGCACCGTGTCGCGCAGGCAACCGCGATTCGTAAAGATCACGGGGATACCTGCTGCCATCGCCTCGAGCACAACCAAGGGTTGACCTTCTTGCTGGACTCCAGGAAAAACGAAAATGTCCGAAGAGTCAAACAAAGCTCTTTTTTGTGCACCATCGACTTGCCCGCTGAATGACACGTACGATTCGAGTTTGTGTTGACGAATGAAGCTGTCTGCCCATCGCTCGTCTTCCGCATGCGACCAAGGTCCTGCAAATACGAACTCCACATCCTTTCGCTGCTGCAGTACCAATGGGACAGCTTGGATAAGCACAAGAGCGCCCTTCAGGTGGCTCAACGTGCTGAGATGAAGAATGCGAAATCGATTTCCATGAGGAGGCACGCTCGCATGTAGACTGCTCCCAGTCCACTCAATGCCGTTTGATACGACGTCAATTCGCTTCTCATCAATGAGTCCCTCGAACTGACACTTCAAGGATTCCCCGAGAACAATGGCTCGCGTGACAT
This sequence comes from Nitrospira sp., assembly GCA_019636835.1. GTDB lineage: Bacteria > Nitrospirota > Nitrospiria > Nitrospirales > Nitrospiraceae > Nitrospira_D. The sequence continues at coordinate 45,487 of JAHBWU010000019.1, forward strand.
GCCGCAGGACGACTTTCACATAGGTCTTCATGAGCCAAGATCGCCCGAGAAACCACTCCTGAAAATTTCCCCCGTGCAGATGAAGAACGATATGACTCCCTCTCAAATAAGCAGGCCAGATCAGCAAGCTATCGCGCAGAAAACCAATCGTTGATTGAGAGAGAACTAAATAGCTCACGACCGGGCAGGCATTGATCAGCACACCGACAAGCTTCAGCCATTGCCGAACGAAGAGAAAAACGTCGTGCATATCCGGCTTGTTGACGTGCTGAATGCCTCGCCTGTCGGCAAGATCCAGGTGAGACAGGGAAAAGCACTTGGCGAGGGCCGAATCAAGCAAGAGTCGGACAGCGACGGCCACACCATGAAAAGGTGGAGGAGTGGGACCAATGATAAGTACTCGCGTCACTTGTTTCTGTGCCCAATCTTAACGACGTCATTGTTCGAGTGTCCCTCATCGGCAACTCCGGAGGTTTGAGCAGAGACACGCTTGATTAGTGACTCAATGAGGGATTTCTCCGAAGACTCCAGCCCAAACACCAGCTGGCATCCTAGGTATGCCGCCAATCCAAGCGCACCGATAATCAGAATGTCCAATCCATAAGGAGCAGGACCAAGAATTTGTCTTGCAATGAATATGGTGACCATCATGACCATCCCACCGACGACGGGTTTCAGTAAGTGAATGGAAACAGGGAGGATGTGGTATCTCCTCCATACCTGGAAGACCCTGGTTAACGTAATTGTAAGGAGTGCTCCGGTGGCGGCTACAGCCGCACCGACGGTGCCAAGGTATTGAACAAGGATAAGACTGACTACGATTTGAAGAACCCCAATAATGATCGTATTGAGCATTACCGTCTGGGAATGACCTCCCATGAGGAGGATATGGTTCGGTGAAGAAGCCATACTGCTCACCAAATGTCCGGTCGTCAGTATGGCCAGGGGAACCCATCCAGCACGAAACGCATCGCCAAATGAACCTAATATCGGATCAGCTAACATGTTGAGTAGAACCCATAGAGGAACCGTGAAGAGCACAACTAAACGCGAAAGCGACTGGTACACAGTTTTCAGCTGCCCCTCATCATTCAGCATCAACACTCGCGCAATAAATGGCGCAAAGGCTGTCTCAAAAGCCCCAAGCACCAAGGTGATAATCCCGGCGGTCTGGAGGCATGCTAAGTACACTCCGATTTCTTGCGCGCTCACCCAATACCCAAGAATGAGGATGTCGGATCGTGGTGCAACAACACCGAAAATGTTCGATATGGCAACGGGTGAGCTGAATAATACAAACTCCTGAAATCGTGAGGCCTTCGCACTCTCCGTCTTGGTAATGCCAGAGAACGACTCAGCCTGTAGGACTCTGATCGCCATATAAGTGCCAACCGCAATCACCAAGCCGATTGCGGCTACAGCTCCCAGCAAGTGGTAGCCCATGAAGAGAGTGGCTCCCGCTAGAACAACCTTGCCTACGGGCTCCCATACATATTTGATGAGAATTGTAGGTTTTATGATTTGAAGAGCCTGGAGCGCGCTCACGAGAACTGTCGTACTGGCGGCGAACGGAATTGCAATGGCAAACAGGATGAGAACCGGCCTTAGATCCGGCTTGCTATAGAGATAGTGAGAAATCGGCATGGCTCCTGCTGCCAGTATCGCCGCAATGAGCATGCTGCTGATCAGGGTGATTTTGATTGCCAGCTTGATCGTGTCATATGCATATGCACGTTCGTTGCGTGCCATAGATTCCGACACAAACTTGATTACCCCTATTGCGGCCCCTAACGGAGCTATTTGGCTGAGAATGTTAAAATAGGTTACTCCGATTGCATATAAACCAAATTCGACAGGGCCAAGCACTCGTGCAAGACCCATCGAAAACAGGTAATTCAATCCATTGCCCACTCCCGAAGCGATGAACATCGCTCCCCCACCCAAGACCGCTTTATCCAGATCCGATGCCGCTCCGCCCTCGCGCACGACGGCAATATCTTGTCGTTGTGCTTGTGTCGTATCCGGATCGTGTCGAGAGAGAAGTGCCGACCGTTTCATGTCAGGAAACTTGTGGATCAGACGGGAATCTCTGGGCTTACATCGGTTTGTGCCAAATTGTCGTCTGTTTTTCGTGAAAGTGATAGGGAGTTGCGCCATAGAAGCTCGCGAAACTCCATCCCATTCGCTCGAATAGATCGAACGTCGGCCTATAGCGTTCTCTTTCTGAATCATCCAGGACGAGCACTCCTCCTGGTTTCAGTCGTACAATTGCCGCTGAGGCAGCCTCGTTTCTGAAGACATCATCCACAACGATGACGTCGTACAATACGGTCTTTGCCTGTCCTGCTCGCACATATCGATGAACGTGTGGCTCAAGCTGGAGGGGATCGCACCCTGCTTTGATTTCCTCCTCTGTCGTGCCTCTAAATCCTGAAAAAGGAATCAGTTCAACATTCGACATCGCATGCTTGGTAAGAGCACGTCTCACTTCCGCAATCCAATGAGGTGAGCGTTCGATAGAAGTTACCCAGGAAGTCCGCTGCGCCCACCAGACCGTTGAATAGCCACAGCCGAATTCGAGCACGCGCATATCAGATGATGCGAGCTTGCTTAGATAGTCAATGGAAGGAAATGAGAACCATGGGTAGATACTTTCCAACGGAGCTTCACCAAGGTGTGAGTTATTGACCGTCCGTATCCACGCATGGCGAGCGTCGCTGGACAAGAGCCCAAAGGCGGCCTTCATTCGTGGCCAATTAAGGAAAGAAGCGAGATTGCGGGTCCTATTTAGTAAAGACATACGATCTCCCCTCACGCGTCCATGGAGATTCCTAACCGTGAATGCGTTTCAACATCGGTTTGATACAAGCCTGCGATCACAAGAATCCTGAATGGTTACCTGCTTTACAAACTCTACCTCTTGAGCAGCGTGTCGTGGCCCTGTCCAAATCCGAGCAACTAACCCCCAACGCCATTACGGTACAGTCGGCTGCTCTAACCCTTAGCAAATCACCGCTCGCAATATCGGTCTTGCTTTCTCCCGTCGAACAAAGTACTTCTTGAAAGTAAACATTACACAGAGAATCTCATTGTGATCATCAGTATCAGTAAATTATGCGCTGTTTGCATGGCTCAGAGACCAGCAAGTCGACTTGTGAATCCACTATCGTTTGCACTAGTCCGTTTTCTCGATGATCGAAGTCAACGCCGTCATCCGTCTTAGGCACGTCAAGTGTTGAATAAAGACTCACGGTCAACACAACCAGCCCAATCATCTGCCACGAGTAGTAGGCCGCTCCGGCTGTCGTGATTTCTGACACGAAGACAACCGTTCCTATCAGGAGTGCATCCAGCGATTCGATAGAATAGCCACCTGCACTAACGGGAGCGTTTAGAAACAATCTAATAAGTCGTGTGCCTAGCAACGCGAATAATAAGAAGATGGGGACAAGCCCCAGAAGCCCCGTTGTCACTGCCAATTCAACAAACATGTTGTGAAAATGGCTCCCTGCCGTGATGTGCATCGGATACGTAGCGTAGCCCGACCCCAGCAGAGGGGATTGCTCAAAGGCTTGCAGCGCCTCAGCCCAAATACTCATGCGCCCATCAAGCGACATAATGTTGGCCTCGCTGTGACCACGTGTAAAGGTGGACGACACTGCATCAGTAAATTCTGGGCTCACCAAAAGAAGACCAATGACACAAACACCTGAAAGCACGGCCACAATGCTTGCAACTACACGCCTGCTTGGCATTCGAAGCAGAACACTGGTCAGAACACATACCCCTAAGACAAATACGACAAATCCTGTCCGAGATCTCGCCGCGTAACACAGGACTAGAAATGCGCTGCACATCATGAGGTAACGAAATTCGACCAACATCATAAATCTGGACAGCGCCACCAAACCCAAAAACGCCGCAATAACGCCGATCGTATTCGCTCCCATCAAAAACGTCGAAGTCACGTCCAGCCGTTCTACTTTGCTCCCTTCTTGCATCCAGGCGTGTTGAGGATCAATGATAACGGCAACCACAACACCTAGGAGCATTAACGCGCTCATCGCATAAAAGGACATAAACAACTTGCCAAGATTCCGGCACACCCTCATCTCCGCAAACACTAGAACGCCCCATAGAAGGACCCCGCTTGTTTCTACGCTTCTCCAAAGCGAGTACATGGGTGCGCGTGAAACCGTGATAATCGAGGAAGCAGCAACCAGCACGAATAGTGTCAGCGGCCAGAACGGCGAGGCAAATGCGAACTTCAGACTGTCTGGGCGTTTTACCAAGAACCACAAGCAGCATGCCCATAGCAGGTACACACCCAGAATTTGAGGGTCTGTGAGCGAAGACTGAAATGTAATGGAACTTGTGTTTCTGACCATAGGGAAAAAGGATCGTCCGAAAATGGGAAGAAACACAACACAGCACAGAACAGTCGTTTTCCAGTTCGTCAACATGACTTCATAGCTGTTCCTAGCATGGTAGACTTAGAATAGCGTCTCAAAGACCACTGCTTAATGCGGATTCATGGATGAGCCACCCGCAGACTGGGATGGATTTTTTGCTGTCCGAGTGGCCCATTTTGCAGAGCCGCGATCTGTTCGTCCGTGAGATATTTATAGAAGTAGACCGCAATACCCGTTTTTGGCCAAAGCGTATGAATCTTGGAAACAGTATCGGCCAGCCACTTACCATCCCGAGCGAAATATTTTTGCCCAGTGATCATTTCATCAGGATTCGACATATTAGAAATTAAGAGATTTTGCTTGTCCGGATGGCTTAACTCTCGTCTTGTTCCATCCATTGCCGCAACATTGATCTGCCTGGAGTAATCCATCCGAAAAATTACGTCTATGAGTCCATTGTTTACCCATGAGACGCTGTTCTGCCCCTGACTCAATGGAGCATGCCCGACAAACACATCGGCACTGAGCAAGAGATGTGGTTTTTTTGACCTTACTGATTCTGAGATAGCCCGAACGAGAGTTGTAACGGCGGTCTCTTGATAGTCGACGAGGGAGGGAACCGTGGCAGGTAACACTTTGAATAGTAATGCGTCCGTTTTCAAATTCCTTCCGTACGTCTTGTTGTACTCCTCATCGCACTTCAAGCTCGAACATAACTCCACCGCCCGCACGTAATCCAAGTTGATACCATCGACATCATAGTTGACGACAACCTCCTCAATCAGCTTTACCAGGAGATCTCTAAATGCAGGGTTGTGAACATCAAATGCCTTCTGAGGCATGTTTGACAGAGCGAATTCTGGGAAAATAGCGCTTTGTCTTAACATCAGTGTGAACCAAGGATGAACTTCGATTCCCATCTCATGTGCTTTCTCAATGACGTATCGCAATGGATCAAAGTTCTCTTTGTCGCGATCAGCTAACTTGGTGTCCCATGGGGCATATTTAGACGGCCACGCCGTGCCACGTCCCTGCCAGACAGTTGGCATATAGACGTTAAAGCCTGCGCTCTTGACTCTAGACAGTACTTCATCCACATGTTCCTTCTTTGTCCATAAAGGAATATCACCGTCTAGAATCGCTCGTTTTCCCTCAAAAGGTGATGGGAAGGCTGCTGGAACACTCTCTCCTCGCACCATGCTACAAGGGAGGCACCAGATTGCGATGGTGACGAATAGACACCTTAAGAAGTTGTTCATCCTCATGTCCGACCCACTAATCATGCAACTCCCCTTCCTTCACGTTCAGAACTATTTCGAAAGTTTGGCAATTCCGTTCATAAATCGTCGAACGGAATGTTCGAGCTTCAGATTATCGCCTTGAGCCAGCGCCGAGCGTTTCATCATCTCAAGCTGGCAAGAAGAAAATAGAAGTGCCCGAATTGCTTCTGCATAGTGCGATTCATCGACCCTGGTCATGATTCCATTGCTCTCAGTGAGATAATCGATTTCAGGCGAATGACCGATAAAGTTCGTCGTGATCATCGGCAGTCCAAACGCAAAGCCATGAACGATGGCGAGCCCCACTAGGCCAGGAATCACCATGAGATCAGCGAGTGAAAAGTAGACGGCTGTCTCTTTTGGATTCACAATCGCTCCGAGAAAATGTACGTCTTGAAGTTCAAGCTGCTTAGCCGACTGCTGCAGTTTGTCGCGCTCTTCCCCGTCTCCAATGAGCAGAAGCGCGACGTCCGGGTACGATTCCTTGAGTAGTGCGAACGCCCTCAAGAGAAAGTCCACTTTTTTCTCGGCATACAGACGACCTGAGAATAGTAGCACGCGTTTTCCTTCCAACATTAGCTTGCGCCTGAGTTCCAGGCACTGCGTTTCGCTGATTTCCGCACGAGCCTTTCTCAACTCTTCTACATCGATGGTGTTGTAATAAGGAACTACCTGATCTTCAGGAAATCCTTTCTTTCGCCAATACTCTGCGCCTCTCTCCGTGTAGGTAATCAAACCGTCCGTCCGCCTTGTCATAAACCCTTTCATACTTTCTTTTATGTTTGTCGCGAGTGACGGGCGGACCGTCGCTTGAAAGTTATAGCCATGCCCCCACCAAATCCAGGTCTTGCAAATCTCTTTTCGCCTTGCCCATAGATAGAGAACTGTCAGACACTGTAATTCTTGCGGTGCAACAACAACGTCGGATCCTGCGATCGCTTTCTTAAGTCCATAGAGCCAATAAGAACTGGATTTCGTGTTACCGAAGTAATGTATTGGTAGTACCCGAAATGGGAAGGCAAAGGCTTGGGGTGTATGCCCTGCAGGTACGGCGCAATACACCTCAATATCTAGGTCATGCAACCTTCCTTGGGCATACAACTCTTCAAAGAATCTAGTGCGGTAGTGCGGGATTTCTCGTTGGATGACCGAAACTTTTCGCATATGAGGGTGAGCGTCCGAATGTAGAAATTCACACCGAGTTTCGCGGAACAATCAGATGTCTTCTCTCTGCAGAAATCTGCGGCCTGTCACGAAAACCCTACCTCATTTTCTTGTGTTCACAAAAAGAAAAATGGTTTTTGCCGTAACAATGGAACCCTCCGTCAAAAGTCAGCGAATTTTGTTTTCTACTCCACTAAGGAAACGGTGAGAGTCTGAGAAAGTTCGTTACTGAGGCTTTGGTACAAAGGAAGCAGGTTTTGAATTCTCAGAACCACACTTCCTATATCGCTTGGCGGTTGGCCTGAAACCACTGGACGGCTTCTTCAATCCGTCGCGCAAGTTGTATCAGGAGCTGAAGACATCGAGAGATGAACCAGCAGCGGACTCACTCGCCAGGTCGATCCGGCGCCAGACTGAAGCCACCCATTTCAGCGCATCGGAGCTGTTCACCGCCCAGGTTTCATCATAGAGTCGGTAGGTTGCCTTCGTGCGGCACACGATCATTTTCTGTTTCGCCATTCGCCGGATGCGGCTGGATCTCCCTTGCGATCCACATGAGGATGATTTGCACTCGTCGTGCAAATCATGCACGCTTCATTGAGTGGTCTTCTATTACAATGCGAGCAGCAGTCTTTCCAACTCTCCGACAATCCGCTCCACCGCCTTCCTGCCCCATAGCGGAGGAATCGCGCCTTTCTTCCACTGGCCGACGCAGTCATAGGGGTCATTGCTTGACTTTGCACCGGGCATTGCGTTGCCGTCCCACAGTGCGGGCATCGCTCCGTTCGTCCGGCAGTCTGCCATTCATCGCGCGAGCGCCGGCTGGTTGTTCTGCTTGGCCTGGTCGGTCTGGTTCGTTTGGTTGGTCTGATTTCTTTGGTCGGACAAGACTCACGCGTGGGCCGCACCGGCGTCATGGTGACGCCAACCGCTTCAGCGCATCGGAGGTATTCACGACCCACGTTCCATCAGGCAGCCGGATCGTGCAAATCATGCAGATCTCTGAGCTTCCCCCTATTGTTTGGACAGGTTTTCCCTGAAAATAAGCTCATGGATTTCTGTCCCGTCTCCTCCTTTCGTTCAGAGCCCGCCGGGCTCCTTCTTTGGTTTTGGGCTGGGAGCCTGCTCAAAACTTCGCGCCAGAATCGGTTATACGGGGCAATCTCCTGTCGGTCCATACTATGGGTGCTCCCGTATTCA
>JAHBWU010000002.1 GCA_019636835.1 Nitrospira sp.
ACGACATTGTACGAGATCGCGGATCTCTCCATGGTATGGGTCTCTGCCGACATTTACGAATCAGAAATGGCGGTCACGAAAGTCGGTCAGCCGGCCTTGATCACATTTGCCGCCTATCCGGGAGAAACATTCAGCGGGAAGGTGGCCTATGTCTATCCAACACTGAACACCGAAGCCCGCACTGTAAGGGTACGTCTCGAATTGCCGAATCCTGAACTGAAGCTGAAGCCGGGCATGTACGGGAACGTGACTTTGCAGACGAATGCGGTCAGGACTTTAGTCGTGCCAAAGGAATCCGTGCTGGAGACCGGGCTTCGCCAACTCGTGTTCATGGATCGCGGGCAAGGCCGGTATGAACCGGTGTCAGTCAAGCTGGGTCGCAGGGGTCAGGATGCAGTGGAAGTGATGGAAGGACTCAAAGAAGGGGATCGGATCGTCACTTCGGCCAATTTCTTGTTGGACGCGGAAAGTAAATTGGCATCGGCCGCGAGCATGCAGGGCATGATGGGCCGGATCGGCATGGGTGACTGGCAAATGCGCGGCGCCTATGAAGCCAAGATGGAAGAGATGGAAGGCATGAAGGGCATGGGAGGCATGTCCGGCATGCAGGGGATGGAGGGTATGTCAGGCATGCAAGGGATGGAAGGCATGAAGGGCATGGAGGGTATGCAGGGTATGAAGGGTATGGAAGAAATGCCAGGCATGAAAGACATGAGCGGCATGCCGGGTATGGACTCTGGTTCAGCTAAAGCCATCTCCGAAACCCGCAAGGTAGCCGGACACATCCTGACCTTCACGACTCATCCCGAAATCCCTAAGGCAGGTGAAGCTCTTCTCAAGCTCAGGGTGACGAGTCAGAGCGGCAAGGCAGTGACCAATGCGCAAGTCCTATTCGTCTATACCATGCCCATGCCGGGCATGAGCGATTCCAAGGTGACGGCGCGTCATACCAAGGACGGGCTCTATGAAGGCAAGGTGATGTTCGGCATGGGCGGTACTTGGGTTGTAACCGCCAACATGACCGTACCAGGCCAACCACCGATTATTGAAAAGTTTCAATTCCTGGTCGCAGGGAGTGGCATGTAGTTGAGAAAGCGGGGGTCTCGCGTGGGGAGATAAAAAACAATGATCGCTCGGCTCATCGAAGGGAGTGCACGTAATCCAGTCCTCGTCATCCTCTGTGTGCTGCTGCTGGCAGGTTGGGGCCTGTGGGCCTTGTTTCAAGTCCCGGTGGATGCCATTCCCGATCTTTCGGATGTCCAGGTGATCGTCTACACCGAGTGGCAGGGGCGCAGTCCTACGCTTATTGAGGATCAAATCACCTACCCGGTCGTGACCTCCCTGCTCGCTGGACCTAAAGTCAAGCGGGTCCGAGGTGTGTCGGAATACGGTGTCTCCTATGTGTATGTGATCTTCGAAGACCGGACTGATCTCTACTGGGCGAGAAGTCGTGTCCTCGAATATCTCCAGAAGCTCACCGGCAAATTGCCGATCGGTGTCACGCCGACACTGGGGCCGGATGCGACCGGTGTGGGATGGGTCTATCAGTACGCGTTGGTGGATGAGTCGGGTACGCATGACCTCGCACAGCTTAGGAGTCTCCAGGATTGGTATCTACGGTACCAACTGGAGAGTGTGCCTGGCGTGGCAGAAGTGTTGGCGATCGGTGGATTCGTCAAACAATATCAAATCGAGGTGGACCCGAACACCTTGGCGGCCTATCGACTGCCGATCCAAAGGGTCACCGAAGCCGTCCGCAACAGCAATGCGGAGGTGAGCGGCAGGGTTTTAGAGATGGCCGGTACTGAATACGTGATTCGAGGACGAGGCTATCTGCGGTCGGTTGACGAGATTGAGCTGATTCCGGTCGGCACGGATGGACGAGGCACGCCGATCCTGGTGCGTGACATCGGGCATGTCCAACTCGGGCCGGATCAGCGGCGGGGAATCGCCGAATTGGACGGCAAGGGCCAGACGGTCGGCGGCATCGTGATCATGCGGGCCGGAGAGAACGCGCTCGCCGTGATCGAACGGATCAAAACCAGGCTGAAAGACATCGCCCCGGCCTTGCCCGATGGCGTACGCATTGTTCCCACCTACGACCGGTCCGATCTCATTCAACGCGCGATCGCCGTCCTCCGCGAGAAATTGCTCGAAGAAAGTGTGATCGTGAGCCTGATCGCACTGGTCTTTCTGTTTCATGTTCGAAGCGCACTAGTGGCCGTCCTCATTCTCCCAGTGGCGGTGCTACTCGCTTTTGTTCCGATGGCCTACTTGAAGATTACGTCCAACATCATGTCACTGGGTGGGATCGCCATTGCCATTGGAGCCATGGTCGATGCCGCGATCGTGATGGTCGAGAATGCCCATAAACGGTTGGAGCAATCTCCCTCCGGGAAAGAGGCGCGTCCTATGGGAAAGGAGCCTGCTCCTGCAGGTTCAGGGCGGGAGGGTGTGACGACGCCTGGGGCGGGCGGGTGTGAAAGCAACCGAACGGAAATCATCATTGCCGCCGCGAAAGAGGTCGGGCGGCCTCTGTTCTTTTCACTGCTGGTGATCGCTGTGTCGTTCCTGCCGATCTTTGCCCTGGAAGCACAGGAAGGACGGCTCTTCACGCCCCTGGCCTACACCAAGACCTTTTCGATGCTCTTTGCCACCGCGCTTTCGGTGACATTGGCGCCCGTGTTGATGGTGTTGTTGATTCGCGGCCACATCCGAGCGGAAACCAAGAACCCCTTGAACCGGCTCTTGATCTCGCTGTATCGGCCTATCCTCTCAGGGGCGTTGCGCATGAGATGGCTGACCCTGGGGTTGGCGGTTGCAGCAGTGGCGATCACGGTGCCGGTGTTCTCTCGACTCGGTGCGGAATTCATGCCGCCGCTGAACGAGGGGACCATCCTCTATATGCCGACCACCGTCCCGGGCCTTTCAATCCCCGAAGCGACGAAGGTTTTGCAGGTTCAGGATCAGTTGCTCACGACCTTCCCTGAGGTAGAGCGAGTGTTTGGCAAAATGGGGAAGGCTCCGACCGCCACTGATCCAGCCTTTGTGGGAATGGCCGAGATTACGGTTACTCTCAAGCCGGAATCTCAATGGCGACCTGGCATGACCTGGGACCGATTGCTGGATGAGATGGATGCCAAACTGCGCATCCCGGGTTTCCCGAATATTTGGTGGATGCCGATCCAAACTCGCACGGAAATGATCACAACCGGTGTCCGGAGTCCGGTCGGAATCAAGGTGCTGGGTCCGGATTTGAAGACAATCGAGCGAATTGGTCTAGAGATCGAGAGGGCCTTAGCGACTGTTCCCGGTACCAGGAGTGCCTTCGCCGAACGACTCAATGAGGGCTACTACTTGGATCTGATCGTTAATCGGCGTGAAGCGGCCCGCTATGGCCTGACGGTGGGAGACGTGCAAGAGGTGATCACCTCAGCTATCGGAGGAGAAACCGTGACCACCACGGTCGAAGGTCGGGAACGGTACCCAATCAATGTTCGCTACAAGCGCGAGTTGCGCGACGATCCTGACCGACTCAAGCGGGTACTGATTCCCACGCCGACCGGCGCGCAGATCCCTCTTGGACAAATCGCGGAGATGGTGATTGCGCAGGGACCGCCGTCGATCGCGGATGAAGCAGGAGCGCTGGCCGGTCTGGTGTCGGTGTCGGTCGGTGGCCGCGACTTGCGTGGCTATGTCCAAGACGCTCAGCGAGTAGTCCACGCGCTGGTGACGCTCCCGTCCGGGTACCGGCTGATCTGGACCGGGCAATACGAACATCTGGTAAGGGCGGAAGAGCGATTGAAATTGGTGATCCCTGTGACCCTAGCTGTGATTCTGTTGCTCCTGTATCTCAATTTCCACTCGCTCGCAAAATCGCTGATCGTGCTCTTGTCCGTCCCATTCGCCGTGATCGGAGCCATCTGGTATCTCCATTACCTGGGCTACAACCTCAGCGTGGCTGTCTGGGTGGGCATCATCGCGCTGGCCGGAGTCGCGGCGGAGACAGGCGTAGTGATGCTCGTCTATCTCGATGAAGTGTATGAGCGGCGTGTGCGCGAAGGTCGAATGACCACGGCGCAGGATCTTCTAGACGCGATCATGGAGGGTGCGGTTCAGCGCGTGCGTCCCAAGATGATGACGGTAGCGGCGATCATGGGCGGGTTGATCCCGATCATGTGGACCACCGGAGCCGGCGCCGACGTGATGAAGCGGATTGCAGCTCCGATGATCGGCGGTATGGTGAGTTCGACGGTGCTCACGTTGATCGTGATTCCCGTCCTCTATTCCATGTGGCGACGTGCGCAGTTCCGTGAGCCGCGGCGCGGCGCCTGACCCACGCGTCAGGGTTTTGGTACGTCCGGCCGAGGATCCGGAAGGAAACCCTGGCGGTTCGGCATGGAGATGTCTGGCAGTGAACGGGCATCGAGCACGGTGTCCTCTGCAATAATGCCGTTCTGATAAAGCAACCAGGCCACGACCGAGTAGACTTCGTCCGGCGAGAGGCTTTGTGGAGCGGGAAACGGCATGGCGCGATGCACGTAATCATACAGCGTCGTTGCATAGGGCCAGTAACTGCCGACAGTTTTGATCGGATGCTGGCTCGCCAACGTGCCGGCGCCGCCGATCAAACGGTCCATCGGGCCTTCCTTCCCCGTCGGCCCATGACAAGTCGCGCAACGTGCGGCAAAGAGGGCCGCCCCCTGTTTGGCGGTCCCTTGGCCGGCAGGCAACCCCTCGCCGGTCGGCGCCACATCGATGTTCCATGCTCGGATTTCCTGATCTGTGGCGGGGCGCCCTAATCCATAGCCGTGCGTTTGTTCCTGTCGGTCTGCTGGCCCCTCGGCCCACAAGAGTCCTGCGCCCAGGATGGTGGTGACTCCCACTGTAAGAATGTTACGCATGGACATTGCTCACCTTCCCGTCTGCGGCAATGTGCCAGCTTTGGATCGCATTATAATGGTAGACCGAGTTCACTCCACGCACCGCCACCAAGGTGGTGCGATCCGGCTGCCGGTACCCTGTGTCGTCCAGGCAACGGCTCTGCAGAATCACGTCCTCACCGTTCCACCGCCAAGGCAAGTGAAACCTGGTATGGCACTTGGGCAGGATCGGCTCTTGTAAGGCCGCCTGCCGCCAGGATCGTCCGCCATCCGTGCTCACCTCAACCGACGCGATGCGGCCCCTGCCGCTCCATGCCAAGCCACGGATCTCCAGGAAGCCGGGCTGGATATGCTGTCCACCCGAGGGAGACGTGATGACGGATTTGGCATCCATGACCATGGTGAATTGGCGGGCCGTGCCGTCCGGCATCAGATCCGTATATTGCGACGTTTCTTCGCGGGTCATGAAGGGTGCCCTGCCGAGCTTCAGCCGCCGCAACCATTTGATGCAGGTGTTGCCTTCCCAACCGGGAATGAGCAGGCGGAGCGGATAGCCCTGTTCCGGGCGGAGCGGTTCGCCGTTTTGGGCGTAACAAAGGATTGCCTCGTCCAGAATGGACGCCAGCGGCAGGCTGCGCGTCATGGCCGCCGCATCGCCGCCCTCGGCCAACATCCAGGTCGCATCAGGATGCACGCCGACTTCTTGCAGTACGGTCTTCAAGGTCACGCCGGTCCATTCACTCGTACTTGTCAAGCCGTGGGTTTGCTGCGCGGTCTGCCCGGTCGGTCCACGCCATTCGGCCGCCGAATTGCCCGAGCATTCGATGAAAGCCAACCGCGAGACGGAAGGAAACCGCTTCAAATCGTCCATGGTAAAGGTCCATGGTTGATCCACCATGCCGTGAATGAGGAGGCGGTGCTGTGCCGGTTGAATGGTCGGCACGCCGTTGTGATGCCGCTCGAAGTGCAAGGAGGAAGGAGTCAAGATCCCGTGCGAGTCTTGCAAGGGTGTCAGCGACGACCACCAGGAACGTGGGATGCGGAGGGCTTTTTCGAAGGCGGATCGCTGTCCATAGGCAGTCGGCGCCGCACCGGGCACCCTCGTGGGGTCTTCCGGCGAAATCTCCGTAGTGGCCTCGGCGGCCAGCCTCATCGGTCCCATGAGCATCGCGCCCACTAAACCTGCCGTTCCTGCCAGAAGGCTCCGGCGATTCAGAAGAGATTCATCTTCAGCATCGGGCCTGCCGTCGCCTCCTGATGGTCCTTCTTCTTGAAAGTGTCTTGTCATGGAATGCTCCTCTCTATGGAGCAACCGCAGAGTTACGCGGTCATGTGGGTGCCCCTGTTTCGAGCGGAGAATCTTGCCACTCAACTATAAAAAATTGCCTGAAGCGGTTTCAACGGCAAAGTCTGGATGCGGAGGCATTATGAGACATTGCTGACAATTCCGGTGATATATTTTGTGGCGGGACAGATTCTTGCCAGCCAATAAGGGAGAAGTGCTATGACCCATAGAGCCTGCTGAATGCGCTTCGTGTCATATGGCACCGAATGAGGAGCTGTGCTGAGTGCGCAAATTAGATCCAAGACGCCTAACATTTCAGGAACGAGCAAAAGGTAGATCGTCATGCAATTCAAGAAGACGGTACAAGACAAATCCGACTTGATTTCCAGACGTATGCTACTAAAACGCGCCGGAGCGTTGGGACTGCTTGCTGGAATCCAGCCATTGCTCTCTGCATGCGCGAGTCATGGGGTGCTTCCCATTGCTCCCTCCAGGACACAACCCTCAACATTGAGCGGTGAGCTGATCGACCTGGTGATCAGCGAACGGTCCTTTGTCCTGGATGGGAAAATCGGGACGGCCATGACAATCAATGGGACGGTTCCGGGGCCGCTCATCCGTCTGAAGGAGGGCCAAGAGGTGACCCTGCGTGTCACGAATCAGTTGAAAGAGATGTCATCAATCCACTGGCACGGAGTGCTCTTACCGTTTCATATGGACGGGGTGCCGGGTGTGAGTTTCAGCGGTATCAACCCTGGAACAACTTTCACCTATCACTTTCCGATCAAGCAGAGCGGGACCTATTGGTATCACAGCCATTCGGGTGGCCAGGAACTGCAAGGCATGTATGCGCCGATGATTCTGGATCCGGTCGAACCGGAACCGTTTCAGTATGACCGAGAGTACGTGGTGATGCTCTCGGAGTGCAGCCTCGAGTCGCCCGAAGTCATGTTCGACAATCTCAAAAAAATGTCCGGCTACTATAACTTCCAGAAGCGCGATGCCAAGGGGTTTCTCTCAGACGCTTCACGATTGGGGCTATGGCCGGCTTTGCAGAGTTATTTGATGTGGGACCGGATGAGGATGGACCCGACCGACTTCGCGGATGTCACGGGGTACAGCTTCACCTATTTGATGAACGGCTTGTCGCCTGTCGAGAATTGGACGGCGTTGTTCCATCCGGCCGAACGGGTACGTCTCCGTTTCATCAACGCTGCCGCGATGACGTTTTATGACGTCCGGATTCCCGGGTTGACGATGACGATGGTGCAGGCCGACGGCCAGAATGTACAGCCCATCAACGTCGAGGAATTTCGTATCGGTCCCGCCGAAACCTATGACGCCATCGTCAACCCAAATGAAGACCGTGCCTACACGATCTTTGCCGAAACCATGGATCGGAGCGGGTATGCTCGTGGAACGCTCACCCCTCGATCTGGGATGCAGGGAGAAATTCCTGAGCGTCGCCCTCGTCCGCTTCGAACTATGGAAGACATGGGGATGGATCACGGCAACGGTCACACGGACCATATCCTGGAAGAGTCGGACACAAAGCCGTCCCATGGTAGGGCAGTTGGTCACGACATGATGCACGGAGAAGCAAGACACGAGGTGCAGAGTGAGGAGATGTCCTTTCCGCGTAGCTCACCGATTCCAGGTAGCACGTCAGTCAGGCACGGTCTTGACCATCACGGCACCGGCAACCAAACGGTCGCGGAGTATTCCCGCAATCGGATGCACGAACCAGGCAGAGGGTTGGAGCACAGTGCTGGGCGCGTTCTCGTCTACACCGATTTGAAAAGCCTCGTTTCCTATCAAGATCAACGAGAGCCGGAGCGAGAGATCGAGATCCATCTTACCGGCCATATGCAACGTTACCTGTGGTCCTTCGACGGCAAGAAGTATTCGGACGCGCCGGACCCTATTCGCGTGAGCTATGGCGAGCGCCTTCGGCTCACGTTCGTCAACGACACGATGATGGAGCATCCGCTCCATTTGCACGGGATGTGGATGTATCTCGAGAACGGTGCCGGCGCATACCTTCCAAGGAAACATACCATTGCGGTCAAACCAGCTGAACGGTTGTCCGTTCTGATCAGTGCCGACGCCCCTGGGTCTTGGGCGTTTCACTGCCACTTGCTCCTCCATATGGAGGCCGGCATGTTTCGGGTTGTCGAGGTCTCTACACAATAAGCGGAGATGGGCCGGTGAATTTGATTCTCCGGAACTGCGGTGTGACGCTGGTGGCCTATGTATTGAGTGCAAGTATCGGCGTGACAAGCATCTTGGCGGAAGCAGTACAAGGTGACAGAAGTACTGTTTCAGGCCGTTCCCCGATAGTCGATGCGTTACCGGAGCCAGGCCAAACCCAGACGACCCCAGCGACGCGACAGGATTGGCCCAGTCCGGTGAACGACCGCGAACGGCGCCTGTTCACATTGGTCGATGTCCTCGAGTATCGACCCCGCACCGGCGGAGATGGCAGCAACAGTGACTACCGGTGGGACATCGAAGGTTGGTACGGCGGGGATTACAACCGACTGTGGTTCAAGAGTGAAGGACAACAGGACACCGCATTCAAGGCAGACTATGATGTGGACTTCCAATTGCTCTATGGCCGTTTCATCGGGAAACATTACGACGTTCAAGTCGGTGGCCGAATGGAAACACAGTCGTATCGCGGTGGCAACGTCACGCGTGGGCTGGGAGTGATCGGTCTTCAAGGTCTGGTGCCGTACAACTACGAGTTTGAATCGGCGTTATTCATTGATCAGGATGGCGCAGTCTCCGCCCGGCTTTCGTACACGAAAGATTTCCTGCTCACGCAACAGCTTATCCTTCAAGGTCGCTTCCAAACCAATCTGGCTATCCAACGGGTCGAAGAATTTACGACCGGTTCGGGGCTGAACAATATGGAATTCGGCGTTCGCTTGCGCTATGAAATCCGTCGGGAGTTCGCCCCTTATGTCGGTATGTCGCTGGACAGAAGTTTCGGTGAAACAGCCACTCTGGTGCGTCAACAGGGCGGAGATCCGAGCCAGATCCGATTCGTGGTGGGGCTACGTGCTTGGTTTTAAGCAATAGTAACCGACGAAATAGCGATCCGAGGATCGTGTTCATTGATGCCCTTCTAGGACTGTGCTAGGCTCGTGTCATGGGATTGACACGAAAGAATACGGGATGGTTTCGAGTCGTAGTCCTTACATGGACCATGTTATGGATGCTTGCTGCGCCATTGGTGCATATCCACCCCGAGGTCGATCATTACCATGGAGAAGTCGGTCATATTCATGGTGGTACGGTCCATACAGTTTTCTCACCCGATCTAAGCTGTGAGTTCTCGCTCTATGATCATGCCGTGGTTGCGGCTGACGAGTCCCACTGTCCGCTTCATCTGATTGCCCAACCGCTCCATGGAGCGGAACACCTTGAAATCGACTTCGTTCTCGCCTCTTCCGCCGAGCCGCAAGTCGGTAAAGGCACCGTCTTGGATGTGGCCGCGCATTCTTTCTATGCGAATCAACCTCCGAGGCCTCCCGCCACATGGCAGCCGTGCCTAGGCCCTTCGCCGGCGGATCTTTTCCTCACGACCGGTCTTCCATCCCGCGCGCCTCCTTCCGTCTGACCTCTCTTTTGATGGCTACTGACGGTTCGATTTATTGATCGGCGTTCGATGGCCGTCTCCTATGGAGACGAGTCGCCATGGCACCGATGAGGGAGGGCAGCATGAGACCTGCATTCGCTTGCAGAATCATCGCCGCGTTCGGATGCGCGATGATGTCTGGATCGTATCCCGAGGGCTATGCCGCCGAGTTTAGCCCTAGCGGATACACACTGAGTCAAATCATACAACTCGCGCTTCAACACAATCCCACAATGAAGGGTTCAGAAGCAGTTTTGGAACAGAGTCGGAGTCAACGGATCACGGCTGGCGCTTATCTCAATCCCACAATGACCGGGTCGGTCGGCCGAGGGTCGATTCGTGACCCCAGAACAGGCGTCTCCATCGCCGAACGGACCATTACGGTGGAGCAACCGTTGGAGTGGCTGGGCAAACGCGTAACCAGACAACGCGCCGCCGACGCGCGGGTAGAAGGCGCTCTTGCCGGTCTGGAACAGGCAAAAGTATTGGTCTTGGCCGGCGTCAAAGAGGCGTTCTTCCAATTGCTCTTTGCGCAACAAGATGCACGACTTGCGAAGGAGAATCTAAAGACAGTCGAGGACCTCGTGAAATTGGTGAGCGCGCGTGTCGGTACCAAGGAGGCTCCGAGATTCGAGTTAATCAAGGCGACCGTCGAACTCCAGAAATCACAAAAGGATTTAGCGAGGGCGGACAATGCTCTTCTCGTGGCTCGAGCGCAACTCAATACGGTGACAGGCAAAGCTCTGGGAGAATCATTTGCCGTCCAAGGAGAGTTTGAAACAGCGAGAGCCGGCTTGGAACTCCACATATTGATGAATCAAGCAGTCGACCGACAGCCTGCGCTTCGCCGGCAGCAAAAGGTGGTCGAGCAAGCTGAATACACGATCGAGCACGAACGCGCATCGCGCATCCCGAATGTTTCAGTGATCGGCCAGTATCATCGAGAAGCCGGCGATGAATCCGTCACGGCGGGATTCAGCGTGGCGCTGCCCGTTTGGTATCGCCGACAGGGGGAAATCGGAACGGCGATGGGAACGCATCGAGAAGCGCAAGCGGAGCGAGATCGTATGCAGCAAGAATTGGAACAAACGATCGTACGGCATTTTCAGGAGATGCAGACCGGTCAAGCGCAGATGAAGGTTTTTGAACAAGGACTCCTGCATCAAGCCAAGGAAGCCCTCGACATCGCCCAGTTCAGCTTTCGCCATGGAGCGACCAGCCTGCTCGAAGTCATCGACGCACAGCGTGTCTATCGCCAGACCTTGCTCGAATATGCCCAAGCACAAGCCGATCATTCCATCGCGTTGGCCAGACTGGAGCGGGCGGTAGGAGGATTGCCATGAACGTCCAGTTTGGCATGCGTGCCTCGTTGGTTTCTCTGCGGATCCTTCCGGTTCTCTTGATGGTCACGGCCCATCTGTCCTGTCAGGCAAAGCAAGAGGATGTTCCGAAGCCGCCGCCTCCGGCAGCAACTGCCGCTCCTTCGGAGTCGGGTATCCTCGAATTGCCGGAAGGAAGTCCAATCCTTGCCAATCTTCAGACCGAACGAGTCGCTCTCCGTCCGATCCGGACGACTCTCAAAGCCCAGGCAGGGAAGATTTTGGCCAATGAGAATCGACTCGCGCATCTCAGCGCGAGAGTTCCGGGCCGTATCGTGGCTGTGTATGCCGACCTGGGAGATCGAGTTAAGGAAGGCGGCCCGCTTCTGCTGCTCGATAGCCCTGCCTTTGGAGAAGCCCAACTGGAGTATCGCAAGGCTCGGAATGCCTTGGGGGTGACGGAAAAATCCCTCGAACGGGCTCAAGCGCTGTTGGATCGAGGTGCAATCGGCGCGGGTGAACACCAACGGCGCGAGGCTGATTATGAAAACGCCAGAGCCGATCTGCACGAAGCGGAGGAAAAGTTGCATTTGCTCGGCATGACGGAGCGGGAGATTCAGCGTTTGGCGGCCAAGACATTGCCTCACGCCGAAGTCGCACAAGTCTCCCTCCGGGCCCCCTTTCGCGGCGAAGTCATCGAACGGAATGCGACAATCGGCGAAGTGATCGACCCCAATAAAACGCTGTTCACGGTGGCGGACCTTTCGACCGTTTGGGTGCGCGCCGATTTTCCGGAACAACAGGCTGGTCGATTGAAAACCGGGCTGGCCATCGAAGTTCGGGTATCAGCCTATCCTGACTCGACATTTCGAGGGACTATTACCTACGTCGGCGCCGTGATCGATCCCGCCACCAGGACGGTCATGGCACGCGCGGAGGTACCCAACCTTGATGGTCGATTGCGGCCGGAGATGTTTGCTGAAGTGACGTTATTCACGCAGGAGCAATCGGTCTTGGCCGTGCCGCGTGCAGCGGTACAGCAAGTCGGGAGCCGTACGATCGTATTCCTGGCGCGTGAACCACGCCGGTTTGAGTCGCGCGAAGTGAAGGTCGGAGAGTCATCGAACGACTACATCGAGGTCAAGGCTGGGTTGAAAGAAGGCGACGAAGTCGTGACACATGGAGCCTACGCCCTGAAGTCTGAGGCTCTCCGGGAGCAGATTCCGACAGGAGGGCCGCTATGATCGAACGCCTGATCCGTGCCGCCTTGGAACAACGGCTCATCGTGCTGCTCGGCGCGTTCGGGCTCATCGTGAGCGGCGTGGCGGCCATCCGCCATCTGCCGATCGATGCGTTTCCCGACGTGACGCCCGTCCAAGTTCAAGTGATCACGCGCGCGCCGTCCTTGGCTCCTTCGGAAATGGAACGCCTCGTGACCTTTCCCTTGGAGATCGAATTGACCAACTTGCCTGGAAAAACAGAACTCCGGTCAGTGTCGCGATTCGGGCTCTCGGTCGTCACTGTAGTCTTTGAGGATAAGATCGATATCTACTTTGCCCGGCAACTCGTCTTGGAACGGATACTCCAGGCACGATCGAGGCTTCCACAGAACGCCGAGCCTCTGTTGGGGCCGGCCAGTACGGGACTCAGTGAAGTCTTCATGTATCTCGTCGAGGGGTCGACGCAGACCCTCATGGACCTGCGGACCCTTCAGGATTGGGTGATCCGCCCGATGCTGCGAGCAGTCCCAGGCCTCGCAGATGTCGATACGTTGGGCGGCCTGGCGAAACAGTATGAAGTGCTCGTGGACCCCTCTCGATTGACCGGCTTTGGAGTCACCTTGCGTCAAGTGCACGTTGCCGTAGCAGGGAACAATCAGAACGCCGGGGGCGGTTACATCGAACAGGGCGGGGATAAATTAGTCGTGTACGGGGTCGGGCTGGCCCGTTCTGCGGCGGATCTGGAACAGATTGTGGTGGCGGCGCACAAGGGCACACCGATTTACCTCCGGGATGTCGCGCAGGTTCGCCAAGGGACCGCGATCCGGTTGGGGGGCGTGACGCGTGACGGGAAGGGCGAGGTGCTCGAAGGCATTGCCGTCATGCTACGCGGCGGCAATAGCCGGGAGGTTGTCTCAGCGGTGAGAGACAAGGTCGAGTTGATCAACCGGGTCTTGCCTTCCGGCATCTCGGTCGTTCCCTTCTATGACCGTATCGAACTCGTCGCGCGGGCACTCGAGACCGTGGAACGTGCCCTCCTGGAAGGTGCCGCAGTCGTGATGCTGGTGTTGTACCTGTTTCTACGGAATCTGCGAGGTGCGCTTGTTATAGCCCTGACCTTGCCCCTCGCCGCGTTGGCCACGTTCGTCATCATGCATCAGGTCGGCCTGTCGGCGAATCTGATGTCTCTTGGCGGTTTGGCCATCTCGCTGGGAATGATCGTCGATGCGGCGATCGTGCAGGCTGAGAATGTCGAGCGCTATCTCAGCGAACAGGGGAAGGGGAAGGGCTTTTTCCTCGCCGACCGGTTGCCGGTCGTTTTACGCGCCGTCCTGGAAGTGCGGCGACCGAGTCTGTTCGGGGAGTTGATTATTGCGTTGACCTTTGTCCCGCTCCTGACGCTGCAAGGTATGGAAGGCAAGATGTTCGTTCCGCTGGCCATGACGGTGGTCATCGCACTCCTCAGTTCTTTAGCGCTCTCAATGACCGTAGTCCCGGTGCTGACGGCTGTGCTCATGAAACCGCGTGCCGTTCAGGAGGAAGGGGCTGTGTTGGCGCATGGGCGGCGGTTGTATCGACGGATATTGGAGGGAGCCATTCGCAGAACTAGTATGGTCCTCATCCTGGCGGCCGCGGTGCTCGTCGGTGGGACAGCTCTGATTCCGTTCATCGGTCGGGAATTCGTGCCGATCATGGACGAGGGCGCGATCGTGGTGAATCTGATGCGGCTTCCGAGTATCAGCTTGAGCGAATCGCTCAAGATTTCAGGCGAGGTCGAGCGGTTGTTATTGCAAATACCGGACGTGCGCTCCGTGATTTCGCGCACCGGAGCCAATGAGCTGGGTACCGATCCGATGGGGATGGAACTGAGCGATATGTACGTTTTGCTTAAGCCTGAGTCCGAGTGGCGGGCGCAGGCCAAGACCGAGATCGAGGAGCAGGTCCGCCGACGGCTGGAGCAAGTGCCCGGTATCGCGTTCGGGTTGTCCCAGCCGATTGCCATGCGCGTCGATGAATTGGTATCGGGAGTCCGCTCTCAGGTCGCCGTCAAACTGTTCGGCGATGACCTGGAGATCTTGCGGGTGCAGGCGGACGAGATCGCCAGGGTGCTGCGGAAGGTGAACGGCATATCCGATCTGCGGGTCGAGCAGGTGTCGGGCCTCTATTATCTGAAACTCGACATTGATCGTGCCAAAATCGCTCGTCATGGGATCAACGTCGCAGAGATCACGGAAGTGATCGAAGCTGTCGGCGGTGGAATTGCCTCCGGCGAGGTCTTCGAAGGACAGTGGCGCTTCCCCATTATGGTGCGATTTCCGGATGATCGTCGGGCCGATGTGGAGACAATTGCGGCGCTCTGGGCGACCGCTCCTGACGGGTCACGTATTCCCCTTCGTGAGCTGGCCGACATTCGAATCGTGGAGGGACCGGCGCAAATCAGCCGCGAGCATGCGAGCCGCCGAATTGTGATTGAAGCCAATGTCGTCGGGCGTGACCTTGTCGGTGCCGTAGAAGAAGCACAGACGGCAGTGTCCCGTCAGGTACAGCTGCCGCCCGGTTATTATGTGACCTGGGGCGGCCAATTCGAAAACCAACAGAAGGCCATGGCTCGTCTGGCCATTGTCGTTCCTCTTGTCATCGGCTTGATCTTTGTGTTGCTCTGCTTCACGTTCGGAAATCTGAGACAAGCAGCGATCATTCTCCTCGCAATTCCATTTGCGATGGTTGGTGGCCTACTGGCGTTGCTGCTGGGGGGGCTGTATCTCTCGGTTCCGGCGTCCGTCGGCTTTATTGCCTTGTTCGGTGTGGCGGTGCTCAATGGAGTGGTGAAGATCGCCTACATCAACCAGTTGCGCGAACAGGGAATGCCGTTGGACGAGGCGGTGCTGACCGGCATGGTTCTACGGTTGCGCCCCGTGCTGATGACTGCGGCGGTCGCAATGATGGCGCTCATTCCCCTACTGCTGGCCACCGGCCCCGGCTCCGAGATACAGCGGCCGCTCGCCACGGTCGTGATCGGGGGATTGTTTTCATCAACGGTCTTGACGTTGATCGTGCTCCCTGTGCTCTATCGGTGGATAGAGCTAAGAGTTGTTCAAAGACGTGACGCACTGCCCCGGACAGTTGTCTCGTCCTTGAACGCGAAAGCGACAATGTAAACCAGTAGACGGGAATGTTCGAAGGCTGTGGAGGATTTCATGACTCTAGCGATCTCTCTGGGATTATTCGTGCTCGCCGGATTGTGCGAGATTGGGGGTGGGTATCTTGTGTGGCTCTGGTTCCGAGAGGGACGGCCGCTTGCTTACGGAATGGCAGGAGCGGTTATTCTTATTCTCTACGGCATCATTCCAACCTTACAGCCGGCGCACTTCGGACGAGTCTACGCGGCATACGGTGGAATGTTTATCCTATTGTCCCTGTTGTGGGGCTGGGGTATCGACGGAGTCCGTCCTGATCGCTATGACGTGATGGGAGCCATTCTCTGTTTGGGCGGTATGATCGTCATTATGTATGCTCCCAGGACATGAAGAAGAAGGAATGGGTATGAGTCGTAACTAGAAACTCTCTCATCTCGAACGCACTTCGGTTGCGGAGAATCGCCTCAAACGTATCGAAACTCCTCGTCATTTTGCTCTCGTACATTCCATCGGGTATCACATAGTTCAAGAGCCAGGTTCATGTATCCATGAAAACTCTTACGGAGGGCCGAGCGCTATGAGGGACTCGTACCCACTTGACTCGGTACCTTGGTACAGGGTGTAAGGTTTCAAATATCAACAGAACAGGTGATGTGATGGCAGCGGGACTCACGATTGGTCGGTTGGCGAAAGCGGTCGGGGTCAACGTTCAGACCGTGAGGTACTATGAACGGCTTCATCTGCTTGGCCCGGCCGCGAGAGCATCGTCGGGATATCGCCTCTATGGTCCGGAAGAAGAACAACGACTGCGGTTTATCAAGAACGCGCAGGCGCTGGGGTTCACATTGCGCGAAATCACTGAATTGCTGAATCTACGCGTGAGTTCGCGGGCGCGATGTGGCGATGTCCAGCGGAAGGCAGAGGACAAATTGCAGGGCGTGAAGGCCAAGATGCAGGCCTTACAGGCCTTGGCTCAAGCGCTTGAGAGTTTGATTCGAGCCTGCCGGAGGGGTCAACCAACTGATCGCTGCCCGATTCTCAAAAGATTGGAAAAGAAAGCAGAAGTGCAGGTTGAGAGCCAAACAAGGAGATGACGGCTATGTGCCCGTGCGGGGAAGCTCCTTCCAAACCTAGACCACCGAACAATCCGGTGACAATGCTCTCGGTTGGTGGAGTGAGCGCAGCGTTGCTGGCTTCTGTCTGCTGCATTGGGCCACTGGTCTTCGCGGCGCTTGGTGTGGGAGTCGGGGCTACGGGCTTCTTGGCCGGTACGGCTGGAGTCTTGAAGGGACTCTTGCCGTATCGACCGGCCTTCATCGGCCTGACGATACTTCTGTTGGGCATCGGCTTTTATCTTGCCTATAGAAAGCCGGAGTCCACGGGGTGCGCGCCAGGAGAAGTGTGTGCTCGAGGAAATCCGAATGCTAGGAACAGGACATGGCTGTGGATCTTGGCGCCGTTGGCGCTGGTACTGGTTTTGGCACCTTATTGGTTGACCCTATGATTTCCGTGAAGCGAGAGATGTGAGGCATTAGGCGTCATTTTTCTGTATCGGAGAAGCGAGGCAATGGAGAGGAGGAAACGACCATGTGGAAACTCTTTCACACGATGATCGTGATCGGTGTTGTGACCGTGAGCCTGGGCGCATTCCAAGGACTTGTCGCTGAAGGTCAAAGTCAGCAGACCGTCACATTGCAGATCGATGGGATGACTTGTGGGGGATGCGTCAAGGATGTCAAAGCCGCCTTGGCCAAGGTGCCTGGTGTCAGCTCGGTGGAGCTCAGCGTGGGAACGAAGTGGGTCGTTTTCTCCGATTATTCGAACGCCCGCGCTGCCGTAACGTTTGATCCGCAGAAGGCGAACGTGGAGATGTTGGTCAGAGCCGTCGAGGCGGCTGGCAACCCGCTGTCGAAATACAGAGCACAGGTGATTGATAAGTAGGCGACGATCATCTGGTATCGGATTATGAAGCTGAAGGAGGCGTTGTCATGATTCAGGAGTCGAATGTTCAGAGCGGTCTGTTTGCTGAACTTCGGAAGCTGAGCCCTGTGGTCACCGGCGGATTGTTGCGCATGCGGCAACAGGCGTATCGGAATGGAACTGTGGCCGCGAAATACAAACTGCTCACTGCCATGGCTATGTCAATCACGATTCGTTGCGAGCCTTGCATACGGGCCTATGTGCGGCTGGCCTGCGACAAGGGAATCACTCGGGAAGAACTAGTTGAATTCCTCGAAGTAGCGATGACGATGCAAGGTTGTCCCGGTGAGGAATGGGCTCTCAAGGCCTATGCGGCATATAAGGAATGTATGGATGGTGGGGCAAGCTCAGAGGCGGCGACCTGTTGTCAGCATGCGGTTGAGGAAGTCAAAGAGTGAGGCGCCGTATGTGCGGGCATAGGTTCTTGTCGGCATTGAACTCTGCTCAGCGTACAATCCGAAGCTTCAGATCATCGAAATAGGTGACGGCATCCGATATCAGGAGAAGACTTTGGAACAGTCCCCATGGCCTATCGCCAAGTCACTTCTTCCCAGCAGAGATGGACAAAGGTCTCGAAGGGGGGAAAGTTGTTCGCGTTTTGTTCTTTAGACCGTAACCAGAGATCGATCTCCATCCCGGCTGGATCGGTCTCGCCGCCGGGCAAGGTGCGTTTGACGGGGTATCGGACCTCATGGGTCTTGGGATCGCGAGAGCGCTCCATCACCATAAAGTGCGCGTCATAGTCTTGGTAGAGCATTTGATCGTTCTTGTACATTGTCCCCGTGCCCCATCCTCCCAAGTACAACCAGGTTTTCGGATACAACGGATCGCCATGGTTCGAATCCCCATGTTCGTAGATTCGGGTGGCAATGCCTCCATCCTGGAACGGCGCTTTCGCGGCAAATCGATCAAAGACGATGCGATACCGATCACCCCCTTCGACAAATTCGGCCACCACCCGTCCTGTGTTGGTGTGTTCGTTTACCTCGATGTCGATCGTCCTTGCACGGGATTCAGACGCTTGCCTGCGTAGTCGAGATGGTCCCAAGGCGCAAGGTCATTCATACTCCCGATGAGAGTCGCCCGATCGCCTTTGATGCGAAACTCCCCCGTATAATGAGGGTGCTCCATGGCTTTGAAAATCCTCGTGCCTTCATCTCCCTTGGGGATTCCAAACTTACCTTCTTCGGCATGCCCAGGGGAGATAAGAATTCCTGAAACCATCGCGGGCAGAATAGAGACAATGAAGCTCGCGAGACGTATCATCGTGCACCTCTTGGATAACAACTAATTCTAAGGTGAATAAGAGTCGATAATCATCGTAACACAATGGCACACTTGCCTCCCGAATCACCTCTGGCGATGACCGTGATCGGGGAATTGTGTTCATTGACAGTATTGACGATGGTCGTGCTGCCTGTACGTTATCTGTGGGTAGAGCGACGAGCTGTTCAACGACGCAACGCGCGGCCCCGAACAGTTGTTTCACCTTTGGACGCGGAAGCGACAATTTAAACCATAGACGAAAATATCCGAAGGCCGCGGAGGGTGATACGGTCAATGGTGAATTTTTGACGCGGATTCAAAGACCAGCTTGACCGGCCCGACGGCTTCTTTGAGGATGACATGCTCGCCATCGGAGGCCACGGCGAGCGTCACCGGGTCTCGTTGTTTCAGGACCCACCCGCTGGGTATCCGGACATCCAGACCTGCGATTTTATCTGGAATATCGAGCGCCACGGTGTGACGCGACCCGTCCTGATGCACATCGACTTCCACCTGATTGCGCGCCGCCCACCATCGTCCGAATTCACCGACAGATCCGAACCAAGCACGATCGCGGACCGCCGCCACAAATTCTCGTTCGAACTCGAATTTGTGTCCCAGTATATTTGGATGGATCAGGACGACAAAGCTGCCCCCATAGCGACCGACCTGCGGACCAACTCAAGGGCTTGCGGAAGTCGGGACCCCAGTTCAGGTAACTCCTCATCCTCGAGCGTCACTGGAAATTCGAAGATGCCGACTTCGCTCTCTACCCCTCTGTCATAGGTCAATTGGTACGGCAGGTGCGCGAGCGAGTTGTTGGCCGTGGCGGACGAACTGAATCGATAGCCGCCAGCCGCGAGAGCTTGTGGAAGCGTGAGGGGGGTTCGACAGATGGCCCGGTCGAAAGGAGATGACGGTATTTGGTGGAGAAAAGTGCTCGATGAGGAACTTGCTCACTCTCAATTCTCCAAGCACCGTGCCGTTGTAGGCTGTTTGTCGCGACTTCACATAGGGCCGGTATGAAGGATAACCTTCTGTTCCGGTGCCCAACGGAAATGTATGCAGGACCTTCGAGTGAGCCACGGTGTGGCTGCCCAACTCCATGCCCAGCTTGTGGAGCGTTTGAAGATCTCGAACGCCTTGCGGATTAAAGAAAATATCGTCGTTGCAGTCGCGGATATATTTTGTTTGGATGAAATAAGTTCCGGTAATGCCCTGGCTCCGCTCGAACTCAGCATAGCGGAGTGCATTGACCATGGACGTTGAGGCATCGATGTCATGCGTGAGGAGCACCGACAACGACCGGTGATTGGGAACTGTGCCGAGGATCACGGCATTCGGTTCGCCGGTTCGATAGATCTCCTTGAGCATTCGCAATACCACATTGAGCAACGGCTCAAACCGATTGTCGTAGCTCTCTGCAATACCTTCCTCCCATAAGTTGTATCCCTTCGCCAACAAGAACCCGATATCGAGACCGAAGGCGATAGCGCGACCCTGGTCGTATGATCGCTGAACAATCGCCGGTGTCCCGTCGTCGTACACCGCCAATGGCGCTTCCTTCGGGGCGAGGTAGCTGTGCGAGCCGACAGGCTCTCCACCCTTTTGCCGGTCTCCTAACCGAAGAACTTGCTCTTTGGGTTCAGTGAATTGGGCAAGGAGCGGCGAGAGTTGATTAAGACGCAATTCGAAATGACGGCCGAATGATTGTGCCTCTCTGTATCCGAACACCTCGTTCAGCCCTCCGCCGAGCACATTGATGCCGATCAATGTTCCGCCGTTCCGAGGAAAGGAGGCCAATGCTTTCATAGCTTCCGAAGTGAGCACCCGTCCCGAGATCATCGGATACACGAGGACCACCCGATGAGCGAGCGCCTGTCGGTAATCTTGCGTCACAAGAAACGGCACCCCGATAGTCTTGAGGCCGTGCGCCAGGCGAAGCCAATTCGATGTCGGATCGGTCAACAGGACGGCGAGACGACTCTGTGTGCCGGCTTCGTAGCGACTGATTGGAGTCGGGGAGATCGGCAGGACTACCGACAGGCCGGAAGACCCGCTGACGCCGTCGAAGATCTGTATCTGATCAGGAAGAACCGTATGGTCATCGGAGAAAGGAAACAGAAGCAGACTCACCCACACGGCGAATCCGGTGGTGAGTAGTCCGAGGGAAACGAGAAGCGCCCGCATAATGCCCGGTCCCCCCTTGTATACGTTGAGTGATTTACCAGTGCCAGATCACGTTTATCGTGATGCCGCGGCGAACGTAGAGGGTGGACCGGTCCTCATAGTAACCGACGACTTCGCCGGAGAACCGTTCACTGATTGGAAAGATAGCGCCGCCCTGAATGATACGGCTCGGTACCCGAGTAAAATCCTGAGCCGCGACGATCCGTTCGCCGGAGGTCCCGAACCCGCCGGACGCGAAGAGTTGCAGGCGAGCGGTCGGCCGCCACGTCAATTGAGAGGACAGCGTGATGGAGCCCTGTTCTGGCACATAATAAATCTTTTCCGTCAGCCAGAGATTGAACGGCAAATAGATCGTTACACCCGGCGACAACAGATCAATACCCTCCTGCTTGAAATGCATGCGCCGATACCCGAACGAGAGCTCGATGGACGACAAATACGGCGACAGATCCTCCAAACCCTGGAAGATTTCTCCACCCACCGTCCAGTTCGGCACGAAGCCGGGATTGACCGCGCCGGATGCGCCGAGATAGCCCCATGCCCGTTGCCACAGTGGACTGTAGACCTCTCCGGACACGGGTGTGTCATGGAGGCCGAACCGGTTCAACGGCTCTATGCGACCGACGAAGGTCAGCTTACCCAGGGGTTTCGCCGCTTCGATGACCCAATCTCGTTCATCGGGGAATCCGTTGGTATAGGTGTAGTGGCTATATCCAAGTTTCGCATAATTTCGAAAGGGCAGGGCCGGCCCGTTCCGAGGACCCCGCACCGGTGCCCGAGCCGACAGGGTGATTTCTTGGTTCACCGCGAGGATCCGTTGGGTGACCTCCGGATCATGTGTTTGATCATAGACCTCCTGATACAGTCGGAGGGCGTCCTGATAGTGCTTGCTCCAATACAGAGTATCGGCCAAGCCTTGCTTCGCCTCGACATTCTGGGGATCTTCATCCAAGACTGCCCGATACAGCGCGGCGGATTCATCGAACTGTTGCTGCCAGGACCGGACGCGCGCCAGGGCTATCCGGACATCGATATCCACCGGGTGTCGAGTCAGGATATCTCGATACAGGGTCACGGCCTCCTCATGTTGACCGTGCCAAGATAAAACCCGGGCGAGGAGCGCCCTCACTTCGTCGTCCTCAGGCCGGCGTTGAAGGTAGTCGCGGTAAAGACCGGCCGCCCTATCAAACTCCTTGGCTGCCTCTGCTTCCTTGGCGGCCGTCAAGATATCGAGCCGCGTCGGCTGCACCTGGAACGAACCAACTTCTGTCGGTTCGTCTGCACGGGAGTTCCCAAGATGGAGACTGATCGACAGCGTGATGACGAGACACAACAAGCGAATCATGGATCTTCCTTGATTGCAGGGAGAGCACTAAAGCCCGGATAGTCATGAATCATCACGCCGGAAAACGAACGGTTGGGCAATGTTTGGTCGAGTCCGCGGAGCATCGCGCCGACCTCTCGGCGCGGACGTCCCGAAAAGGTCAGGCGTTCCGGCCGAATCGTCGTCCGCTGCACGATGCGAAACCAGTCTCGTTCATCGCCTCCGGGCGGAGGTGCGAACACGAGTCGCTTGCCGGCACGATCCAGGTAGGCGGTCGCTAAATCCCGGCGCGTGACGTGTTCGAGCCGGACATGCTCCTCCAGCGGCAAGGGTTGCGTCTCGACCGCCAGCCACACCGGCAGGCCGATGAGGTCTCCATAGCGAAGCTGATCTTCGATAAGGTCACGCAGCTCCGCCAGGTCGGTCCGATAGCTCATGATGGCCACCTCGTCGGCGAGAGCCATCGCAGCAAACGCCACCGCCCGGTTGCGCGCCGACTGCGATGTCAGCCAGAACGGCATGACAATCGATAGTCGCGCTTGTCCGGCCAACGCGCGTTTCACCTGCGCGTGCATCTCCAGATATTTCTCATAGCCCTGAGGGTCGTTGAGAAAACCGTCAAGCAGATAGGGCTCGATGTCGAGCTGCACGCCAGCCGGCAATCGCCCCTGCATCATGTCCTGCAAACGTTCCACTTTCTTGAGGAGGGGTCCTGCGTCGAGAACCGCTTCCGGGTAACCGTCCAACGCAAAGGCTTCGATGTGCTGCCGCTGTGCGGTTTGGAGCAGGCCGACATAGCGGAGCCAGGTCTCTTCAGGATCATTAAGCGCCGGCAGTTGAACCGCTAGGCGGCTGCATTGCAAAGACCTGCAGACATCCAACAACGACGATCCCTGTGCCGTTGCCTCTCGGTAGTCCCATACCCAGAATCCAATCCGTCGGTGAGGTTTTGGTGCCGCTTGTCCTCTGGCCACGGATAGCTCGTCAAGCCGGAGCACGACGTTTCCTTGTTTCGGTATCACGGAGACCACGGTCACGTCGCGGAGGTCGATCTCCTTGGCTCCCGGCATCAGCGGAAGAGTCACGTCAAAACGTCCCGGTCGCTGGTCAAGAGAAAATTGAGCGCCCCGCCAAACCGTTCGGTCGTCGGCCAACGCGACTGAAATGGGAGCGGACGCAGATCCCCGGAGCGTCAGGGATTGGTAGGAAAGGAGGTCCAATCGGGTTCCAGTCTGCGCCACGGCAAAGAGGATGGGGCACGGCCGATCACCTGGGCCGACAGTGCGGACAGTCAGCAGGGCTGTCGAGGGTTCTCGAAGTACTTCACATCCCGGCTCGCTCCGGACGTCGACAATGTGATTGAGGAGATTGACGCGCGATTCGACCGGGCGAATTCGACGAGGGGCCGGTGGGTCAGGTGCCGTCTTGAATACGAGCCTCGGCTCGCGCCCGGAGACATAGATGACGTCCACTTCCTGAACCATCATGGGGACGTTTCCGTAAAACGAGACCGTTCCTGTGCCGATAGCTGCAGGCGGGAGCTCGTGCGCGGCGGCTGTCGCCGGTATGGAGGCAAGGCCGATGAGAAGTCGTGCCGTGGCTCCGGTGTTGGAAAACCCGCGCCTGGTCATCACGCCCCAGTCACGACTGCCCCGCGCATATTTGCTCAATCCACGCAGACGCCAATAGACCGTGAGCTGGCGGAAGCCGATGTTTTCCAATAAGCACCAGAGGACCAGCCAGAATCGATCCATGAGCGTGGCCGTTCGATGGAACGTGAATTCTTCGATGGTGAGCGCCGCCAGGGACAACAAGATCCCATACCCGTACGCGACCAGAAAGAACAGGCATGCAAACGACAAGTCCATTTCTCCGAGCGCGAGGATCGAGACCATGATGAGCAGCCCCATTGCTTCGATCACGGGCGCCAGCAATTCGCCGAACACAAAGTAGGGGAACACGAGGAGTCCCAAAGCCCCATACGACGGATTGAAGAACAGCCGACGATGCCGCCACAAGACATCGGCAAGGCCTCGCTGCCAGCGATCACGCTGATTCCCGAGCACGTGAAGCGATTCGGGCACCTCGGTCCAGGCAACCGGGTCCGGAATGAAGATCACCCGTTGGGGTTGCCGTTCTTCACACCCGATCCGCCGCAGGCGCACCACCAACTCCATGTCCTCCCCGACCGTGTCATGCAGATAGCCGCCGGCATGGATCACCGCCTCGCGGCGAAACAAGCCGAATGCACCGGATATGATCATGTTGCCTCCGAGGCGGTTCCACCCCAGTCGGCCGAACAGAAAGGCGCGGAGATACTCCACCACTTGCACCCCTGCCATCGGACGGCGCGGCACATGCACCGTCGCCACCCGGCCACCCTTGACCAACGATCCGTTGACCGGCCGAACCGTGCCTCCGGCGGCCACCACTTCATTGGACTCGATGAACGGACGCACCATCCGCTGCAGCGCATCCGGTTCGATCAACGTGTCGGCATCGATGGCGCATACCAGTTCGTTCGAGGCGATGTTGAGCCCGGCGTTCAGCGAGTCGGCTTTGCCGCCGTTTTCCTTATCGACGACCACGAGATTCGAATGAATGGTGGACCGATAGAGCGCACGCACCGGTTTCGTGTGAAGCTGATGCCGGTAGATCGGGTGCACGGCGGAGAGTCCGAATTGATCGTGGAGCACGCGAAGCGTCTCGTCCTTGGAGCCGTCGTTGACCACGATTACTTCCAAGTTCGGATACTGGATGCCCAACAGCGCTCGGAGACTTTCGGCGATCGTCTTGGCTTCGTTGTAGGCGGGGGCGAGGAGTGTAATGCGAGGAGCGATCTCGGACTTCAGCAAACGGCGCCGGTTTTCGTCTCGCGCTTTCTGCAGATGCGGTCGAATATCGAGGACGGCGCTCATCAACAATAATCCATAGAAGCTCGACAGCAGGAAGAAATAGAGAAGGATCAGCCATTCAATCGTGAGCAGGGCGTTCAGGAGTGCTTCAGCGACACCGGGGGTCATGCCGAATTCGTCCGTGCTTTCATCGACGGGAGACCGAGCGTATGTCGAGCCATGTCCGCCGCGAAACGATCGGAGTGTGAAAGCTCTCGGCGGAGCACCAGAATGCCGGGCGCGCCCAATGAACGAAGGGCCGTGCCTGCTTCCTGCCGTACCGTCCAGACCGGATCTCCGAGCAAGCGGCCTATGGCAGGCGCCGCTTGCCAGCAACGAAAATGACCGAGCGTGCGAAGCGCGGCTTGCCGTACCGGAGAAGCCGGATCATTCAGTCGATCGATCACCAGCGGGGCAGATTGCAGACCTCCGGATCTGGCGAGCGTGTCTAGCGCCAATTTTCTGATGGTGGGGCTGTTGTGGGCGACCAATTTCCCTGCTAAGTCAGCGAAGGCCTCATGCCCTAACGATGCCGCGACGGCCAGTCCGCGCTCCAATGTCGTGCCTGTCTGAGAGGCTAGGTAGCGTTCCAACGGCTCGACAGCGGCGGCACCCATCCGATGGAGGGCGTTGTGGGCGGAAAAACGGCAGAATCCGTCCGCATCGGTGAGGGTTCGAAGAACGTGTTCGATGATGACGGCGCAAGGATGATCCGCTGCCCAATGGACGACTTCAGAACGGACGATCGGGGACGGATCGTGAAAGAGCGAGGGAATGATGTCATCGCCTTCTCCAAGCGCCGTCAACAGCCGAATACCCCGGATCCGCCGTGGCCAGCGGCGGCTGCGGCACAGCTGCTCTCCATGCTGCACAATGTGAAACCGCCTCGCGATATTCGCGAGAGCGCTCAATTGTGTTCCGCTGAAATGTTCGGCCAGGTTGATGAACAGCGTAATCTGGATGCGCCGAGGGAGCGCGTGAACAACCGCCGGTTCATCACCGGATGACGGATCGGTTTCCAGCGCCAGTATGAGCGCCACGCGGGCTTCGTGGATTTTGCGTTCCCACCGGAACGTTTCCCACCGCAGCCAAACCGTCAGACCCATCAGCAGGCTGAGGCATCCAACCAGAGCTACGCCTTCCACACGGAGAACAATCCAGAGCCATGTGTAGGCAGGCGTCATGGGGTTATGCGGCAAGGGCTCGGCGGATTCGGTGCAACAGCAGCCGCGCGCTGAACGGTTTAGCCACGTGATCAAAGGCGCCGAGTTCGAACATCGCATCCACTTCTTCTTCGCCGGACCGATGGGTCAGCATAATGACCCGTGTCGAATGCAGGCCGGTTTCCAAACGGATACGGCGCAGGATCGCGACTCCATCGAGGCCCGGTACGTCGACTTCCAAGACAAGAACTCTCGCGCGCAGCGCGGGAGCTGTTCCCACGAGCTTCCCGAACGCCTCTTCACCGTCTCGAAACCGGCAAGCCCTATATCCTTGGTTCAGGAGCATGCGCAGGAGCATGTCGGTGACCGTGTCATCCTCATCGATAATCACGACGTCGAATGGCTCGGTCGGAACGGCCCGACTGTGCCCGCCCGCCGCCACCACGCAATCCCGTCCTGACGCCTTTGCGGCTGACAGGGCATGGCCCGCGGCCTGGTAGACCGCCTCGCGCTCCGATCCGTCGGTAGGAAACTCGGCGATGCCGACGCTGAGGCTCACGGCGATCGTCTCGGCGGTCTCCGTTGCGAATCGTTCCCGGCGCACGAACCGAAGCAGTTCCTCGAATCTCGCCTGCGCCGCCGCTTTGGGGGCGCGATGAAGCCCAATGACGAATTCATCGCCTCCCAGACGTCCGATGACATCCTCCGGCCGGAAAAATTTGGATAACATCTGTCCTAATCGTCGCAAAACCATGTCGCCGGCCGTCGTCTGATGACGATCGTTGATTTCGTTCAAGCGATCGACATCGATCACGGCCAAGGAGAAAGAGTCCCGATACCGTTTGGCCAAGCGAAGGGAACGCTCCAACATGTGTTCAACGGCTTTCCGACTCGCGACACCCGTCAGGGAGTCACGTTCCATCCGATGTCGATATAGGCGGGCACGCCCCAACCGGTTGTGCACCCGCGTGATGAGCTCGGCGCCGACGATCGGCTTGCTGATGAAGTCGTCGGCTCCGGCCATGAAGAGTCGCTGAATCGTGCCGGCGTCGGTCTGCGCGGACAGAAACACAATCGGCAAAAATTCCCAATGCGGATCACCGCGCACCACCCTGCAAAGCTCGATGCCGTTCAGATGGGGCATTTCCACATCCAGGATCAACAGATCCGGATTAACCTCCTCGAGCGTGTCCCAAAATTTCAGCGGATCGGTAAGCGTTGTGACATGAAGGCCTCGTCGTTCCAGGAGCTTGCCTGCCAGTCGGCAGACCAACTCGCTATCGTCCACGACAAGGATCTTCGGAACGTCGGTACGGCTCTGGCCGAGTATTTCCTTGGCTACACTCAGGATGGTGGCGGCGGACTCCCGCTTGTCGAGCACGCCGAGACCGCCGGCCCCGGCGATGGAAACCCGGTCCTTGAATGAATCTCCCTCCGTCAGGACCAACAGGGGAATCGGAGGAGAGTGCGCGGCAAGGTCGCCTATGAAGTCCAATTCTTCACAAGACGCGCCGTCTCCGCCGATGTCCAACAACACCAGATCCGGACTCGTGCCGGTCATGGCTTCCGCAGCCGCGTCAAGGCTTTCTGCGGCAACGATTCTGACATCGTGGTGCGAGGCGTCGGCTCCTAGAAGATCGAGCAAGGCTTCATCCCGGCCAATCACGAGGATAAGTGGAAGCGTTGCGGAGGCGAGCGCTTCATCGGTCGGCACTATGCTCACCCGATCTGCCTGCTCCTGAAGCTCCACGACCAGCTCGCAGAAGCGAAGCATCCGGCTCGGGGTCCATGCTTCGTCTCGGCGTAACAACTGCTCCGCCTCGCCGGCCGACTGTGCCAATGCGGTGAAGCCGTATCCGCCTGCGTCCAGCGCCATGCGCAGGGATCGACGCATAGCTTCCCGTCTCACGTTATCGCGGAGGGTGTCTTCCAGGAGGTCGGTTGCCGCTCGTTCAAGTGCCGCCACATGCTCCTTCAGAGCGCTCTTGAAGCTCTCCCACTGAGCCTCTTGACTCGTGGGTGATCCTCCATGAGTTTCGGAGACAGCGCCTATGGGAGAGTCGAGTTGTTTCACGGGAAGACTCAGCAGGTCTCCGATATGATGTGCGATTTCCTGAGGGTCCGACGGATAGGTGAGCAGGCTCTGCACGCCGAAGTCTTTCACCAACTTCTTGGTGAGGTCAGGGTCCATGTTTCTTTCCAGGCAATAGACGATGGGGATCAGCGAGCCCTGTCGACCCCGCCGAATCTTATCCAGGAAAGGTTCAACACCGCCGGCAAGTCTCCGATGGTGCAGAAGCAATAGCGACCACTGCCGGTCACTGATCAGGTCTAAGGCTGCTGCCTTCGTGCTGACTGCCTCAATGGCCACATCGAGGGCCTGTTGAAGGGCTAAGGCGATGCCGGGGGGAGGGCACACTGCCAAGATACGCGGTTTCGCTGGTTGCGTCGGCGGTGTCGTATCTTCGCTGTCCATCTGATTGTAGGATTCTTCAACGAGGCGGGATTGATTGCTTCATTTCCCTTCACACATGCATGCTCATAGTTCATAACGCGCCGGTTCTCAGCCGTATTGCATCATCAAGGCTGCTCTGCGGCAAGAAGTTTCCAAAACGGTGTAGGATAAGGCGACGAACGCATATTCGATTGGCCTGAATGCTCACGAAGTGTAGAATGCCGTCGTTTCTTGTCCGACAGTGAGGAAGGGAAAAGGGCTTATGAGACGTGTGACATGTGGCGAAAGACGCGAGGCGCATCGGTGAAGAACCGTAAGCACGTGATGCAGATCGCTGTCTGGGGTATCGTGAGCGGTCTGATGGCTCCGGTTTCGGTGCCGGCCGGCAGCCCACAGATACCTACGATTAACAGCCACGATTTGCAAAGCCAAGTCAAGGGCACCGCCAATAAAGTCATTCCTGCCGTGGTGAGCATCGCGTCAACCGTCATGGTGCGTGATCAGGCCTTCAGCGACGAAGCCCTGCCGTTCGGTTTGTTCAAAGACCCACCGACCCGTCGGCAATACGGACAGGGGTCGGGCGTGATCGTCACGCCTGACGGTTACATCATCACGAATAACCATGTGGTCGCCGATGCCGTCGATGTGGAAGTGATCCTGGCGGATCGCCGTCAATACAAAGGGAAGGTCGTCGCCACCGATCCAAAAACCGACGTGGCGGTCGTGAAGATCCATGCGTCGAATCTTCCCACTGCGACCTGGGGGGATTCGAGCCATCTGGCCGTCGGTGATTTCGTGCTTGCGATCGGCAACCCGCTGGGATTGAGTCGCACCGTCACATTCGGCATCGTGAGCGCAGTCGGTCGCGCGGATGTCGGAGTGGCGGACTTCGAGGACTTCATCCAGACGGATGCACCGATCAACCCAGGGAATTCAGGCGGAGCGCTGGTCAACATTCATGGCGAGCTGGTCGGAATCAATACGGCCATCGCGAGTCCGACCGGCGGAAGCGTGGGTGTCGGGTTTGCGATTCCCAGCAATATGGCCCGTGCCGCCATGCAAAGTCTTATTAAGACAGGCCGCGTGGTGCGAGGATTTCTGGGAGCCTCGACGCAAGACGTCAGCCCTCCACTGGGGAAGATTTTTCGTTTGCCGGATGTCAAGGGCGCGATCGTCACCGACGTGCAGGCCAGAGGGACGGCGGAACGAGCGGGTCTGAAACGAGGCGATGTGGTGGTGCGCTTCGACGGGCGGGACGTCATGGACAGCGGCCAGTTGCGGAATCTCGTGGCGCAATCGCCGATCGGCAGCAAACACCGCGTGGATCTCATCCGGGATGGGAAGCAGTACCAGGCCGACCTTGTCATTCAGGAAGCGCCGCGTGAACGCCCGAAGAAAAATCAGGTTGCGTCCTCGGCCGTCTCGACAGCCCATCCGCTGGCGGGCGTCGTCTTCGATGACGTCACTCCCCCTCTGGCACGGCAGATGGATTTACCGGTGAATCACGGCGTAGTCGTGACCGATATTGAAGAAGGCAGCTTAGCCGAAACTTCCGGTTTACAACCGGGTGATGTTGTACTGGAACTGAACCGACAACATGTGAACAGTTTTTCGATACTGCAACGCCTCGCCGATCCTCTCAAACCCACCGATCTGGCGCTCTTACTCGTAAACCGCCAGGGCAACGTCATGTACGTCCCGATTCAAGGGGAATAGGGGTGTGCCGGCCCGCCTCACGTGCTCGCGCAGTATGTGGATGACGGGCACGAGTTTTAAAGTCACATCTGCCTCCAAGTCCGCTGCCTGGTGCGTCCGCTAAGAGTCGTAGCAGGTGCGGACGGCGATCGTGGCCAGCTACGGGGGAAGGATTCTTCAAAACGATAGGTCCCGAGTCTGATATATGCCTTCACAAAGACCGTGTACGGGACTTCGGCCACCTGGTCGGGTGGGACGTGGTCTCCGACTATTTGTCTGACATGATCCCGATGGCGGAGCATCAAATCTTCGAAACGCTCGGTCTCCCCTGCGACTATCCGCTGCACCAGTCGTCATTCGCCCCCTCCAACTGAGCCATCGTGTCTCCCGGCAACGCATCAAGAGACATGCTTCCTGTAGGCTAGTAGTGCTGGACCATATGCGAGGCATCCTCATGGAAAGGATGCCGGCTCCCCCTCTCCGTATCAACACGATACGACGAGTCAAAGGGTTACAGTGATCCGGCGTATCAGAGAGCGGAATGTCACCACCCGCTCCGATCACTTACGATCACATCGCGTGCAACCTTTCCGTCCCTCGCTCCGTCCTAGAAGTAGAGCGATCGGAGGTTTCGATGGGCTGGAGACATGGCCGTCATGATCACAAGGCGCGTCACGAGACATCGAGAATCTGTTCCAAGATGCTTTGATAGTGGTTGTGCATGGTGAGCATGAACGGCCTGCTTCTTGCGTGTGATTCTGACCGGGTGCCATCAGCCGCAGGACGGCTACCTCGCGCAGATCACCGATCATGCGACGACGGTGGAGCGAGCGGAAACAGGTCCAGGGGCACCCCAGCCACGAGCAAGTCATCGAGACAGGACAACGGCTCTGGCTCCGTCATCTCGACGGAGTTGCAGTGAGGGTCAGGGTCCGGGCATCCGGTTTCTCAGCTCGGGCCGAGTGCGGGGTGGAGGCGGCCTTCCCGCTGCCTCTACCTCGATCTCATGTTGAGGAACCCGGCATTGCCTCGGGTAAAAGGAGGGTATGATGAGTGGATATGAGAAGCATGTGTTAGTCGCTGATAATGAGAAGCTGGTGGGCCGTCGTCTTGCAGACCACCCGGTAGCGCGCCACA
The DNA here is from genome assembly GCA_019636835.1 of Nitrospira sp. Classification (GTDB taxonomy): domain Bacteria; phylum Nitrospirota; class Nitrospiria; order Nitrospirales; family Nitrospiraceae; genus Nitrospira_D. The sequence goes on from JAHBWU010000002.1 coordinate 31,592, forward strand.
TTGCGGTGGTAGCGGTCACAGATGGGTTGCAGGCATTGAGAGAACTCCATCACCATCACTTCGATGCCGTGATCGCTGTCCCGCATCTGCGATACCTCGATGGCTTCGATCTTCTCTGCCAATGTCATTTGGTATGGCCGCAGCTGCCCGTCATTTTCATATCCGGCAATCTCCTCGATGACGTTGGGCCGGCGATGGCTCAGGGTGCCTACGCATGCCTGCACAAGTCAGTCGATACTGTGAAACTGATCCATGTCCTGAGTGAGGCCATCGCGCGCCCGGGTGATCCCCGATCCAGTCAGGTCGATATGCTCTCCGACATGCTGGAAGCCCAACAACGCTGGGCAGTGTGTGCGACAGATACCGAGTAGCCAGGTGGACGCATGGAAGTCGAGGCGTGTTGATGAATCTGCGGTCCACACAGACCCTGTACGACGTCGAGATGGTGGTGCTGACGACAGGGGTGTTCGGAGCGCGCAGGACTTCTGCTCGTCAGTATTCCGCAATCATGGATTCAACAAACCGAACCAGGAGAGTCCATCCGCTGTTGCACGTTGTCTCTACTGTGTAAATGCTGAGGATGACATGATTTGTATCAATCATCTGGAGCTTCGATCGCTGAATGTAGGCCTACCCCGGTCTGCCACAGAAAGGAGAGTCGCCCATGCGTGTCATCGGATTAGTAGCGATAACTGTGTGGTTGAGCGGTTGTTCAACCACCCCGATGTTCCCACCGGCGATTATGAAAGACGTCGAAGCCAACACCTTTGACGTTAGGGCCTGGGAGGACTATGCCTATCATTCCTCAAGCGCCACCTTCGTCCCCCACAAAGTGGAGTTGGCAGGACAGATCATAAAAGTGATTCAGAAACCAGATGGTGTGGTTATTCTGGCCGAGGAGCAGCTCATTGATACGCATCCTGTGTCTAGCCGGGCGAACATCCAACAGGACGGCGCACCATGGTTTGCGATCACGTTTAGCGGGTCTGTGGAGTCGAGCCTGTTGCAGGCTGGTAATCGGCTGATTGCGGTCGGCACGACGTACCGAGCCAGCAGAGAAATGCTCGGTGGCGCCCCACGCATGCTGCCACACCTGATGGCGCAATGCCTTCACATCTGGGACACAGAAGGGGTCAAGAATATGCATGTCTATTCCGACGCAGGCTTCGTCGAAGAATACCCTCCGGAAGAACGAACCATCTGTCTCGAAAGCAGTCCAAGCGGTTCAGTGTCTCGCGGCGGCCATGGTGATGTGAAGAAGGCAGCTGGAGGTTCGTGAAATAGCCGCTATAGAGTTAATCGAGAACGAGGCATGTCTTTGTGTGAAGGGGATCCACACGAATCTTAAGTAAGCCGAAGCTAACTGGATGGATAGTGACCAAAAGGCGTTCACCAACCGCGGCTTGATATTGCGGCCGGTGCACATGGTTTGTCCTGGATGAATAATTGTGAATTCCACATCTGAAATATTCATGAAAACTTCAGACTATGTGGACACCACGAGTCTGGGTGACGGTGAATGAATGAGTGGTCGTGGCAGATATCAAGGAAAGCAGCGTAGCCCAAACCTCAGGTTTGCAACCAGGTGACGTCGTGCTTGAACTGAACCGGCAACATGTCAATAGCTTTGCAAATCTTCAACGCCTCGCCGATCCCCTCAAACCCACCGATCTGGCGCTCTTACTCGTAAACCGCCAGGGCAACGTCATGTATGTCCCGATTCAAGGGGAGTAGGGAGGAGTAAGGGTGTTTGGCATGTGTGCGAGACGCGGTACTTTATAGCTCTTACAGGAATGCGCAATACAGAACCCCCGCCGCTCCTAGTTTAATTACCGACTCCATAGGCTCAAAAAGACCTGTCTCTATGGAGACAGGTGAGACGGTAGCCATTCTTAAATATATAGTAAATATAAATAGTTACAACATTGTTGAATTTAATTATATGTTTTATCATATCATTTAAACTATTACAGATATGTTTAAACATAGTATTTATAATTGAATTTATATATTATTTCATATAAAGTATGCCCATGAAAAAGAAGTACTGGACCATTGCTGATGATGTCGCCATCTCTAGTCTTCAAGTACAGCCAAGGGATCTGTCTGTCAATCTTTCACATACAGATTGGATACGAGCCTTGCGGAATTACCTGCGGATGACACAGGCGGAACTGGCCCAACGGTCGCATATGCCACAGTCTCATCTTGCACAGATTGAATCCGGCAAAACCGATCCACAGGTAGGGACACTGAAAAGAATATTTGAAGGTCTCTCTTGCGATCTGGTGATCGAACCTCTCCCTCGCAAGCCGTTATCCGAGGTGCTTCGTGGACGTGCACGTAGCGTTGCCTTAAAGAGGCTTAAGCATGCTATGGGAACCATGGCCCTAGAAAATCAAGCGCCGGAAAAAGAGGTATTCAAACGGCTTCTTGAAAAACGAACCGATGATGTTTTGAATGATCCACGTGAGCGATTATGGAACAAGAAAGATGGATGACGAAACTCAACCAGTCGGAGCGACACCTGGTGATGATACCTCAGGATTGCTCATGACAAAGCTGACCACAAGAGCCGCCCGCCATGCAGTTGAAACCGAAAGTATTAGCCGAGCGTACGACAAATATATATTTCGGACACGAAGGAAAAAACGAGCTTCTAAGTGGCTTACAGAAGAACTTCTTCGGAATGTTCATCACGACATGTTCGGACTGGTTTGGAACTGGGCAGGAAAATACCGGACGGAAAATCTCAACATCGGTATGGATTGGCGTCTCATACTGGAACAGGTTCGCCTGTTATGTGATGACTTTCTTCATTGGGACTCTCCAGCGTCGACGATGCCGATTCTCGAAGTGGCGGCACGTCTTCAGAATAGACTGACGAAAATCCATCCCTTCAGAAACGGCAATGGAAGGCATGCAAGGTTGATCACCGACATATTCTTTTATTCCCGGGAACATCCCTTGCCGGAATGGCCGCAAATCCATCTGATGTCTAAAGGCCACCAAATCCGAGAACAATACATTGCTGCTATGCAGAAAAGTGATCAAGGAGACTTTTCCGCCTTGGCCAAATTTTTTGAAACCTGCCTTCCCAAGCATTCCTGAAAAGCGTGCGCTCAACATTCTGCTATAGAGGAAACAGCTGGAGATCAAAGGCTCGTTCGGTGAACCAAACGAGCGCAATGGCGATCACCGCCAGCGATCCGCCGGTGAGGACTAATCTCGGATACGACCAGGACCTTCGAATCAGGTAGGCCAGAGGTAAGAAAGCGGCGACGATGGAGAGTTGACCGAGTTCCACTCCGACGTTGAAGCTGACCAGACTCAGCAGCAATGAGTTGTGAGGCAGCCCAAGATCCGTGAGCACGGCGGCAAATCCAAACCCATGGATCAGCCCAAATCCGAAGGCAATCATCCAACGCCGACTTATCATCATTGGGTACAAATTGCCGAGTCCTGCGAGTACCACCGAGGCGGCGATGGTCGATTCCACCAATCGAGACGGCAGTCGGACGATATCCAGGGCCGCCAGACTCAACGTCAGAGAATGGGCTAGGGTGAAAGCCGTGACGATGCTGACAACATTCCAGCAAACTGATGAAAATTCCCCCACCGCTTGCCAGCGACCTTCTACCCGGATCAAGACCGCAGGAAGCAGAAGAGCCAGCAGGAACAAGACATGGTCGAACCCCAGCCAGATGTGCCAAATGCCCTCGTGAATGAATTGCCTACTCTCGGCCCAGCGTGATCGCTCGGCGATCGAGAATTCTTGAACCGGAGATTCCCGGCTGAAAATGGCGGTGCTGGTCTGTCCGCCTCGGGTCAGACGCAAGAGCCCCTTATGTTGGGCATCGATATCGAACAGGAGTCGGTAATCCACGCGGAGCTGTTCGATCGGTCCTTCACAATCGGAACGAAAACGCAGAACCGAGTAGGTTCCGTCGGTATGATGGTCAACGAGCTGCTCCAGCGTTTGAGTCGTACAAGATTGTCCGCCGGCTGATAGGTCGAGATGAGAAAGCGCATACGAAACGATCTCGTCATGTTTGTACCGGACTTCTCCCCAGGTAATTGCTCCGCTTCCGTCGCTATCCAGTCCGATCGCATTGTCGAGATCGCGTAAGGCAATGTCCCACTGCCCCTCAACGCGATCATTCTGAATAGACAGCAAGAGATAGCTGTCGCTGGGCTTATGCGCCCAAGCAGGCAAACTGAACAGAAGAGGGAGAATGACAAGCAGGATACGCATCAGAATGGTGCCTCCTGAATCTGTTTCGCGAGTTGTCGCAGTCGAAAGTCTTCAACATGGTTGCGGTTCAACCAATCGAGCACCGGCTGGGCCGCCGCCCGGTTTCTGTCGGCGAGCGCGCATTCCAGGAGAATCCTGGCGTCCGCCGGTTCTCGCTGGACACTCCAATTGGCGCGGGCTAACGGCAGCGCCCGTTGAGCATCGCGCAATAGGTCCAATGTAAACCGGGCTTCTTCTCTGACATGGACGGTCGTTCCGCGCTCGCGGCCGGCTGCAAAGCGGGCTGCCAGTTCGGCTGTATGCCTCTGGAACGCGGGCAGCTCCAACGCCTGTTCAGCGAGGGACAGGCGCAAAAGCAGTCCATCGACTCTCGTCTCGGATTGGAGTAGGGAGATGGCGTCTTGATAACGGCGTTGATCCAGGAGGTAGTCCGCGTAGGCGCTCAGCAAGTATTGATCCTTGACGCCGACCTTGAAGGCTTCGGCGAAATACTGCTCAGCCTCTCGGATGGCTCCGGTGCGCGCGGCTGTTTCAGCCAGGATCGTCGCAAGCCAGATTCGCTCGCGTCCTGAGATGGCCGATTCCAACAAAACCTCACGAAGCAGTTGACGGCTTGTCGCCGATTGACCGGTCACACCGGCGATATCGCTCAAGCATCCAAGCAGCACATGAGAAGCCGCCGACCGGGCAAGCCGCTGACAGGCCCGCCGTGCATCGTCGTAACGCGCCTGTACCTGTAGGATCGATGCCTTGGTGAGCCATGCCTGAGCGTTGGTCGGTTGTACCGCCAACACCTGGTCTAGGTCGGCTAGGGCCTCGTTGAACTCGTGGGCGTTCTGCCTGATCGTTGCGCGCAAGAGGAGCGTGGACGGCGGAGGTGTCGGTTCGTGCCACCAAGGGGTAAGGATCGCTTGTGCTTGTCCAAGGAAACGAGGATCGCCTTCCGACCGGCCTTGTTCGATATAGCGAGTAGCGAGTTTTATCACGGATTCAAGATGGCGAGGATTTCGTCGCAGGTCGTTGCGCAAGAATTCAAATTCGCGCGCAACGGGATCGGATGCTTTGAAGCTGAGCCGTTCGAGAACCTGTGCATCATCCATCGGACGATAGGGCTCGGACGAAGCGTTGCTGACCTGATTCAGTGTGAACCATCCAAGTACGGCAAGGATCGTGAGAGATCGAGTCATTGGGCTACTCTCGTGAATAGGTGATGGGAATGCGCATGACGATCTGCCCACGATCTAAAGAACGGTCCAGTTGCAGAGGAAAAACTCGTCGCACAAGAGCCATCGCTTCCTGATCGATACGATCAAGGCCGGAACTCTTCACGACTGTGGAGCCCAACAACATTCCCTCATTCGACACCACCGCCTTGACCATGACCTTGAGGGGGCGTGATTCATCGAGTGACGGGCGAGAAGATCGCTTGAGTTCCTCCAGCCGGCGGAAGATCGCCTGTTGAAGCCAGCTGTAATCGGGCCGTATCGCGGAAACAGCGGCGACGTCTGATGCCGTGGCCGGTGCCGGCTGGGCTGCTTCCGTAATCGGAGTACTTTCTTCGCCGACCACTGCAACGGCTGTTTCTAGTCGCGGTGATGTTGATGTCGTCGAGTCAATCGGCGATTCAGTCTGTTGTTGTGGAAGTTCAGTTATCTGGTCCCGAGTAGAGGGCAATTCGTCCGATAGCGAGGTTGTGACTACCTCGCTCGGTGATAGGACCGGTGCTTCCGTCGTCGGAGCACGTGAGGCGATGCGTTCAGCAGATGGGGCTGCATGACGGATCGTGCGGTTGACGTGAGAGGAAGTTGGTGTGCGATCTGGTTGTTTCGGTGCGGCCGGTTGAGGGACATCGACGGCCTGAGTCGACTCGGAAGCTGCTGGTGTCGATCGCACGAGTGTAACGTCCCAGTGAAACGGTTCATTGTGGGCAGTGACCATCGACTGTTGGAATAGCGGGAGGAAGGTGAAAAGCAAAAGTCCGTGGAGTACGAATGAGACGAACCAACCGTGCAGGAATCGTATCCTTAACCCCTGTGCTGTTATAGCCTCGTTCACGTCACTACCCTCCAACGGCGCGGGTGCCGCATGCTTGTGCGGCACCCGCTTGGTGGTCGCTACTGTGGCTCTCCTGGATCGATATGCCGACGGTCCCGTCCATCGAACGGAGTCGGAAGGAAGGGAAACGCTGTTGCGATGCCGTTGGCCGTCTTGTTGCCGCCGACTGATCCGACGTTGAAATTCACGCCGTCGCCGAGGTTCGGCACGGCTGGGTTCGTCAGGATACCGGCCACGACGCGCAAGGCCACATCGGTCACATCGTCATTGGGCCTTCGGCCGTTCGGCCAGCCGGCCCTGTCCGGTGTTGCGTTGCCGCTCGGGTCGTGGGCCAGCGGGCCGAGTCGTTTCTGAGCGGCAGCCGGAGTGGCGGGGACATCCAGATCGACACGTAGGAAATCGGCCAGAGCTTCGTTCGTCTTGCCGGATCCGCAAACCGGTGGACCTGGGGCATACCGAAGCAAGGCGTTCACCAGATCTTCTCGATTCGCCGTCGGGAAGCCGGTGCCGAACACCGCATTGAGTGCCGTGGCCAGCGCCGAGTTGCAGTAGAACGGGACAAAATCATTCTCGTCTTCCGCATCCGTGGCATTCCACTTGTCCTTCATGTTGGTCGCGATGATCAACTCGTTCACGAGCGGATGGCCCATACGCGCCACTTGGACGAAGCGAGTGCTGTTGTCACGATCGCCGTCTTTCTTGATGACGGTGACCTTGGGCCGGCTCGTGCTGGCGTAGGCGCCGATGAGTTTGTTCCCGTTCGGGCCAACGAGGTCGCTGATCGGAATCTCCAGCGCGATTGTGTTGACATTGAAGCCGCTGAACGTATCGGCGGTGCCGGAGCCGGGCGCTCCGACGAGGATCGCGTCGTTCGCATCATTGGCGTCGGAAAGAATCGGCGAGATATGCAGGTTCAACGTGTCGAAGGTACCTCCCAAGTCGATATAAAAGGTCTCGTCCCGTTGACCTGCAAAGACTCTCCCGCCGTTCTTCAAGGGATATATCCCCTTGGCCGCCAGCTGTTCATAGTTCGGCGTGGTGCGTGGACCGACGTTCGACGGCACGGCGAACATGGGACCGGTGCCGAGATCGCGTGGAGGTTGACCATAGCGCTGCTCCGTGACGGTATAGTTTTGCCGTACGAGCAACCCTTCCGATCCTCCGCCGGTGAGCGCCGTGATGGGCGGTAATGCGACATAGGCCAGGGGAAACACGTTGCCGGGCTGGCGGATCTCCGTTTTAAACCGGATTTGATAGACGATGTTCCCGGCAATGTTGTTCTTATTGTTGTCGATATGAATTTCGTACAGAACGTCGTCCGCGAAGTTGAAATAATTGGGACCGGACCCAGGCTCCTGACTCGGGATCACATTCATGATCAGGATCGCTTTGTCGGAGTCTTGCCAACTACGGAAGAAGTAAAAATCCGTGATATCCGCCGTCGGGTCATTGGCAATCAACGGGGCCTCGCGATGACTGGCCGCCATGATCGGCGTGGCCATAAGCATCGCCAGAATCGTCAAGAGAAGTGGTCGAATGTGAGCGAACATGGTTTCCTCCTTGTGGACAGATTCGCCTGTTGGGCGGTTGGACTACAGGTCCGGCTTCGGTGCCGTGATGGGTTCCGAGTCGGCTTGGCTGACCAGCGCCGCTTCCTCTGACGTCAGGGTATCGGATTGCGGAGTGCGCTGCTCCTCCACGGCAGCAGTTGGTCCGCTCGGAGTGATGATCGGCATGTTGTCGCTTCCGCTACAGCCGGACATGAGGCCGATCATGAACACGAACCCCAGGGACGAATAGGTGGGTGATTTCATGGGCTTGTCCCCTCCCTTCGAGATGAAATGATGATGTTATGACTCTGTCCGGTGAATCAGCTCTGCCGGCGGTCTGCTCTTCACTACGAGAAGTTTTTGGGTTTGGATCTTTTCTTGAGGAAGAAGCCTTCCAAAAGGAAGAAAAAATAGGCGCACAAAAAAGGTGTCGCGAAAGAGTCTCATCATAATAATATCCACTTCTCCAGTGCGCCGGTGGGTGGAGCATCGAACCTTGCGTGCCATCACGTACTCAATTCACGTGCCCATTCCGAACGGCTTGAATTCACGAGGAATTGGCAAGTCGGGGAGTGAAAAAAGAAGGAGTAAGACCAAAAAGAGAGAGCGTGTCTCATAGTCGTACGGTCATCAGAGGAACGTGGCTATATTGGGTTTCAACAGAAAAGAGCACGGTAGATTGGAAAAATGAGAGGATCAACGCGATAACAGTCCATGCAAAACGTTCCATGGTCGCCCACTCCATAAGATCGACGTTCCAACATTGGACGGTTATGAATGGCTGATATGGATCAGAGTGGACTTGTGTTGTCAGTCCGACTTCCGATGGCATGAACTACATCGCGAACGTAGTGGCGCTGTGAGGATCTTTTTTTGGAATTCAACGTGTTTCATGATGCAACGGTTTATTAAATCCCGTGACGCCATATCCGTGATTTTTGAATCGGCGCTCCGCCACCACGGCGGAGGACTAAGCCATCATGCCTGGCCCTGCCGCCGTTCGCCGGTTGAGATTTTCCGGCTCTCAATGCTCCGCATCGCGAACCGGTATCAATGCCTCACGGTTATTGTTGATTGAGCGGAATGGCAATGTCGACGACGAATGCGGAAAAGCTTCCTAAGCGAGTGGCTGTGCCTGTCAGAAGGTTGATTCTATAGAAGCTGGGAGTTCCGGTCGTCAACGTCGCGAACGCGCAATTTTGCACCGTCACACCGTTGCTGAGGCGGCTATAGATGTCGAAGCCGGCCGGTAAACCAACGTCTACGCCGAGCTTTCCGGTTGCGACGAGGATGCCGTTGTTGGCCGGCGATTGAATGACGACTTGGTCAAGATTCGTGTCGATGTCGAACAATGTCGTCGCAGTATTTGGGCTAAGATCATTGTTCGTGTAGGCTGAGGCGGTCACACCCATCGCCGCGACGGGATCGGCCGGAGGCGGTGTGTACGTGAGGGTGCCGTCGGCTATCGTGACGCCGCCGGGGTTGACGTTGTGACGGAGATTTTGGCCGACGTCACTCACGATCCTGAGACGGTCGGCCGCCGGGTTGAAATCCACTCCAAACGAAGTTCCCAATAGTGGGATGGTCAACGAATTGACGAAGGTGACCTGAGCCGTTGAGGTATTGATCTTATACACTCCCCCGCCATTGCCGACTCCGTACAACAATCCGTCCTGAACACGGAAATCGATGCCGATGAGCGCCGTGTCTGGGTGTTGAAGGCCGTTGATCACGCCGATATTTCTTGTGATGTGGGGTACAAGGGTGTTGAAACGTACGAGCCGACCATCATCCGTCAGTCCAATCACTCGTAAATTCAATGGACAAGAGTTGACGGACTGCCGATTGAAGGATTGCTGGCTGAAGGACTGCTGACTGTCGTTGTCATCATCGTCATCGTTCGTCGCATAGACGGGGAGCACGCCGACGAGCAGCGCGAGAAACGCAGCAATCGAAGCGGCGAAGAGCGGGCGGTAACGAGCATGTTTGGTCGCGTGGAGAGCCGTTGTGTTGGTGTCTGTATGTGTCATCTCTAGTCTCCCTTTTGAATTGATGGACGATGTTGGCTGCGATGTTGTGCTTATGGTTGTCGATATGATGAGTGATCGAATTCGAGCGAGCACGATGTCCTCCTTCTAAATAGATCCGTCCTTTTGAACGACGTTGGATTACAGGTCCGGTGATGTGGCCGGATCAGGTTCCGAGTTGCCTTGGCTGACCAGCGTCGCCTCCTCCGATGTCAGCGCATCTGATTGTGGAGTGCGCTGCTCTTCCACGGCGGCAGCTGGTCCGTTTGAAGTAACGTTGGGCACGTTGTCGCCTCCACCGCAGCCCGACAAGAGTCCGGCGGCGAACATGACGCCCAGGGTCGAACGGACGATGAACCTCATAAAAGTTTCTCCTTTCAGAAGCTTCCCTTTCCTCTGTTGCGAGGTACTTATGCGAGGGCAAACAGCGTATGTTTTGTAGAGCCCTCGTCGACTTATTCTCTGTTACGGACGGTTGTTCAATTTGGATCTTTTTAATAAGAAGGCTCTGGAACAAACAGCTGTTTGTCCCAGAGCCTACGCGGTGGGGTGAATCCAAACCTATTGAGGATCAGGCGAAGGTACGGTCACACGAGGAGGATCGGTCTGGAGACTGCGCAAGAACTCGATCACATCCGAACGTTGGCCTGGGTCTGGGATAAAGACTGCATGCGCCGCTTTATCGCCGCGACTTGGGTTGAGCAATAAGTCCGCGGCTTCCTCGAAGCTATTCCCGGACACAGAGTCATCATGCAAGAGACTCTTTTTCCGTGTCAGATCGAGCAGCAGCGTAAGGGAGGTGCCGCGTACTTCTCCACGCCGGCTGGCGTCGAGCACGACCATCCGATCGTCAAAGAACGGACTGGGTCCTTCGGAATTTTGTACATTCGATAGCGGTGGTTGTCTCTGCAAGAGAACCGTCGGTTGATAGCCCGGATAGATGGTCGGCATCGCAATGACATCGGTCGGCACGAACTTGTTCGGATCGACCTGATGGCACGACGTGCAACTTGAGCGGAACACGTCTTTGCCACGAGCCGCCTTGACGGAGTCGAAGGATGGAGCGGCCGGCGCCGGTAGACTATTGAGGTAAGCGTTGAGATCCAACAGTTTCGTCTCGTCCACGCGGCGGCCGGTGGCGGCTCCCGCCGAAGGGGCCTGGGTCTGAGCTTGGACAAACGGAATTACGTCGGTAATTGCCTGCCCCTGGGCGATTACACCGGTTGCTCGAAGCACCCGTTCATAATCTTCTGCGAGCTCATCTCCGGCTGGTCCAGCCTGGGTCCTCAAAAACTGGCGACCGCCAGGTGTGAGGATGCTGGTCGGATCGAGGCTTACCGTGTAGACATTGTTATTAAAGTCCTGCAACTGCGCGACCGCACCGTCGATTCCCCAGGGAGCAGACAGATCGGTACGGAAGAAGGGCGCAATGTGCAGCGGGTTTCCGACGCCTTCCGGAAAGGCGTCGAATTGGCCCACCGGATAGAAACGACTTCCGTCAGGGTTTGTGCCCGTGAGGTAAGCATCTGCTTCGGCTTCTGTTGGGAGGCTGGTAGCAGTCGTCTTGAGGCCTGGGAACTGACCACGTCCAATAGTAGCTCCATTCAAGGTATCAAACTGAAGCTGAAGCATCGGGAAATAGGCCAGCGAATTGAGGGGAAGGGCCAATATCGTCCCAACGTCCAGGTCGTGGGGCGTCGGGCCGTCGATTTCCTTTCCAATCGATCCGGTCGTATTCAATGCCTTGAGCGGCGGCAAGACACTCTGGTCGGTGACGGCATGGCAAGCAGCGCATGTCAGACCTACCTTGTCACCGGCGGCCAGGTTGAGCGTGTCGCTTCCGCCCAACGGTTTGCGCTGCCCATTTGGGCCGAAGGCCACGACACCGATCACGGCGTTCTGATTAATCAGCGACAGCGTCACCGCCGGATCGCCGAAGACCGTGGTATTCGGATCTGCCCCGCCCTGGACTTGTTGAATGGCGGCGGCGACCGCCTGTTTTGTGGTGTCGTTTAATGCGTCGACATTCACGCTCAGGCCGACCTGCAGCGCCTGCAGCGGCGTGATGCCCGCGGCAGCAATGCCCTGCGGCAGCTTGGCCGCGTCGGTCCAAAACTTTTGATTCCCGAAGGTCTCGAAGCGAAAGACTTCCTGGCCTGATTGCGCGCTTCCCACGGGATGGGTGAACATGGCCTGAAGCGTCGCCGGCCCTGGTCCATCCGAAACAGCGCCGGAAGATGAAGGAGACGAGTTGCTTGTCCCGCCATCATCGGAACTGCAGCCGGTCAGCAACCCTATGATCATAAACCCTGCGACGAATATTCTCTGATAGCTCATCGTAGATTTCCTTTCGGCCAAGTAAGATTGTGTTTGTTCTCTTCGGCGAACTCACGATCAAGGCGTTATTCGAGGCGACCGAATGAAATTTCTCCACGCATGCAGACCGCACATACGGGATATCTCAAACGACCGACGAGAGTTGTCTTCGGTCGGACCAACGGTGCGCCCGTATCATGAGTGATTCATCAATACATGGACATCTGCGGCTTCTCGACGATGTCTTTCTGCATCGGACCCAGCGCGCCGAGTAGTTCGTTCTTCTCGCGCTCAGGGACGTTGAATTTATTCAACGTGGCGACTAAGTCTCCGACCAGCGCAGTAAAGTCGGCGTTGCTGACACCCATGCCGGCATGAGTGGCTTTCATGCTGCGACCAGTGTAGGTGCAGGGGCCGCCGGAGGCCTGGCAGATCTGTTCGACGAGCAGCATTTTCAAACGGGGAATATCTGTGTTGGCGAATTTGCCGTTGATGCGGTCGTCGGCGGCGACGCGACCGACGAAATCCTCCACCACAGCCGTGATAGCCGGCTTGCCGCCCAATCGTTCGTAGAGCGACTTGTCGGTGATCGTGGATTTGGAAGTCTGCTCCATCGTGTTACACCCCACGAGGGTGAGTAGAAGCACGCTGATGGTGATGTGTGACGCGGTCTTGATGGCCATTGGTCCGTTCTCCTCTGATGGTGGAATGATTGTGTTGGGCATCTGTCTCGTGAATCCGAACTTGCCCGCAGTCTGTTCTCCACTACGAGACGTGTTCTGGTTTGGATCTTTTCGTGAGGAAGGTCTGCTTGCCGGGGCGATTTTTGCGGTGTTATAGTTTGAACTCCATCAAGGGTGGCAACGCCTACGGTCAGCAATCCAATCTTCCCCATCCCTCGTACTGTTTTATGGGGGAGATTGCTATGTTGCTCATGTCATCAGAAACAACCAAAGCGGCTAAAGACCAAGAATGGGCACAACTGATTGCCCTGACGGCACAGGGTGATCAGGCAGCGCTCGCCACGTTTTACGATCGTACGAGCCCACAGGTCTTTGGGCTTGTCCTCAAAATTCTCAACAATCGCGAGGCCGCTGAAGAAGTGACACTGGATGTCTACACGCAAGTGTGGCGTCAGGCCCATACCTATGATGAAACGCGAGGAGCGCCGGGGGCTTGGCTGATGACTTTGGCCCGTACAAGGGCGATCGACCGGTTTCGCGCCGGAGCGGCCGAATACGGGCGCATCGAATCGTTGGATGCCGTCGAACTATTTGTCAGCGCCGACGACACGCCGGAGCAGGATGTCGAAGGGCGGGAGCGTCGGCGGTACGTCCAACAGGCGTTGGCGGTGCTGACGGCGGAGCAACGGCAAGCGATCGCGCTGGCCTATTTCTATGGCTTCAGCCAAAGTGAAATCGCGGAAAAACTGCAACTGCCCCTCGGTACTGTGAAGACGAGAATCAGACTGGGCATGATTAAATTGCGTGAGGCGCTCGCGTCTTATGAGGCGGGTTTAACGCCGTGACCGAACTCAAACTACCGGAAGAACTGGAAGAACAGGCGATCCTCCATGCCCTCGGGATTTTGGATCCTGAGAATCGTCAGGCCTTTATGGTGAGACTCCAAGGAGAGTCGGACCTCTTGCGGCAAGCGGTGAGGGCCTATCGTGAGACCACCGGCGCTTTGGCCGATGCCGTGGCTCCGGTTATGCCTCCGTCGCCCCTTCGCGAGCGGCTCCTCTCCCGAATCGACGAGCAGTCGGATATCCAGCTGGATGTCACAGACTCGGCGCGCGTCCTAAGCGAAACACCAGCTCTGCTGGGTGAAAGTAGAGAACGTCTCTCTCAAGAGGGTGGCTCCTTTTTCAGTCGGCTGCGATCTTGTTGGACGGCCAGTTCAAACTTCCTGCGGACTCTTGTCATTCGTTCCGTGACCTCGGAGCGAGTCAGGTATTGGAAAGCCAAGGTCGCACTTCAGCAGCCGACGAAGGGGCTGACCTTCATCAGGGCATCGGAGGGAACCTGGCGGGGAATCGCTCCGGGAGTGATGGCCAAGGTGCTCTCCTTCGACCCCGCTTCTCGTCGGGCCACCTCCCTCCTCCGGTTTGCGCCGGGTACCAGCTATGCCCCGCATCGTCACACTGAAGCGGAAGAGCTTTTAGTGCTTGAAGGCGGATGCAGTATCGCCGGCCGTGAGATGACGGTCGGGGACTATCATCGTGCCGAAGCGGGCACGGAACATCATGAAACGTCGACGGATGACGGGTGTCTGCTGCTTGTGATTTCCTCTCCACAGAACGAGATGTTGCAATAGGATCCTCCGACAGGGAATCTTCGTTCGGTCGTACATCCAATCTCGATAAACTTCCGTAAGACATGGTGAATCGAAATTCGCCGATTGATCTTTGGTCTCAGTAGTGCTATGAAATATAAAATCGTGCTACCTTCAAGAAGGAGGAAGACGGTGAAAAAAAAGCTGGTACGTTTCGGTGTTTCGCTCGACCATCATCTATTGGACACCTTCGATCGCCATATCGAACGGCGAAAGTACACCAACCGATCGGAAGCGTTGCGTGATCTCATCCGCAACAATTTAGTCGGTCAAGAATGGGATGAAAACAAAGAAACGGTCGGCACGATCACGTTCGTCTATGACCATCATGTGCGAGACCTGACGAGCAAGTTGACGGATATTCAGCATGATTACCATACGCAGATATTGTCGGGCATGCATGTGCATCTCGATCATGATCATTGTCTTGAAGTCTTAGTGGTGAAGGGAAAAGGATCAGAAATAAGAAAAGTTGCCGATGCTCTTGTGAGTGTGAAAGGCGTCAAGCACGGCAAATTGACCATGACCACCACCGGCAAAGGACTGGTCTAAACATATGCGCGTGTGTGTCATTGATGGACGCGGTGGAGGGTTGGGGTCTCGGTTGGTGTGGGGCTTGCGGGCAACCTTGAATCTCGATTGCCGGATCCTGGCGTTGGGAACCAACCTCGCCGCGGCCGAGGCGATGAGGAAGGCCGGAGCCGAACAAGTCGCATCAGGGATCGAGGCGATCTTCAAGCTGGTGCCGACGGCCGATATCATTGTGGCCTCGTTGAACATGGTGTTGCCTGGCGCGATGTTGGGTGAAGTCACTCCTGAAATTGCCAAAACGATTCTTGAGGCGAAGGCCAAGAAGGTGCTGTTGCCGCTGAATCGGGTCCGGGTAGAAATCGTGGGGACTGAAGGCCGCACGATGGATACGCTGATTGACGAGTGCCTTTCACGCGTCCGTATTGCCGTACAAGCAACCTGCCAAGCATAACAGCATTTCCCATTCGTTCCGAGTTGCGAGACCACGAGGGTCTACGCCGGTCGATGAGTCGGCTGTCGAAAACCGTCGTGGGCGTCTCATCCGTCCACAAAATTTATGATAAGGAATTGTGGACATGACACGCGCAGTGATATTCGTACTTGCTCTTGCGGTCGCTCTCAGCTTCTGGGAAAAGGTCCAAGCTCATGACCCGGACGAGCCTGTGCTGGAAGTGCCGGAAGTTGCAGTGAAGGCTGAGCGACCCGTCGCGGCCTCCTCTCAACAATTCATTCCCGACAAGGAAATTGTGCTTCAGCCTCAGGGGAGACCGGCTCAAATCCTACGGTTGATTCCCGGTATGCTGGCCGTTGAGCATTCCGGCGGAGCGGGAAAAGCCGACCAGTATTTTCTGCGCGGCTTCGATGCCGACCACGGGACGGATGTCGCGTTCTTCCTCGATGGGATGCCGATCAATCTGCGTTCCCATGCACATGGTCAAGGCTATGCCGATTTGAACTTCATCATTCCCGAAACGATCGAAGGCGTCGAAGTGAATAAAGGCGCCTATCTACCCGAGTACGGAGACTTCGCGACAGCGGGGGCGATCAATTTTCGGACACGCCAAGTGGTGAAAGAAGGAATGATTCAAGGCGCCGGCGGGGAGTTCAGCACGCAGCGGTACATGCTCATGTTTTCTCCGACCAAAGAGCGGGTGCGCAGCCTGTTCGCTGCCGAAGGGTATTACACCAATGGTCCGTATATAAACGACAACCAGTATATTCGAACCAATGTGTTGGGCAAAATAACCACCTACCTGACGGGGCGTGACGAACTCAGCGTCAAGGGAACCTTTCTTTATTCGAAATGGGACGGTTCCGGCGAGATCCCTTTGCGGGCCGTGACGGACGGTTCGCTGAACCGCTTCGGTGCGATCGATCCGTACGAGGGGGGCAACACACTGCGTACGACCGGCCAAGTGGATTACCACTACGATACGACTTCAGGCGGCCAGTTCTATATGAAGGGATATGGCCAATATTACCGGCTGGATCTGTTCACGAATTTTACGTTTTTTCTCAATGATCCGGTCAACGGCGACGGCTTTGCCCAATTCGATCGACGGGCCGTTTATGGCGGCGAGATCGGATTCAAACAACGAGGCGAGATTTTTGGGATGCCCAGCATCGGGACAGTCGGATTTCAGACGAGAGTGGACGACGTTCACGCGAAACTAGGCACGCAGTTACGCAAACAAGAAACCGGCACGACGATCGATAGTGATGCGTTCTCGGCCTCCTATTCGCCGTTTTTCAAAGCGGAAGTGCAGCCGTTGCCGTGGCTGAGGTTTAACGGTGGCGTACGAGGCGAGATGTTCACCTTCGACGTGAATAACCGCTGTGCCACCTGCTCGGAGCAATCCTCCGGACAGACACACTCCGGCATCGTGCTCCCAAAAATGAACATGATTCTTGGTCCATGGGGGGGCACGGAATTCTTCATCAACTATGGTGAAGGCTTTCACAGCAACGACGCAAGATCCGCCGTGAGACCAGGCTCTGCTCCGCTCTCACGTTCCATCAATTATGAAATCGGCGTACGATCCCGGCCCTGGGGACCAGATAAGCTTGAATTGCTCGCGACTCTCTGGCGCATGGATATTAAATCAGAACTCGTGTTCGTCGGCGATGAAGGCACCACGGAGATTCGAGGTGCCACCAGGCGCCAGGGTGTCGAAGTCGCCGCGCGCGGCCAGGTATGGGGGCCACTCTATGTCAACGGCAGTTTTACCTGGACACACGCCGAGTTTCGCAACGGCGACGCTATTCCTTTGGCGCCGGAGTACATCGCCTACGGAGCCGCTATTCTGAAGTGGCCGGAAGGATTGACTTCTCAACTCCAGGCTACGTATATGGGAGTTCGGCCCCTCATTGAGGATCGCAGCATCAAAGCTCCGTCGTGGATTACGTTTGATCTGTCCGAGCGGTATCAAGTTCCGATGCGGCTTCCCCATGGCCGGATGGAGGTATTTCTGTACGTTCAAAATCTGTTCAACACGGAGTGGGAGCAGGCGATTTTCGCGTTCGAATCAAGACTGAGGAATGAACCGGCGGCAGTCAACGACATTCATTTCGTGCCGGGGAATCCTCGGACGTTCTTGGGCGGCCTTGCCTATTATTTTTAATGGAGATATAGCATCAAGAGATGCTGTTGTCCGATGGATAGGGAGTATGAGTTCGCAGCAGCGGGGTATGATACATGATCGTGGTCTCTAAGGTAAGGAGTCTCATATGAAACCGACCTCTATTTCGCAATTCATTGACCATCATTATCGGCATTTCAATGCGGCGGCGATGAAAGACGCGGCGCACGCGTATAAGGCTCATTTAGATCGAGGTGGGGCAATGCTGGTAACGCTGGCCGGTGCGATGAGCACAGCTGAGCTGGGATTGTCGCTGGCCGAAATGATACGCCGAGACAAGGTTCATGCGATTTGCTGCACAGGCGCCAATCTTGAAGAGGATCTCTTCAACCTTGTGGCGCAAAAACATTACGAGCGTATCCCGCGCTATCGGGAACTGACGGCGCAGGACGAGCAAGCCTTGTTGAATCGGCACCTGAATCGGGTCACCGACACCTGCATTCCGGAAGCCGAAGCGATGCGGCGCATTGAGGCGGCGGTGGCGACTGAATGGATGGCGGCGGATCGTATGGGTGCCAGCGCCTTTCCGCACGAGTTTCTCTATCGACTCATAGTCAAAGGCACGCTCAAAGAAAGTTATCAGATTGATCCGACCGACAGTTGGATGTGTGCGGCTGCAGAGCGAAACCTTCCGATGTTTGTTCCAGGCTGGGAAGATTCCACGTTGGGAAATATGTATGCGGCGCATTGCATAACCGGATCAATCAAGAACGTGCACACGGTGCGATCGGGCGTCGAATACATGATGCATTTGGCCGAATGGTACCTGAAGACGGCGAATGCCAATTCGCTCGGATTTTTCCAAATCGGAGGGGGGATTGCCGGTGATTTCCCCATCTGTGTGGTTCCCATGCTGAGTCAAGATCTTCGAAAGGAACAGGTCCCGCTCTGGGGGTATTTTTGTCAGATCAGCGAGTCGACCACAAGCTACGGATCGTATTCAGGAGCCGTTCCGAACGAAAAAATTACCTGGGGAAAGCTGGGTGTGGACACGCCGAAATTCATCATCGAGTCAGACGCTACCATCGTTGCGCCTTTGATATTCGCGTATGTCCTCGGCTGGTAGAGAATTGAAAAACTGAAATGGCCGACAATCTTCTCTCAAAGAGTTATTTCAACCGTCCCACATTGACCGTGGCTCGGTCGCTGGTCGGCAAGTATCTGGTGCGTCAAAATGGAAAAGGGACGGTCGCCGGAAAGATCGTTGAGGTAGAGGCGTATATCGGCTGCGAGGACAAAGCTTGCCATGCCTCGAAAGGGAGGACGGCAAGGACAGAGATTCTCTTTGGTCCTCCCGGAATGTCGTACGTCTACCTCATTTACGGCATGTACCACATGCTGAACGTAGTGACGGAACGGATGGAGTTTCCCGCAGCGGTGCTCATTCGAGCGATTGAAGTCGACGGTGAATTGATCGACGGCCCAGGGAAGCTTTGCCGCGAGCTGGAGATCGATCGGTCATTGCATCGACTTGATATGACGAACGGACAATCCCTTTGGTTCGAAGATCGGGGCGCACGGGTTCCTGGCAAGCAGGTCGGCACGTTTCCGAGAATCGGCGTGGACTATGCCGGAGAGTGGGCGAAGAAACCCTGGCGGTTTCGATTGATTGAAACGAGCTAAGGAAGGTGCGTGGTTTCAGGCACAGAACGAATTCTGAAGGCTGAAACAGGGGAAACCTTGAAGTTCAAGGCATCCCCTGTGGATCGATGAGAGATTAGTCGATCGTACGATCGCCGGTGATCTTGGTCGCTGAGGTCACCGGAGGAGCAATCTTGATGTCCGGTCCCTCTACGTTTGGAAGCCGACCGGCGCCCTGCTCTTTGGTGATTCGCGCGTTGTCGGTCTTTACCAATTTCTGTTCGGCGTTCTGGACGGATTCCGCTGATCTCAACAGCGTAGAAGCTCCGTGAGCATCCTTTTGGCCGGGGTCATTCGCCGTCGGCTGCCCGTTCACCGGACTGCCGTCATTCTTCATGGGGTAGCCGTCATGTTTGGGCAGCAGCGCCGGGTTGGCCGACGCCACAGAGCATGCAAGCAGGATTGAGGAGACTGTTGCTACCGCACCGATAAGAAGTTTCATACCCATTCTCCCTTTGAGCTATGACGATGGATGAAAATCTAGCGTTCGGAGCATTCTATTCGAATGAACTACATCTGAGGGCTGAATCATAGCGATGGAGGGCCTTTCTGTCAAACGAGGAAACAGAGCAGGCGTTATCGATGGCTTCTCATCGTATCGCGACGAGCAGTAGACCATGTGAGCGGAAAGGATGAGAGAAAGACGAACCTATGAGTTCGGTCGCCGTGGGTGGCGCCTGCCACGGCCACGGTGTCGAAATGCCGGCCCGCGGCTGATGCCGGGAAGGCGAATGGTGACAGTCGTGCCTTCACCGGGGGCGCTGCCGATCGCAATGGCTCCCCCGTGTTCCTCGATGATTTTCTTGACACTGGAGAGACCCAACCCGGTGCCGGATTGTTTGGTCGTAAAAAATGGCTCAAAAACTTTGTCCACGATTTCAGCCGGGATGGGAACTCCGTCATTCTTGATAAGAATATGAACTTCGAGCCCTCGTCCAGCGCGATGTTGCGTCACCTGGATATGGAGATGGCCGCCGGGCGACATGGCCTCGCACGCATTCCGAAAGATGCTCAAGAACGTCTGTTGGAGTTTGGTTTCATCGCCGCGCACGGGGGCGATGATATTGGCATAATCTTTGGTGACTTGAATACGAGTCGCTTCCAAGTCGGTTCCGACCACCACGAGGGCGCTTTCGAGCACCTCCGGAATGCGGCATAGATGGCGGCTGAGTTCCAGCGGCTTCGCGAAGTCGAGGATCTCGTTCAGAATCGCTTCGATCCGGATCAAGTCGCGCATCGCATTTTCGACACGGGTCTGTGGATCGAAGTCGAGGATTCCTTCACCGGTCACTTCTTCGAGTTGCGAGCGAATGGACGCGAGCGGTTCTCGAACCTCCGTCGCCAAGAACCCGCTGAACTCCACGATTGCAGCCTGCCGTTCCTGCTTTCGGATAATGGGCTCGGACGGGGCGGCTATGGGCGGGCGGGAGCCCGGTGTTCCGACATCCGTTGTTGGAGAAGGAACCGCAGCCTGCGGCGCCGGAGTCTGTAAGAGCTCCGCGAGTTTGAGAATAATGGGTTCCAAGGTGCGGGCATCGGTAGTCTGATACCGTTGTGGGTCTTTTGACCCCATCGTAAGCGTCCCGCCGACCTGGCCTTTGACGAAGAAGGGAATGACGAGCGAGGACTGAAACCGGTCCTTGAAGAGATGTTTGTGATCGAGAAAGCGACCTTGGGTGGAAGCCAGATCATGATCCACGCGAGGCTTGCGATGGCGGACGGCCCACCCCGCCGCCGAACTGTCGAGCGTCAAGCGCTGACCGGGTTTTAAATCTTTCTTGGCGTCTTTTGGGTCTGCTTTCTCGTCGCCGGCGATTCCTAATACCTCGACGTTTCCCGCCAGTGGATCGTAGTAGCAGGCCCAGGCGCGGTCATACGTCACGTATTGGTGAGCTTCGGTCAAGACCGCCTCGATCTTTTCTTGGAGCTCGGGCGAAAAGTGCTTGGTCATCGGCGGAAACAGGTCCGCTCCGGTTTGCTGAGGAGGGCTCGGCTCCTGGGCGACGTAGGAACGACTCAACACCACGTTGGTATTGAAGAGTCCTTCGCGGTCCAATGCCTTGGTCATGCCGTCGCACATCTGCTCCAGGTGGGATTTATCCTTCTTGGAGAATGCCGCGCTCTCTTTCCGTCCGATGACCAGACAACCGTAGACGCTATTGAAGTGGCGAAGCGGAACGGCGAGCAAGGATTTCGTTCCGGGGGTGATCAACCGCAAGCGGATGGCACGCCCCCCGTCTGGATCCTGGGATGTCGGGGCCAAGGCTGCGGCACGTTGCGTCGACAGGGTACGGAGAATGGCTTGGACATCCCTCGGTGTGAACCCGCGCGACGCGTGGTCGATGAGTGGACCATTCTCTTGATGAAAGATGGCCGCCAATGCGGCATCCGTGCCGATCTCGTTCAACGCGGCGTTCAACGTCCGTTGAAGATGCGTCTCGGGGGCCGGTTTTGTTTGAAGAGTCGAACTGATCATGCGTTCAATGTGCGAGCGATCGCATTGTAGCCGGAACGTCGGCGAATAGCTACTCTCTCGCAAGGCTGTTGCGACGCTTTAACGTGAGCTCTCACACACAGCCCCTTCTAACCGGTGATGATTGACCGGCAGCTCGAACATCTTCTCCACGTGGTCGGCAGTCAGCACGATGCTGTCGCAATCAATCCGGCGGCATTTTGTCCGGATCGACCTCGACCAGCTGCAGTCGGCCATTGGCAATGTGCTCAGTTTTATAGAGCCGATCACCTATCCGGATGGTTCCTATCAGAAGATTGCCGGTCGCCACAAAGATAAAGTCGCCCTCCAAGGGCGGCTTGAAGGTGCCGCGGATGACGGCGGTGTCGTTGATACGAGATACCGTGGAGGTGACGTCCAATTCCGGGTCGGTCTTATCAAAGAGTTCTATGGTGATTCTGGGAAGGGGTCTGGCTCCTGCATCTTTGAGCACGTGAAGGAGCGGGAGATCGAGCGCAATCTCTCGCTCGCGAAGAACCCATGGTTTTCTCGGCATCGTCGGCTGACCGGTGAAGGGAAGAGCTGTGACGGTTTGCCATAAACTCTTTGGTGTCGGATGTTCATCAGCCCATGTAACCTGGACGAAGAAGCCGCCCAGCACCGCAGCGAGGAGAATATGCTTGAATCGGTAAACCACGGACTCGTCTCCTTGCTACCCCACTTCTCTACCGATGACAATTTGAGCACAACTGGAGGATTTTTCCATTAGTGTAACCGAAAGCGAAGCTCGTCCTACCGATCGCGAGTTCCCGATGAATTGTCGGATGTTCAATCCGGATTGATGATTTTTGGAGGACGACGCGGTTCTTCCGGGATATCTGTGAGAGGGCGTCGGTCGACCGTCCAGCTGTTGAGGATGGTCGTGACCAGGCTGATAATCAGCGCGCCGCCGACGGCGGGCCAGAATCCTGAGACCGTGAATCCTTTCACCAGGAACGCCGTGAATTCCAACAGCAGCGCGTTCAAGACCACGAGGAAGAGTCCGAGCGTAAAGACGATCAACGGCAAGGTAAGCAGAAAGAGAATAGGACGGAGGATCACATTCAAGAACGTAAGGACCAGGACCGCTGCAACACCGGCCGTCAGGCCGTCAGCCTCCAGGCCGGGAACAATCGCGATGGCCAGGAATACCGCAATTCCAGTGATGAGAACGCGCATGAGAGCATGGCGAACCCCTCCGTGGAACGGTGACTCGTGTACGGCCCTCGCAAAACGAACGGTGGGCATCGGCTACCGTGGTGGTGGCGCTATCGTTACGGGTGAATAATGAACCACTGTTGCGGACACCTTCTTGGTCTTGTCGTCTTTCGTCGCCTCAATAATGACACGGTCGCCCACGACCGGTGGATCGTTCGACTTCGGGTTACTTTTGTTCTTGAACTTCACCGGCTTATTGAGCAGGACTGATACGATCGCCCCCTTGGCCGTCTTGACCTCGATGTGTTTCGTGTCGATGGCCATCACGATGCCAAGCACATGAAAATCAGTGCCGGCAGCCATGGCTGTGGTCGACAACAAGAACAAGAGAAGCAAAACCGCGTACCGTGCTCTCAAGGAATCATAGTGCTTTTGCATAAAGACATCGAGTGGTGGCGTTCCTCGGCTTCGTCCGGATGTGGCGCGCCGGGATACAACGATTGCACTATACAAATTCTTCGGGGTGATTGCCACCGGGTCATTGTCCGATCGAACCGCCGAAAATCAGCGAGACGAGCGATCAAGATGACCAAGACCGGTAGGTGCATCAGCAGACCGCTCATTCCCATAAAGGATTCGCCGATCCAGAAGGTCATGCCAAGATTAAAAGCCAAGACTCCGTAATACAGGCCGACACCAAGCAACATCCGTTGTGTAATCGGCGGAGGTGGTGAGAGGGGAGGGAGCCGTCGGTCCAATGGGAAATAAATCGCCAGCGAAATCAGCCCCACTACGGCCCAGCCTATATAGTTCTCGAACGGGACGCCAAAATGCCAACCCGGGTCGGGATAGTAATAGATCTTGCCCAAGAACCAACGATCTCCACGGAGCGCCACCGGATCGATCACCATATCGATAAAGGCAAAAAGAAACGCAGTCAGCGCGAAGACGGTCCAACTCGTGCGGGCCTCCACGTCGAATTGCAACGGCTTGAGAGGGGCACGCTCAACGCTCGGAGAGGAGTCAAACGGCAGTAATAGTCCGAGCGCTACACAGTAAGAAGCAAAGAGGAGGAAACTGAAGGAAATAGAATCCATGAACGGAACGTTGGAGAAGTAGAGCTCGTGGCCGACGGTCGAGCCGTTATAGAAGTACCAGCCGAATGGAATGCCGGTCCGAGTGGAGGAAAATTCGCAGGCAAACGCCGTTGCCCAGCTGATCAGCCAGAAGCGCCAGGTCCGAGGCCAGCCGATCAATTGGATGGCGGAGAAGAGGAACGCGGCAAGAAAAATGAACACATAGGGGCGAAGAATGATCGTCTTGATAAAGAGATCGAAGACTTCCATCACGTGTTGAGTTGTGAGTTTTCAGAAGAGTCAAGCACTCATGGTTGAAAACCGGATCCTGAATTCTCCCTCAGGCGTACTTATGGTCGCGAAACCACCGCACGGCTTTCTCCAGCGCCATTTCGGGGGGATGTTGCGGTAAGCCGAGTTCTCGGATCGCTTTGCTGCAATCATAGTGCATTTTGTACTTGGCCATCTTCACGCCCTCCAGCGGGATGCGCGGAGGATGGCCCGTGAAGTTAGCGAGCCAATGATTGAGATAGGCGAGCGGGAGTACGGCGGCTCTCGGTAATTTCACAGCCGGCGCTTTGAGGCCGGTTAACTTGCTGAGAATTTCAAACACTTCACGAAGCAACAGATTTTTTGAGCCGAGAATATATCGTTCACCCTGTCGGCCTTTCTCCATGGCGAGTAGATGGCCGGTGGCCACGTCATCGACATCGATGATGTTCATACCGGTTTCAATATAGGCCGGCATCCGACCCTTCATGAAATCGACTATGACTTGGCCGGTGGGTGTCGGTTTCACGTCCCCTTCGCCGACCGGCGCGCTGGGATTCACGATGACCACCGGCAATCCTTTCTTGGCCAGCTTGTGCACTTCCTGCTCAGCCAGATACTTCGAGCGCTTATAGTGACCAGCCATCTGTTCAAGCGACACCGGCGTGTCCTCTGTTCCGAGCCCTCCACCAGGCGGCAAGCCGATCGCGCCGATGGTGCTGCAATAGACCGTACGTTCGATACCCACCTCACGCGCCGCTTCCAACAGATTTCTGGTGCCGACAACATTGATGTCGTAGAAGATCGAGGGATCTTTGGCCCATAGGGCATAATGAGCGGCCACATGGTAGAGGTGGCGGCAGCCGCTGAGAGCCCTGCGGAGCGAAGCGGAGTCGCGCAAATCTCCCGCGACTCGTTCAACCGGAAGACTGGCAAGGTTCCGCAGATCGGAATCCGGACGCGCTAACACGCGAACCTCGGCGCCGGTTCGTCCGAGTGCCCGTGCCACCGCTGCTCCAACAAACCCGGTGGCGCCTGTGACGAGAGCTTTCATGGTGAAGATGTGAAGCGTGAAGAGTGAAGCGTGAAGCACATGAAATGAGGATGGCTACTCAATTGTACTGGTTTGCGTTTCACGAGATACGCTTCACGAACGACGTCAATTCTTGCGGCTTGTGATATATCGCGCGATCTCACGCAACGGATCGGCGGGAGGACCAAATGACGAGAGCCGATTGATGGCGCGGGCCACACAATCGTCGGCCAGCTTCTTCGCCCCTTCCACACCATGGAAGGTCGGGTAAGTTTTCTTGCCCCGTTCGGCATCGGTATTTGGGTTTTTCCCGAGTTCTTCGCGCGTGCCGGTCACGTTCAACACGTCGTCGGCGATCTGAAAGGCGAGACCGATGTCTTCGGCATAGCCGGTCATGTCGTCGAGTTGGCGATCGGTGGCCCCGGCGGCGATCGCCCCCATTCGCACAGCGGCCCGAATCAACATGCCGGTCTTGTGTTTGTGAATGGTCTGGAGCGTACCGAGATCGATGTCTTGGTTTTCGGCCTGGATGTCGAACACCTGCCCACCTACCATACCCAGGTTGCCTGAGCCATAGGCAAGCTCTTGAACCAACCGCACCTGCCGCACTGGGTCACAGCCTTTCATCAGATCGGGACGGCTGATGATGTCGAACGCCATGGTGAGGAGCGCATCACCGGCCAGAATCGCCATTGCTTCGCCATACACTTTATGGTTCGTGGGTTTACCACGGCGAAAGTCATCGTTGTCCATGGATGGCAGATCGTCGTGGATGAGCGAGTAGGTGTGGATGAATTCCAATGAGCAAGCCACCGGCATGAGGCCAGGGGTCGTTAGTCCGATTGCCTCCGCTACAGCAATCGTCAAGATCGGTCTGATTCGCTTCCCGCCTGCGAGCAGGCTGTAGCGCATGCTGTCGTGCAGGGTCGTCGGTGGTGTGATGGAGGGCGGCGCGACGAGGTCGAGAAATCGATCGACGTCGATCCGTTTCCGTTCGAGATACTCCGCGATGTTCATATAGTCTGTTTTCCTGATGACTAAACCCGCGCGGAGAGTAACAAAGGATACGAGATGAGTCAAACGGTGGAGGTGGGGTTATCACCATTGCTTCGGGTAGGTCTTGATGGAACCACGGGATTAAGAGAAAATCTGCGAAAGTTGGTACAGCATAGCTGTGTGACCTGTCGGTCAATGTACTCAATAGCAGTGTCGGCTGTACAAATTGGCAAGCGGTGTGGTGTTATAGACAGTGAAATTTGAGCTTGTAGGACGGATCACCCAGGTTGAGACCATTGCGACCGGCTCCGGGATCCGCGTTCGGCGTTACCTCCGTAAAGCCTACGGCGTGGGTCACTGGCGGAAGTTGAAAGGCATAGCCACTGTCCGGTTGCCGAACGGTGTTCTGCGGAGGGTCGAGCTTCATTGGTATGAAGCTCACAGCATCGGCAGGCGAGACATCAAGATCAAGCGGTACTTGGCGGTACTTGGAGGAACAATGAGACACCTGGCCAAATCATTCGCCCTCTGCGTGGACAATACCGACTATAAAGCCTCTTTGATTCCGGGCAAGGTGTATCGAATCATCCCGGACCCGCAAGCGGCCAAGGACGATTTGGTACGAATCGTGGACGAAAGCGGCGAGGACTATCTCTATCACAAAGCCCACTTCGCCTTTGTTGATTTGCCGAGAGCAATTGCGAAAAAGATTCGATCTCTTGAGGCCGCTACAGCTTAAAGCCGTAGCCCAATCTCTCAGATGAGGGCCTGCATAAGACTCGACCTCCATCCAGCGTATTTCCCCTCTCGCACTTGCTGGAAAAAGAATGTGTAGTCTTCTGGAGAAAGGAAATAGAAGTGATACCGCCACGGCTCTTTCATATTCATAAGCCTATCGTTCAGCACCTCGAAATGTCGAAGGCTGTCGCGACATTTGGCCCGGTTCCTATTTGAATCATCGCCTTCTGCCTTGATTTCAACAACGAGAATGTCGTGCGCACCGCGCTGCGTGCCAAACTCTCAATTTGACGGCATCCTCTCTATCGATGTATGCTCATGACCAGAATTATGGTCATTTCTGAAAGCGAGGTGCGCCATGGCTAAGACGTTGCCGTTGTCGGAGGTGAAGACCCGTCTGCCGGAGCTTGTGGCGGGGGTGCAAGAGCGCGAGGAGGAAGTCGTGGTAACAAAGAACGGTCGTCCGGCTGCCGTTCTGATCAATATCGATGAGTACGCTCGCCTCAAGGAGACGTTGGATGTCCTCAGCGATCCGACGCTTATGAGTCAGATTGCCGAGAGCCGGACGTTTTACAGAAGGAAGAATAAAGGGCTGTCGTTCAAGGATGTGTTTGGTGAACCTCTTACGCCCGTCAAGAAGCGGCGCTCTGCGTGAGCCTCTTCCGTCCGGATATCCCGCCGCATGTGGCGGAGGTGATTCGATCGCTCCATCCTGATCTGAAACGGTCGATCAAGTCGGCCATTCGTGTCATTGCCGCCGATCCTGAATGTGGGGAGTCACTCCAGCGGGAACTCAACGGACTGCGCAAGTATCGCGTTCGCCGCTTTCGCATTGTCTATGCGACCGACCAAAAAGCGCGAGTCATTCGCCTGATGGCCATCGGCCACCGACGGTATGTGTATGAGGAGCTGACTGAGCAACTCAGACGAAAGGGACGAGAATAGGGTGTTGCGGCTGTGATGCATCTGAAGCGAAAACCGGGATATTGGGTTTCACGCGGCAAAGCCAAGTAGCGTCTCACCTTCGCTTGTTTTTCCGCCGACTGCCCCGCTATACTCCTACGCTTATGAGTATTCGAAAAGGTGGTGGCGAATGGGAGCCGATGCTACTCGGGGTCGAGGCCCGCAATTGTAAAGTTTGCAAAGAGAGCCTCTATCGGGACAAGACGATGCTTCGAGGAGGTTGGTCTCGTTGCACAGTCTGTGACGAGTTCGTCCATTACAGTTGTCTTGCCAGTGGGAAGGTCTCCTTCTTAAAAGCACGGCCACGGGTGTGCAAAACCTGTCGTTCGGTTCAGGAGGGGGTCGTCTCTTCTTCTCCAAAGAAGGATGGGGCTCCTGTGGCAGCCATGCCCTGAATTCCCGTTTTTCAACCTGCCCTATGCTCGGGCGTCCGGAGTGACATAGTTTTCTCTCAGAGACCATTCAGCTTGCGGAGGCTCCGTTGCTCTTGCTGGTCGGTAATGAGCAACAAGGGCGGTTTTCTTCTCCTGTGTGATTTCTGAACGTTATCGAGAGGACGTCCAACGACCTCACCGTTCATCGAGACGATCATGGCGCAGATCATCCGAAGTGGGGCGTTTCTTCAGCAGTGTTGGTCGGTTCACCCCCTGTGTGTGACGGTCAAACGAATGACGGATGAGAACACGGTCATTCTCTCCTGCAGTTCATGCAGGTCGGCCCATCATCTGACGATTGCTACGGTCACTTCGAAAGCATCCTCGGCCCAACAAATGGCCGGAGAAGGCGCTCTACGAGACGAGCCGCCGGGCGAGGAGTTCCTCAAAGCCTGTGTCTCCACGCATCAGGCTTCTCTGACGCTTCGTGAGATGGATGTATTTCAAGATCTCGTGCGGTTGCGCTGTGCCGACTGCCGCCGTCTCTATGAACTGACGGTCTCGGCGTTTGAAACACGCCACAAGTAGCTTGAGGATGATGCAAACACCCTCAACTTTGAGCTGAGGGCAAAATGGGCATTCCGTTACATCCCATGTCATGATGCCCCATCCTATGCAGTTTACCGATGATGAAACCCTGCTGCTGGCCGACGCACAGTTCTTTCGAAAAAAGGCTACGATCACGACCAAAATACGAGCCATGCTTGAGGCGACGCGTGCCGCATTGCAGAATGAGCTGGCAGGTCTGTCGTTGGTCGCACCCCCCGATTTCGATCCCAACCTCCATCAGCTGGTAAAAGGCGAGCATCTGGAGGATTTCCCGTATCAATATCTTGATTGTCCCAAGCACTTCTCCGGCGCGAACAAGTTCACGTTCCGCACGCTGGTCTGGTGGGGACATCATGTGACCTGCGCGCTATTGCTGGAAGGTTCGGAAATCGGACGATACAAACGCCAGCTTCTCGGCCGGTTTCACCAGCTCGCAGGAAGGGATCTAGAACTATCTCTGGCACCGTCGTTATGGGAATGGAAACGTGGGGAGGGCTATACGCTGCCGATCACCCATGACCGCAAGGCCCAAATCGCTGCCGTGGTGGCTGAACGGTCGTTCCTGAAGGTCGTTCGCTGTGTGTCTTTCGGAGATTCTCGAGTACGCGAGGGGCAATTGGCTCAGATGGCATGCGAAACCTTTCGATCCATGCACCCCCTCGTCACACCCTAACTTATTTATCCTAATTGTCTCTGACGCCAAACTTGGGTAGACTGGGCCGCCACTCTTTTTGAACCTTGACAGGGAGGAGCCCGTGAAGCAATCGTCATTACGAGTTCTGGGCTGTGCCATCATGATGGCGACCGTGCTGGCCGGCTGTAGAGGAACAGGGGAGATGCGGTATCTGGATTTGCGTGAGAAGCCGCCGATGGTGCAGGTGACCGACATCGATCCGATCAAGATCGCCGTCGAACCGTTTGACGATCGACGGGCGGACAAGAGCCGTGTGGGGACCCGTACTCATCTCTGGGGAGGAACCACGCAGTTCGATGTGTCGGGTGATCGGCTTGGGGGCTTGCTCACTCAGCGACTCGCCGATCGTTTAAGAACTCGCGGATGGCGGGATCGGGTATGGAACGTGCGCGTGGCCTCGGCCGGATCCGCCGCGGATGCCGATATTGTCATCAGCGGACAGGTGCAAGATTTTTCCGCTACCGTCAAGAGCCGCGTCTTTTCCACTGTGATTGACACCAGCAGCCGGCTTACAATTCAGGCCAGGAACCTTGTCGACCGAAGCACGACCATCCGCACCATTGAAGGGGGGAGGAGTCGGACTGTATTTTGGTTCAATGAAGATGATGTGCGAGACCAATTGGCGGCGACTTTGAAAGACGGACTTGATCGGCTGATCGTCGACACGACGATTGATAACAAGGCGTTACGCCCGTCACGGCGCCTCCTGCAAGAGTGAGCCACAACCTCCCGTGGGGAAGGGGCATTGATTTTCTGAGGGGCGACGGCAACCTCAATCTGTCTTCAAGGAACCCTCACGGTGCGTGAGCGGCGGTGGGAAACGACGACGCCCTTGAGTTTCGGTCAGGCGCTTGCGGTGGGGGACCGACTCGCCGCACACGGGTTAAAGCCGGTCTCGCCTGCCAGCGACGTGATCTGCTATGTGGAGGAATGGACGGTCGGGTCTCTCGACGACTTTGATCATCTCGACCCCTGGGCCACGGAAGACGTCACGCTCGTCCATGTACGGGAACGATGGCGCGGCGATTTCTTTCTTCTGTCCGGAGCCTATCATACGGTCTATCAGCGTCATCAGGATATCGGCACGTATTGCTCCATCAGTCATCCCTGGCGCATTCGAGAAATACTGCAGTTTCATGATCAACGTGCCATGTTCTGGATCGGGTTTCGGCATGCCCATTCGTTCATCCGGGTTCGCCTCCAGACCCAGGTCGTCATCACGCCGGGCGAAACGCGTGGCGATGCCGATCGGACACGTTGGTTGGATGAGAGGCGAGCGGCCTTCCTCGATGCGATTACCGTTTTGGACCTGCCGATCGAGACCCATGTGGAGAAGAACGTGGTGACCGTCCGACCTTCCGATTCGTCCATTCCGTTCTTCTGCTCATGGCCCGATGCGTTCGGTCCTTGCCAGTTCGAGTACAACACGTCCGATGCGTTTGAATTCCTCGTGCCGGCCAGCAAGCTCGCTGAGACGTTCCATCCAGAACCGGCCGGAGTTCGTGCCTATCTCACAGGGTTTTCAGAAGCAGCCTTGGCAGAATTCCAGGGGATCGAACCAGGAGCTCGGCTTGCCTATCGCTGCTCCGTCCACTGCCCGCTGGATGATCTGCCGGAGGTGCTGAGCGCAATTCGACCGCACGGTCTCCTGTACGCCACGCTCTGCGAATTTCAGACACAGTCGGTGTTGCCTGACGCTGAGGATGCCTCGGCGATCATCGGCATCGTCGGAGTCAACGGGCAGTTCAAGATCGAAGCGCGCCTCAATCACGCTCCGCTCCACGAAGAAGCGATGGCGCCATGGCTGGAGCGGCTGATTGGCCACCCCGTCGCGTATGCCCCGTTACCGGCGTTCGTCTGACAGGATGCTGAAAAAGACCACCAACTTCGATCTCGCCTCGAAAAAATCCTCAACGTGCTCCAGAGAGTACGCCTCCGGTTTTTTTCTCGTCTGCGGCCTCGCCCGTGGAACGGCGCGTCTTGGCGTGCCGGGGCTGGGCGGGTGAGAACGACGGCCTTTTTGAGCATCCTAAGGACCCCTCTCCGACGTGGTGTGGGGGCGCCGCACGATTCAGTATTTCATTGAACAATCGAACGGCATCTCGCACAGTGGTGACATGAGCCCGCTCGGAAAGATCCAGTCCGCGCTCGCGAAACCGTTCATGCCGGCCGTCTTCTTTCTCTCGGGTGTCACCTATGACACCGTGACCCTCACACGAATCGATCGGCTTCAGGACAACCTGGTTTTGTTGCTGTATCTTGCCCTTCTGGGTACCTTGATCATTTTGACAGGACGATTGGGCATCGAGCCTCCACCTGATCGCGAGCAATTGGCATCGGTTTCACCGTTCACTCGCTGGGTATTGGCGAGCCGTCCCTACTATCCTATGGCGAGCCAGTTCTTGTTAGGCGGTCTTTTCAGCGCCTATACGATTTTTTATTCACGGAGCACCTCGTTCACCGGCACGGCGATTTTCTTTAGCCTGCTTATCGCGCTCTTGGTGGCCAACGAGTTTTTACGTGACCGCCTGTCGAATCTCCGCCTCCTGATCGGTCTATACGGGGTGGTCAGTTTCGCCTTTTTTACGTTCTTCTTGCCCGTGGTGACGGGCTACATGAACGCGGTGGTTTTCTTGGTCGGAGCGGGCATCAGCGCGACGGTGACCTTGCGGGTCGTTCAACTCATCTATCGCAATAATGCCGACCGATCGAGACGCGAAGCGATCAGAGTGACTGTTCCGACTGTTGCATGCATCGTCCTCCTGGTGGGTTTCTACTTTATGAATTGGATTCCGCCGGTTCCGCTGTCGCTGAAGTTCGGCGGGAT
The DNA here is from genome assembly GCA_019636835.1 of Nitrospira sp. Lineage (GTDB taxonomy): Bacteria > Nitrospirota > Nitrospiria > Nitrospirales > Nitrospiraceae > Nitrospira_D. The sequence goes on from JAHBWU010000002.1 coordinate 64,169, forward strand.
GTATCATGAGATCAAGCGAACCGGCGACCAGTTTGAGCTCTCCTTTGAGAGACAGTGGTATCAGGTCTGGAAGCGTTCAGACACGACCTATCCTTCGAACCAGCCGATCTATTGTTTCACCGCCGTCTTTGCTCCGGTCGATCTCAACACCACGATTTACCACCATTGGTACTTCCGCCCGAACAGCGAGAAACCGTTCATGCATGCGGATAGAATTCCCCTCAAGATTTCCGGTGGGCGTGAGGGCGGTTATCGTGCCTATAGTTTCAAGCAGCGCCTTGATCCAGGCGATTGGCGGGTCGATGTCGAGTCCCAAGACGGGCGTATCATTGGTCGAGTCTCGGTACAGGTGGAGGGACCAGCTGAGACAGTACCGACGCTGGCGAGTATCTCCTATTGACGACCATCATGCTGTAGTCGTTGCAGAGATCTGGTTGCGGGCGGTGATGGAAGCGAGTAAAGTGCGGGCCCAATGAGTCTGCGGACCCTTTCCCCTTGCCCTTCCAGTCCCAATTGTGTGTCGACTCACGCGGCTGAAGAGAGCCACGCCATCGCGCCGTTTCAGTACAGGAAGTCTCGCGCGGAAGCGAAAGAGGCGTTGAAAGCGGTGCTTGCAACATTGCCTCAGACCAAACTCGTCGATGAGGACGAGTCCTATCTCCACTACGAGTTCACCAGCCTGTTGCTCCGCTTCGTCGATGACGTGGAGTTTCTCTTCGATGAAACCACGAAAACAGTTCACTTCCGTTCCGCTTCCCGCACGGGCTACAGCGATCTGGGCGTCAACCGCAGACGAATGGAGCAGGTGCGGGCTTTGGTGGGCGAAAAGCTTTGAGCATTTCTGTAATTGCTTCGGCATGATCCATCCTCCTGTTAGGATGTCGGAAATATGAGGATTGGTTATGGGTTTCAAACGTAAGCACTCGCGTGTGGATGTCGGCCGTGTCGGCCGGTTGCAGCGCGGCTCGCTTTCGGCGCCATGCAAGGTACTCGACGTCAGCGAGTCCGGCGTCCGTCTAGAAAGCCGTCTCTTCGTGAAACGCGGTGATGTGCTTCAACTCGGAATAGAGCTTGAGCGGGGGAGGTCTTTAACCTGTGAGTTGGAAGTCATTCACGTGCGTGCGCCTAAATTAGGCGCAAAAATCATTTCGATCAGTCCTGAGGATCGAGAGCGATTGACTCATATTCTCGACGATCATGTCCAGAGTCGTTTTTCCCGCGGTTAGGCGCGTCGACGCAGGGTTGACCGCACTCGCCTACAGTTCCTTCTTTGAAAAAGTTGGGTTGGGGGGATAGGCTAGGCCATCCTTCCAGGTGGCGGTAGGCTTCAAACTCTTTCAAGTCATACCACTGAAAAATGGTGTTGGTTTGGAGGATCTTAACGAGGTGCCAACGGCCAGAGATGACATGTGTTACCGTAAAGAGATGGCTGTCGGTGGTCAGGATAGAGGAATCAGCCGTCAATGGAATCTGTTCAGGCTAAGGTGAGTCGGATCAGGAATTTAACTCACGATGTCCGCGAACTAGAGCTCACCCTCTATGAGCCTGAGGGCATAAGCTTTAAAGCCGGGCAATTTATCTCATTCGACATATCAAAGGAAGGTTATCCCTACCCGGTCACGCGTCCCTATTCCATCGCTTCACCTTCCTCAATCTCGGATCGGGTGCTCTTGCTCTTCAATCTGGTTCCAGGAGGTCCTGGATCGACCTATCTTTTCAGTCTTCGGGAAGGAGACCCCGTGCGCTTTAAGGGGCCGACCGGATCCTTCACTCTGCGAGAAGATCCGACCAAACGGATGCTGTTTGTGGCGACCGGGACCGGAATTGCCCCCTTTCGATCCATGATCCTCTCGCAACTTGAGCGGGATGGCACTCAACCCCTGATATTGTTCTGGGGAGTCAGAAGTGAGCGGGACCTGTATTACCAAGACGAGTTCAAAGATTTGGCCGACCGCTACCCGCAGTTTTCCTTTGTGATGACCCTCTCGCAGCCAGGACCGGAGTGGATCGGAGTTAGAGGGCGAGTATCTAGTCTCGTCCAGGAACGAGTGGCATCGGTCCAGGATTTAGCCGTCTATCTATGCGGCAATGGAAATATGATTAAGGACGTGACGGCGTCCATTCAGAGGAAGGGGTTATGCCCGATTTACCGGGAGAAGTACTATTAGACTGGAGCATTTTGGCCAGAATCATGGAACTGGTTTCTGAAGCTTGGATCCTAGCCTGGTGGTGTGCTGAAAGATGCATTTGGGGCAGGTGTAATGGACAAACTGGTTGCCACCCACCAGACGCTTCCTCATGAGGACTTTGCACCACGTGCAGAGGCGATCAGGTAGCTCGATTCTGGATGTGTTAGAGGCGGACAGCATGAGGCATATTGTTCCTGAGCTCCATGACCTTGTCAACCGATTGACGGTGCCATTTTCGCCAGATCTGAAATTTTTTCCCCTGCATCACGTGCACAGTAAAAAAATCATGGTATAGTTCACGCATGATAGTTCCTGTCACCATAACCTCTTACAGAAAAGGATCAACCCCCTATGAGCACCTCGCCCAGTTCCGAGTCCACAATCTTACCATCCGACGCCCCTGCGGCTGTAGCCCGACCTGTCCAAGACATGGTGGGAAGCGGCAAGGCATGGGGGCTCTGCACCGCTGTTGATCTCCACGATTGCAATCCGGATCTTATACGTGATGCGAATCATATCAAGCGCTACGTGGTTGAGCTCTGTGAGCTCATCGGCATGAAGCGCTACGGTGACTGCCAGGTCGTCAATTTTGGCGAAGGTCGTGTAGCCGGCTACTCGATGGTGCAGTTGATCTCGACCTCATTGATCAGCGGCCATTTTGCCAATGAAACCAATCACGCCTACCTCGACATTTTCAGCTGCAAGGGGTATGATCCCACGGTCGTCGAGTCGTTTTCGAAGGAGTTTTTCGGCGCCCGTCGGAGTGTTGCGACCGCCACACTCCGGTACTAAAACTTTTGCTCACAGTGAACTTGCTTCGGGGGCGTTAGAGTAGTAGAGCGCCCCCGAGTGCTTTAACTATCCAATATCATGGGTATCGCCTAGACATGAAAGCCACGACTGTCAAAGAGGTGCTCGACTCGCTTCCATCAAAACTCGATAAAGACGCGGCCGAAGATCTTGATGCCGTCTACCAGTTCGACCTCCGAGGGAACCAAGGCGGCCAGTACCATCTGTTGGTACAAAATGGGACCTGCGTCGTGAAGGATGGAACCCATACCGATCCGCATGTGACTCTATCGATGACTGGAGAAGACTGCATCGGGGTCCTGAACGGAAACCTCAGCGGGATGACGATGGCGATATCGGGGCGTCTGCAAGTTACCGGGGATATCGGGCTGGCTATGCAGTTGAAATCCTTGTTCCCGAACGTTGTTGAGGGCTAGCGAGCGCTACTCCCGCCCAAGAACCCCCACGGTTTGAGCTTTCTGGTGATCTCGCATTTCCCAATCAAGCCTTCTCGGGAACCGTTCCTCTAAAATCGCGTACATCGTTGGGACGAGAAACAACGTGAGGAGCGTAGAGACGCTCAACCCTCCGACGACCGCTCGTGCCAGAGGGGCATTGGTTTCGCCGCCGGTTCCAAGGCCGATCGCCATGGGAAGCAGGCCGAAGACCGTGGCCAGAGAGGTCATGAGAATCGGACGCAGTCTAGTTCGCGCGGCGGTCACGACGGCCTGGTGAAGCTCTTCCCCTCTGCGGCGCAGCACGTTGGTGTAATCGACCAGCAGGACACCGTTCGAGACGACAATCCCAAACATCATGATGATGCCCATCATCGATGTGGTGGACAGCGTTGTATTCGTCAGGAACAGCATCAAAATGACGCCCGGAAAACCCATCGGCACCGAAAACATGATGATGAATGGGTCGATGAGCGACTTAAATTGTGCGGCCATGACCATGTAGACCAGCAAGAGCGCCAAGATGATCGCAAACTGCAGCCCTTCGAAGGTTTCGCGCTGTTGCTGAATCTGCCCTGCCAGCTTGATGCTGAAGCCTGCCGGCAACTGGAGTGTGGCTAATGCGGACTCGAGGTCTTCGGCGATATCACCGAGAGGTCGGGTGGTTGGATTGGCCGTTATGTGAACCACGCGCTGGAAATACTTCCGATCGACTTTCACCGGTCCCGCGTTCAATTTGAGGGACGCCACGTTCTTCAGTAAGACCGGCTCGCCGGCTTTGGTGGTGAGAAGAATAGTCTCCAGATCGGTGAGACTTTTTCGGTGTTCCTCAGCGAGCCACGCGCTGATGAAGTATTCGTTGCCGCTTTGTGGATCAGTGTAAATGATCGGATCGGTTTGGCCGTTTCCGTTCAGGGAAAACAGGACGGCATTGGCTACGTCAGCCTCGCTGATGCCGAGCAGAGCCGCCTTCTCCCGATCGACTGTGATGTTGATCTCCGGATAGTTTTCCTCCCGACTCGGTTCAATATCCGCCAGGCCCGGAGTCTGCTCCATGATCTCCTTGACGCGGGCGATGACGTCTCTCGCTTTTTCGAAGTCATAACCATAGATTTCCACATCCACGGCCTTTTGGGAGCCGAAACTCGTGACGCGTTTGACGAGCCCACCGGGATCGAAGTACATCGAGACTCCGGGAAACAGTTTGACGATCTTAGGGCGCACATCGTTCATGATCTCGACTTGGGTTCTGTTCCGCTTGTCCGGTGAGGCCAAGTACACTTGAATTGAAGACGTATGAGGCCCTGTGTTGGGATTGAAGAGCGACGAGCGACCTTGCGACAGGATACCCGTAGTGGAGACGATTGTTTCCAATTCGGTCGCGGGAATATTGGCTCGGAGCACTCGTTCGACTTCCGAGACCTGCTGTTCGGTCTTTTCAACCCGTTGACCGACCGGCGCCCGCAGGACGATGCGAAACTGACTCTCATCGGAAACCGGCAGGAACTCGGTCCCGATCATTGGAACCAAAGTGAGCGATCCGACAAAGATCAGCAGCACCATGGCGATAAAGATCCGACGATGTCCCAGCACCCATTGCAACGACTCTTCGTAACTCCTATCGAACGACTCGTATCGGCGGCGGCTCCAACCCATCAGTTCGGCAAACCAGTCCGGCATTGTCCGCCGAACTTCCTGCTCAGGCTTGAGGAACTTGTAGCAGAGCGCCGGCGTCACCGTGCGGGAGACTAAGAAAGAAGTGAAGAGTGCAATCGCGATCGTCACGGTCAGCGGTATCAGCAACAGACGGGCGACGCCGACGACGAAGAACATCGGGAGGAAGACCACCACCGTCGTGACGGTCGACGCAAAGATCGGCATCGCGACTTCCCGAGCGGCCTCGAGGATACTATCCCACCGGCTGGAAGCGGTATTAAGATGACGCTGGATGTTTTCCAACTCCACGATCGAGTCGTCAACCAGCCGGCCGATCCCGAGCGCGAGTCCGCCGAGCGTGAAGACGTTAAGGGTTTGACCGGTAAAATAAAGAACGATAAACGTCACGAGCATGGAGAGCGGAATGGCCACGGAAATGATCATGGTACTTGTGAGGTTGCGCAAGAAGATAAGAATCACGGCGGCGGCCAACAGCGAGCCGTGAAGAGCCTGTTCAATCAGATTGTTGATGGATTGACGAATGTAGAGGGATTGATCGAACGAGATGCCGAGCTTGACTCCTTCAGGGATGCCAAACATCCTGGGGAGGGCTGCGCGGAGAGCGTCTACAACCTCAACCGTGTTGGCGATCGGTTGCTTGTTCACACGAAGAAACACCGATTTGGCTCCATCGGCATGAACGATGTTTGTTTGGATATCGGATGAGTCTGTCACGGTCCCTATGTCGCGCACGCGGACCGGATTGCCTTGCTGATTCACCTTCACGATGACGTCCTGGATCGGATCCACGGTTCGAAACTGATTGTTCGTAAATACATTGTAGTCAAGGTTGCCGGCTTTGATATTGCCGGAAGGCAGAATCAAATTGGAGGCTTTGACGGATTTCACGACGTCGAGAATGGAAAGCCCACGGGCACTGAGGAGCGCCGGATCAAGGTTGATGTTGATCTGGCGGATCTTGCCTCCTTCGACGGTTGCCGCCGCAACATTGGCGATCTGCTCAATCTGTGGGGCGATCGTGTTATAGGCAAGATCATAAAGCGCTCGCTCGTCCAACTCATCGCTCGATACCGAAACGATCGAAACCGGTATGTTGGAAACGTCGAACTTGACGATAAAGGGCTGCAAAATGCCTGGTGGGAGGCTATTCAAGATCTGGGTAATGCGCTGCATCACTTCCATTTGGCCGACATTAATGTCGGCCCCCCAGTTGAACCAGATTTGAACGGCTCCAATGCCCTGCTTGCTGAACGATTCGACATGTTCGACATTGGATGCGGAACTGACGGCTTTCTCGATCGGGTAGACGACGCTCTGTTCGATGTCGAGAGGGGGCGCTCCTTTGTAAATAACGCCGACAAAGGCGACCGGAACCTGGATTTGCGGGAAGAGGTCAACCGGCAATCGCTGGAGAGACGTCAGCCCTAATACCACCATCGCAAGCGACAGCATCAGAATACCGATGCGATTGCGTAATGCGAGTAGAGTCAACCACATGTGAGCAAGAATCAGTAATGCGTGTCGAGTGTCGAGCGGGAGATCATCCCAGTTGGTTCAATCCTAAGTTTAAGTCCTGTTCAACCCTTAGACTCAGCGCTCACGTCTGGAGGTTGGGGAAGCGGTTGGGTTTGTACGGGTGTGCCGTCATGCACTAAATCTTTACCGGCGACGATGATCTGTTCATGACCCGTCAAACCTTTGGTGATTTCTACATGGTTGCCGCTATGAGCCCCGATCTCGACGTCCACTCGCTGGGCTTTCCCCTCTCGGACGACATAGACATATTGCGTATCTTCTAGTCGATTGACGGCATCGATGGGAATCTGCAACGCTTGGTGATGGGTCCCCACCATGACCTCGACTCGGGCAAACATTCCTCCTTTCAATCGGCGATCTCTATTCGGGAGGTCAATTTCCACTGTCATGGTACGTGTCGCGCGATTCAAGGCCTGAACGATACGCGTGACGGTTCCTTGGAACACCTGGTCTGGATACGCTTCGGCACGGAGTTCGGCCTTTTGGCCTATTTTCACCAGCGGAATGTCTCGCTCGACGACTTCGACCAACACACGGACCGTATTGATGTCGTGCAGGCTCATGATGCCCCGCGACATTGTCGAGGTGCTTGCCGTTGCGCTGCTTACATAGGCTCCCGTATCTAAATTTCGTTCGGCGATATAGCCGGGAAATGGAGCTCGGATGTAAGAGTAGGCGAGGTTCGTCTCTGCCTGGGCCAGGGCCACCTCCATTTGGTTGACCTGGGCTTGCAGGGATTCGTGTGCTGCTCCGGCAGCCTCCAGGTTGACCTGGGCATTGTCCAGGTCTTGCTGTGAGACGAATTGGTCCTTGATGAGTGACTGCATACGGTCGAACGTCAGCTTGGCGTTGCGAACCATGGCGTTCTGTTGTGAGACCTTCGCTTTGGCGGCTGAAAGGTTGGCTTTGGCCTGATTGACGGCATGTTGATAGTCGGTATGATCGATTTCAACGAGTACCTGATTTGCCCTGACAAAATCACCTTTATCGACATGCAGCTTGGCGATGTATCCGTCGACCCGTGAGAAGATATTGACGACTTGGTTGGGTGAGATGTCCGCCGTGTAGGCCAGGTGAATATCGAGATCCTGTCGCAGCGGGGACACAACGCCGACCGTAATGAGCCGTGTCTTCTTCGTGTCGGCTTTGGCGCCCGTGCTCAGGCGAAAGACCACAAGAACCGTGATCGCAAGAAAGATGATGGTCCCAAGGGCTAGAAATGGATGTCGGACGAATCGGCTCATGGTGATGCCTGCCTGTCTACGAATCCGGCGACTGCCGGACGAGTCCGCCGAGGAAAAGAGAAACATATTCGACCACCGATGCTTCATGAGACAGGTGCATGGGTAACTCGAAGATATCGTGCAGTAGCCGATGGTGGAGGACGACACCGAAGAAGGCTTTGGCGGCAAGCACCGGATCGATCGGGCGGAAAGCGCCATCCTCGATGCGTCGTCGAATGTAGCCGGCGAGCAGATCATGAAAGACTCGATATTGCTGCTGAAAAAACATGTCGGACAGTTCATGTCCTTCCAAGGCACTGAAAAGGAGGAGGCGAAGCATCGTCGGATCTGCGCCCTTTCTGATCCGATAGCTGGCGAGCAACGTAAAGAGCCGTTCATCATCTCGTTTCTTGGTTGCTTCTTCGACGGCGTCTCGCAACTCGGAGTATTGAGCTTTTTCCGCAAGAATTGCGGTATACAGTGCATGCTTGGTCGGAAAGTGCTTGAAGAGCAGTGCTTCACTGACACCGGCAGCCTTGGCGATCTGTTTAGTGGTCGTTCCGGTAAAGCCGTTTGCGGCGAACAACGATGTCGCAGCGCTGATCAAGCTGGCTTGTCGCTCATGACCAGATGTTCGTAGCGGTTGATGCCGTTGACGAAGAGATGTCCTTGCTCTATTCATGGTGAGTAAGTAGTTACTCACCAAAAATTAACATGATGCTTGTACGGATGACAAGGTGGGATCAAATGGTTAAGTACAGAAGCTTTAGAAAAAGGCGAGGCATTGTGAGATCGGTAGCGTCCAAGGTGGCATGAGTTTCAGAAACTAATATTTAGCATTGCAAATAAGGCTGCGATTGTCGGGTCACCGAACCGACGCGGGTTGGCCTACCGATTGGGCACGGAGAAATGACAGCATCCGATTGCCATCACGGTGGTCCACTTCCTTTACTTGCACACCAAATAGAGATCCTGCCGTCCAGGCGACCGTTACTTCCGAAATAAACAGGGGTTCCTCGTCGTTCGGGAAATATAAAAACAAGGTCAACTCCATGCCGACATTGACAGGACAATTTCCACGAATGCCCAACCCGCCTTCAGATAGATCAACGGCGCTGCCGTCTCCAATGAGAACGTCGTCTCCATTGATTCCTGAGTACATAAGGCCAAAGGAGGTACAAGTTCTTCTCGTTCTGCGGCGTTCAATCGAATGAGGTGGGTACGTCGTTTCTGATCGTCTCAAAGGCTTCATCTGTCTCATCGGTACACCTCCTGGCTGTATTCCTATATTCGGAGATATCGTATGAATGAAGGCTAGCGCCGAGTGTCAATCTTGCCTTCCCACTAGATGAGGGGTAACGCCCAATCCAGAAGGGGGATGAAGCCTAAATCCTTATGTTATGAATGCGCGTAGAGATGCTGGTCCTGGGGCGCCGTATGCGAAATCTCGGGAGCGAAATGCTCGTTTTAAGCTCATTCATGAAAAGAATCGTGGCAATAGAGGAGGAGGGGCAGAGGCCGGACTACATAAGTCGGAATCGAGTTCGTTGGTCACTCACGGTGTGGTGGGAGATGCTTTTCCAAATGAAAGATTGCAGCCGCTTTCGATGGTCTCGGCTCAGATCCATAAATCGGACAGAAAACTGACAACCAGACACCCACACGACATGCGCCGATTTCAATGAAAGCTGGGGTAATCCATCGGGAAGCATAATGGTCAGGGTCAATAATGTTCCACGCGTCACCGGACGATCACTGATGACGTGGCAACCAGAAACGGATATGTTTTTTGTGAGTCCTTCGCCTTGGTGAGGCTGCGTCGGCACTTCACCGATATAGCGCACTCGACACACGACGGCTACACGTTCGGCATAACGGTTATCTAAAGGCACGTAGGATTTACGGCCACTCATCGTCGGTTTCATCATCTATAGCTTCCTTATAGCTTCGTTTGGAATATTTTCCTAATCAATTCGGCAATAGATCTCGGTCATGAGGGATGACATGGTGTGCTGTCTATAATTAGGATTAGGAATAAGTCCGGCGGCGAGGAAGACCAGCTACCGTACGACAAAGGGAGTTACTGTTGAATCTTTGCCCAGGCTTTTTGGTACTCTTCGAAGGAATCGACTTCCATCCAACCCTTAAAAATCGGTACGGCTTGGATGCGATAGCCCTGGTCAATCAGTTCTTGCAGCATGTCGGTGAAGGATGCCTTGGCAAGGCTTGCAGACTCGTGGAACGGAGAGGACTGATGCTGTTTGTGCACCCTGTGGTAGCATTCGCAAAGGGCCTGGGTGCCCTTCTCTGAGAACATGGCCATACCGATGAATTCACCATGCGCCAGTTCGTGCGGAAGTTGCTGGCCGATCTTAACCACCTGGTGCTCACCTTCCGGCATCACAAATCGGGACAAATAGCTTTTGCCGGGAGGGGCGGCCAGTGAGACAAGATCCGGATTAAGATGGGTCGGCTGGGCATTTCGTTGCTCCTGATCAAACCAGGCCAGATCCACAACCAGAGCAATGTCGGCGGGACTCTTGAGCAACTTTTCAAGTATCGAAGTGTCAAAAATGATATCGCCGTACAAGACGATGGTTCGCCCTCTTAACTCATTTTCCGCACAGAAGAGCGAAACGATCTCGCCGGTTTCCTCATAACGATCGTTGTCGTAGTAGCGGATATTGGGGAGCGAGATCGCCTCCTTTTTGTACCCGCGAACCAAAGCGATTTCTTTGATGTCGCATTCGTTGAGGGCGCTGATCTGGCGGTCGAGGATCGTTTTCCCTTTAATGTCGAGCAAACACTTCGGCTTATCCTCGATCAACGGTAAGAGCTGTTTTTCGAATCCGGCGGCGGCGATAATCGCGGTGATTCGTTCGCTTCCCACTGGAAGGAACTGTTTTTCGTCTTGTTCCATTTGCGGGACACCGACAATGTCGTACACTTCGGGCAGCGTAACGATTCGGTCGTTCGCAGCCCCGGGGCGCGTGTCTTCTTTGATGAGATCCAGCGCGTCCTTCATCGAACGAATGGCCGCCCGTACCGGTTGGTTGGCATAGATGATGATCTTTGCCCCGGCTTCTTCCATTTCCGCCGCCGTGGTCTGATCAAAAATGGTCGGCACCACGACCAGAGGGACGCGCCCGGACCATGATTTGTATACGGCCTTCAGCTCGTCAAACTTTTTCGATTTCGAATGGATCAGGATTGCGTCGGCGCCCGCGTCTGCATAGGCTTCAGCCCGTTTCAGCGCTTCTTCCTGTCCCCAACCGGCGATGAGGGCTTCGGTTCTGGCGATGACCATGAACTCTGGGAAAATCTGAGCTGCTTTCGCCGCTCGAATTTTGCCGCAGTGCTCTTCAATGGGAATCAATTCTCGTCGAACGCCCGCGTAAAAACTGCAGCGCTTTGGATAGACGTTGTCTTCAATGCAAATGGCAGCCACACCGGCCCGCTCGCGGTCGGTGACGGTCCGCATGACATTCAGCGCGTTGCCATAGCCGGTGTCGCAATCAGCGATCACAGGAATACTCACGGCCTCAACGATATTCCGCTCGACGTCGAGTTGCTCGCTTGCGGTGATAAAACTGGCGTCTGGGATACACTTCAGAGAGGCTGAAATGGCGAAACCGCTCGCCCAGACACCGTCGAAACCGGCGCGTTCGATGAGACGGGCGCTGAGTGCATCGTGGGCCCCGACTATTTTCAAGGCACCCGGTCTTTTCAATGCGGCTCGGAGTTTTGCGGCGTTGGTCATGGGGCAACATGATGCGAAAGCGTGCGGCGGTTGTCAATGAAAACTTTTGTCCGGTCTGGGGAGAGTGCGCCTTCATCGAGCTACTGCCCAAAATCGGTAATGTTGTCGTTGAACCGTGGCGCAAGCGTGCGACTATCGAAGAAGATATAGCCACGCTCCGTACCGGCTTGATATGTCAGATTGATTTCGGTATCGGACCCGCGCCAGTTGTATTGTTGAGTGAGTCCTCGCGTCATTTCTCCGGGAATGCGCTCAAGCCGACCGAAGCGGCTTTCCAAGAAACCCAACACCTGCCGATGGATGTGGTCCCCCTGATACCGAATGATGACACGCGCGAATTGGTCGTCCACCGAGACATAGAGGACGCTGGTCATCTGGGTTCCCGCAAATGATGATGAGTCTGTCTTGTGGAGATATTCGACGATATGTGGATCTGTCCGCATCGGTTCCAAGTCCTGTCGCGAAGATAAGGCGGTTCCCCAAGGAATATCGTGAAATCCCTTCGGATCATTTGTTATGGGAACAGCCCATACGGGGCCGGCCCCGATCACGATCGCGATCATCATTGTCAACGGCCAAGTAAGGGATAATGGTTGCATGGAATCTTTCATCTCTGCGTGCGGATTGGGCGACAGCCGTATTGGCACTAACGTGAACATGCGAGTGAAGTCAACTCCATCGAGAATCTTTCTTGAGAACCCCGCTGGGCGTATCTTATAATGCGCCGGATTTTGGCGGACGTGGATCAATATTCCAGGGAAACTTCCAGTGATTGAAAGCGACGTGTTCGTGCAAACCATGCAGGAGATGGGGGTCAATTTTTTCACCGGTGTACCGGATTCGATCCTGGGTGGGATCATTGCGGAACTCATGAACCGGCGACTCTACACCCCAGCGGTTCGAGAGGATGAAGCGGTCGGTATGGCTGTGGGTGCGTATATGGCGGGGAAAACACCCGCCGTACTCATGCAGAATTCAGGACTCGGCACTTCTCTCAATACGCTCGTTTCTCTGAATGTGATCTATAAACAACCCTGCATATTGATTGTGTCATGGCGGGGTCAAGGAGGAAAGGATGCTCCCGAACATTTGGTGATGGGAGAAGTGATGCCGCAATTGCTCGATACCGTCAAAATTCCGCATCGTACCTTAACGGAAAAAACGGCCATCGAAGATTTCAGGTGGGTGGCCCAGACGTTCATGCAGCAACAGATTCCGGTCGCGTTGTTCATCACCAAGGGCGTCGTGAAGGGGTTGCATCCATGAAGGCTCGCATCTCGTCGTTCGTGAAGCGTCTCTCGTCCGACACTCAGGGACCAAGCACGAACGACGAACGACGGGGGACGAGAGACGAACGATGAGGCCCGAGCAAGGTACATTGATCAGCCGAGCGCAGGCCATGGCGGCCTTGCTGGAGCTGCTGACCGATCAACCCGTCATTATCTGCAATGGGTTTCCTTCGCGCGAGGCTCACAAGATCGCGGATCGTTCCACTCATTTCTACATGATCGGCTCCATGGGGAATGCCCCGGCGATCGCGCTCGGTGTCGCACTCGCAAAGCCGAATAAGCAGGTGATTACCTTCGATGGCGACGGGAATGTATTGATGGGAATGGGCACACTCGCGACGGTCGGCGCGTTGAAACCGAGAAACTTCATCCACGTCGTATTCGACAACGAAGTGTACGGAACGACCGGGAACCAGCCCACGATTTCCAACGTGGTGCCGCTGGAGAAAGTGGCGAAGTCGGCCGGCTACGTGAATGTGGAGCGAGTGCTTGATCGCGACGATCTCGTCTACGAGTTCAAAGACATGCTGAAGAAGGATGGGCCCAGCATGTTGCTCATCAAGGTGAATGAATTTGTGGAAGATGCCGGCCGCGTCTTGCATGATCCGCCGGACATCACGCGCCGGTTCATGAAAGCGATTGAGGGATAGGGGGTAGGGGGCGTGACGCGCTTCCCTCGTGCTCGCTGACCGCGCACGACTCGGACAAGACGGAGTCTCGGCGACGTGGGGGTAGGTTGGTGGAATGAGTGTGCTTGGCCGATGCGCGCAATAAAGGGAAGCCCATCACGCTCCCTTAGAAGAGGAAGGAGAGAAGAGTGATTCTCCTGAATCCTGGGCCGGTGAACGTTTCCGAACGGGTGCGGCAGGCGCTGCTGAAACCCGATATCTGTCATCGAGAAGATGAATTTTCAGAACTGCTTCACCGCATCCAAGCCAAGCTGCTCAAGGCCTTTGTCCCTGGAGCTGAATCGGAATATGTCGCCGTCGTGATGACCGGATCAGGGACGGCCGCCGTCGAAGCCGCCTTGATGTCGTCGCTCCCTCACGGCCGCCGTATGCTCATCCTCAACAACGGCGTCTATGGTGAACGGATGTCTCAAATCGTGGGCCTCAATCGCCTGGGGGTGAGCGAGTTGAAGTATGAATGGACGGTTCGGCCCGATCCGGAAAAACTGCTTCTTGCCTTGCGGCAGCATCAGGAAGTGCATGCCGTCGGTATGGTGCATCATGAAACCACCACCGGGCTCCTCAATCCGGTCCACGAGATCGCCGAGATCGTCGATAATCAGAATCGGGTGTTTGTGCTCGATGCCGTCAGCGCTCTGGCGGGCGAGACGATCGACATCGCGCGGTCGCACATCTATATGGTGGCGGGGACCGCAGGAAAGTGTATTCAGGGGTTTCCAGGTGTCTCGTTCGTGCTGGTGCGGAAGGGGTTCGTCGAGAAAATGCGCTCGTACCCGAAGCGCTCGTGGTATCTCCACCTGACCCATTACATCGACAACGAGGGGCGAGGCACGATTCCCTTCACTCCCGCCGTGCAGGTCTACTATGCCTTCGACGAAGCACTCAACGAACTACTCGAGGAAGGCGTGACCACTCGTATCCAACGGTACAAAAAGACGGCGGCCCTGATCCGCGAACGAATGGCCAAACTCGGTGTGGAGGCGCTTCTCCCGGCGGAGCGACAATCGAATACCATCACGGCCTATCACCTGCCGGATGGTGTTTCCTACCATGCGTTGCATGACCGCCTGAAGCAGCAGGGCTATGTCATTTATGCCGGTCAAGGCAACCTGGAAAACAAGATTTTCCGTGTGGCCAATATGGGGGCATTGTCCGAGGCGCAACTCGGCGGGTTTCTCGACGCCTTCGAGCAAGCGTGCAAATCGGCATGAAGGCGGTCATCCTTGCAGCGGGAGTGGGAAAACGTCTGTGGGAGGTCACCCAACATCGTCCCAAATGTCTCATCGAAATCGGCGGTCGGTCGCTTCTGCGTCGTTACCTAGAGTCGCTGGCTTCCGTCGGGATTCGCCGGGCGGAGATCGTCGTCGGGTACAAGCAGGAGATGATTCGTGCGGCGGTCGAGCAGGATGCATGCGGCGTCAGCGTCAAGTTTCTGGTCAACGAGCAGTTTCATAGAGGCAGTATTTCCTCGCTGTGGATCGCACGAGCCACGCTCGACGACGATACCATCGTGATGGATGCCGACGTGCTGTTCCATCAGGAAATCCTGCGGCGTCTGGTGTCGTCACCCTCTGAGAATGCGCTGTTGATGGATGAGACGGTGAAGCAGACCGGAGAAGAATGCATGGTGGTCACGGCGGGGGGCCGAGTTGTCGCGCTGACAAAGAACATGCCGGAACAGTACGACTATGCCGGTGAAGGGGTTGGATTTCTTCGGGTTCGGCATGCCGACACGCCGCGCGTCGTCTCGTCGCTCCGTGGCCACATCGACAGAGGATCGTGGGATATGGAGTACGAAGACGCGCTGCGGCAGTATTTTCAGGACGTGCGAGTCGGTTATGAACGGATCGGAGGACTGCCCTGGACCGAGATCGATTTCATCGAAGACATAAAAAAAGCCGAGTTGGAAGTTGTGCCAAGATTATGAGAAAGTCTTTACCGTGGTAAGATGTCCGACGGAGAGAGGCCCTGTGCAAGAAACCACCGGCGAGCAGCAGTTGTCTGTGGAACCATGAGCAAGAGCGTCCTTCAAAGAAGAGCTGAAATCCACGGCCTGGCGACGGCAATTCTGCTGCCGTCTGTCGGGGTCTTCGGCGGTCCGATCGGATCGCAGGTCGACGACGTGGGGCCTCTGACGAACGTCGTGGGGATCGGGCTCTTTCAACGGACCGTGCTCACCTTGCAACGGGCGGGGATTCGCCAATTAATCGTCCTTTCCGGTTCCGAGGAGGAACAGCTGAAACAGGCGCTCGGTAAAGGGCCGCGCGTCACGATTCCCGTCCGATGGATGCCGATCCGTGAGTTTCCTCTCGACGATCCTCGGACATGGGAAGCCTTGGCGGCCGAAGTGCACGGCTTTGCGTTGGTCACGAGCGTCAATAGTGTGTTCTCTCGAGGGTTGATCGAACGGTTGCGGCGTGATGTACAGGACGGTCAGGCCATCCTAGTCTCTCAAGCCTCACAAAGGCAGGTCGATCAGCTCATGGTGCAGGGCGTGCGATCGAAAGCTCTGTCCAGTCGCCCGGCGACCTTCGCCCCCCCTCGTTTTGACGATCCGGCCTTGCGTGTCGCCGAGCTGGTGGTCGTGCCGGCAAGTCTGATGAGCACCGCCAATCAAGCGGCGAGCGAAAAGGGGAGCCCTCCGATCCGGCAGTGGCTTGAGCGGGCGTCGGCGGATGGTCGAGTGCGTGTCGTCTCGGCCGAAGAGAAGCGGGGCGATTGGTATCAACCCGTCCGAACCCTGTCTGACGTCCAAACAGCCGAAAAGAAATTGTTCAATTCGCTCAAGGGGGAATTTGAAGGGTTTGTCGATCGGTATTTCAATCGGAAGGTCTCTCGTTGGTTTACGCGCCTGTTTCTTGCCATGGGGCTGTCGCCAAATTCCATCACGATCCTTGCCGGACTCATCGGTCTGGTTGCTGCGGCGGGATTTGGGATAGGCACGTACAGCGCCGGTATTGTGGCAGCTCTCTTGTTTCAATTGGCGGCCGTGATTGATTGCTGTGACGGCGAAGTCGCGCGGTTGACCTTTACCGAGTCGCCCTTTGGGGCCTGGTTCGATATCGTCTTGGACAACATCGTGCATATGGCGATTTTTGGGGGCATCGCCGTGGGACTCTATACGACGCACATCGGACAAGCGGACGACTGGGTTCCTCTTGCGCTGGGCGTCGCTGCGGTGTTCGGCAACGGCCTCTCATTCTTGCTTGTCGAAAAGGCGCAGAAGATTAAAACGGCGAGTGGTTGGAGAACTCCTGCACATGCGGCCTGGGCGGATGTCATGCTGAAAAATGTCGCCAACCGTGATTTCTCAGCGGCCTTACTGGGCTTTGCGCTGTTCGATCAACTCTATTGGTTTCTACTCTTTGCAGCAGCCGGCTCCTTGCTGTTTGCCGGTGCCATGGTCTGGGTCATCCGCTCATCTGCAATCTCATCTCCTCGGCCATAAATGCCGCGTTCGCCATCCGACTAACGTGTTGCGCTATATCCTATTAGCCCTAGGCCTTGTCGTTCTAAGCCTTCTTGTCTGGCATATCGGCCCCGCCAACATCTATGAGGCCGCTACACGACTGGGTCCGACAGCCTTGCTCGCCCTCCTGATTCCATCCATCATCATGTATTCCGTTGAAGCCTATGGGTGGAAAGTCGTGTTGGGGCAAGCGGCACAAAGGATTCCGTTTTGGCGACTGCTGACGATTCGGAGCGCCGGCGAAGTGGTGAATATGACCACTCCGACCGCCTACCTGGGGGGCGAACCGCTGAAGGTCTATCTGCTCAACAAATATGACGTTCCCATAGCGGAGGGGGCCGCTTCAGTTGTGATTGCGAAGACGACCATGACCATCGCGGAAGTGTTCTATATCCTCACGGGAATCGCCCTGGCCTTTTGGATTCTGGGTGTCGGAAGCTCGGCAGGGCAGACGATCACGGCGGCACTGTTGAGTGTCGGACTGTTGGTGTGTTCAATCGCGGGGTTTGTGTTTATCCAGCAGCGTGGACTCTTTGCATCGATTCTGTCCTTGGTCAAGAAATTGGGCTTACGAATTCGGTCTCTGGAAGCGCAGGAAGAGCACCTGCGCTCGATCGACCAAACGATCCGGAATTTTTACAGCCACCATCAGAAGGCCTTTTATGCGTCGTTGGTGGTGTATTTGTTGGGCTGGATGGCCGAATCGATGGAAGTCTTCGGGATCATCTATTTGCTCGGCGGGTCGGTGAGTGTGTTGTCTGCCCTCTCTATAGGAGCGCTCGCGGTGTTTATCAAGGGCGGATCCTTCTTCATCCCCGGCAGCCTGGGCGCCCAAGATGCCGGCAATCTTCTGTTGCTCCAAGCGTTCGGCTACAGTGACGTGACGGGGATCACTTTCGCGCTGTTGCGACGATTCCGTGAGCTCGTCTGGATCGGTATCGGGTTGTTGTGTTTGGCGACGGTCGGAAAAGGCAGGATACCCCAGGATCAAGAGATAGAAATTCCTTCCTGAGTGATCGTTCGGAGCCGTTCGACCATCCGGTCCCACACGAATCCGTGGAGCCGAAAATCCGCCGCCCGCTCCACCTTGTGAAACTGAAGCCCCATCCGATTCCCTTGGACCCATCGGACCTCGGCCTCTTCAACCGGGAGTGACTGTACTTGATCCGGCAGTATCAGCCGTACGCGGAGAGTGGTCCGCTGCGGGGCGACACAGGTACACTCGATCGCGCAGCCGAACACCGTGAGGTTCATCACCCTCCCTTCTGCGATCGTTTCCGCGTCCGAAAACATCACGGGGTACTGCACGGCGAGGGGGACTCGATAGTGATGCCGAAAATAAGGACGTGTGGATTCCACAGTAGCCCAGTGTAGTCGGCCTTCCGTGGCAGAATGAATCCCCCTTTCGCGGGGACGAAACGCAATCCTGTTCACGGTGAAGGCGGTGTCCACTCAGGCAGAGTAGTGCTTATTGAGGTGTTCGCGCTGGAATTTTAAGATATGTCTTATCAGCAGTTCCCGATCCCGATTGGCCATCCTGACGAACCGGCCATGCAGGCGATACGTGTTGAGTGGGTAGGGGATGGGATCAACGCGCAGCACTTCGAGGAAAGACTTAAAGAGTACCTGGCCGGGAAGGAGCAGGGTGCAGGAGAGAATTACGTTCACCTCGAAAGTCTGGTTGAGTGTAACGCCGATGCCCCCGCCGCTGATGTTGACGGACCGCTGGACGAGTGTTGCCTCAGCCGTGTCGTTCTCGGCCTGAAGACAGATGGGCAAGGGGACGGTGATGCGATAAAACTCGCGGCGATCTGCAGGAGACGGCTGTGGGGCCTGGGTATCTGGCGGCATGGTGGCAGAAGTATACCAAAACCAGCGCGTCGATCCATTGATTGGTTATTGCATAAAGTTGGAACGCTACTGAGCGAATCCTAGGGCAGGCTCTGTTTCATGCTCAATGGCCGCATATGTTGCGGGATCGACAAGGACCGCCACTGGGGGATCTGAACGAACCGCTGTGCTGTATGGTTGATTGGATTTCCATTGGCTCCGGTCCAGCTTTACCGCATTGGAACCAGGTGATATGATGGATACACACTGTAGTACCATCTAGGAGGTGGAGGCATGATCAAGAAGCTGACCAAGCATGGCAATAGTCTCGCCCTCGTGATTGATCGGGGTGTGCTCGATCTGCTGAACATTGACGCCGAGACGCCGCTCAACATCAAGACAGATGGGAAGTGCCTCATCGTGATGCCTGCACAGGACGTCGTCCGTCGAAAAAAGTTCCGCGCGGCCTTAGCCAAGGTGAACCGGCAATATGGTCCAGCATTAAAGAAGCTTGCGGAATAAGTAGTGGAACCGCTGTTTCTTACTTTGGAAGAAGTCCTGGAGATTCACCGTGATGAAATCGAGCGGTACGGTGGGACGCTAGGAGTCCGTGATAATGGGTTGCTGGAGTCTGCGGTTGCCGCTCCTCAGGCTGGGTTCGGCGGACATTATTTGCACAGTAACTTGTATGAGATGGCAGCAGCTTATCTCTTTCATCTTGTGCAGAATCATCCGTTCTTAGACGGAAACAAACGCGTGGGGGCAGCTGCGGCTCTCGTCTTTCTGACCATGAATGGTGTCGAAACAAAGATGACGAATCAAGCGATCGTCGACATGGTACTAGCGGTGGCGAAAGGGAAGATGGATAAACCGACCATCGCAGAATTCTTCCGCAAGCATTCCCGCCAGTAGTTCAGGCCCCAGTCTTGCCATCTGCCATTAGCTACACGCTATTTGTTCTTCAAGCAAGACCGTCGGCGATCCGAATCAGTTATGAGAGGAGTGAGGAATGTTAGTTGCCTGTAGTCATTTCCTGATACCAGCGTCGGAGGTGCTTCAGACTGGGCAATCGTGTCTTTCCGTTGAACAGGTAGTTGCTGAGTATGCCGTAGAGATTGTAATCGACGAACAACGGGCGATCGGTCAGAAGAAACGGTGAGGTTGCCAACATGCTGTCGATCGGCTTCAAGAGTTCCGCAAACTGAGTGCACAGATACCGTCGATGGGTGGTCCATTCTCGGACGCATCCTCTCCCGAATTTCCGCTCCTTGTGGCGAATGAGCATCGTCCGTTCGATGAGGGGGCGGGTTGGAATCACATACGTATCGTTCACTTTGAAGCCCACCGATTCCAGATCGTTCTCGATATAGCGTGAAACAATTAGTTGTAGCCCATCGAAGTTTTTGGGAAACAGGTTAAGCCGATACCGCCGATCCACGTAACGCGCAACCTCCTGCCCGAAGTCCGTTAGGTCACAGATGGCGTGCCTCCCGTCGATAAGGCAGGGAACCGTATGACCCTGTCCCTTCGTCGCTTTAATGATCGGAGTTCGATCATGGTAGGCGATGTTGTGGAGCCGAAACGGAATATGATGACGTGTCAGGATGTGCCTGATGGTGATGCAGAAGGGGGACCAAGGAAATTGGATGAGGGTGAGCATGGAACTTTTATGAAGGAAGCGAAGCGAAACCGCAAGATCGCAAGAAAGTAACTTTACCTATGCTACTTTTCTATCCGATGGCGGTTCGAATCAGCAAGTGTAAGATGATGAGAGATGAGCACTGTTGGCGGTAATGGGGGGACACAACTGGCCCTATTGCTTGGGCTTGATTGCTCATATATATTCCTTGGCGCTTCATAGCATTACCCTGTGAAATTAATTCTTATCTATCTACGGACTAAGCAAAAGTCACACGATACAATTTCCTCACTATGCAGGGATAAAGTATAGTGCCACAAAGAGAACTGAGAGACCCAATTCATGGGTTCATTAACCGGGAGGATGTCGAAGAAGAGATTATCAATTCCCCTGTCTTCCAACGCCTAAGGAAGATTAGGCAACTTGCTCTCGCTAGTCTTGTTTATCCAGGAGCAGTCCACACGAGATTTGATCATTCAATCGGGGCTATGCATGTTGCCGGATTGATCTCAGATGCAGTTCGATTAGAGCCTGAGGAGAAAAGATTAGTGCGCCTTGCGGCTTTACTGCATGACATTGGACATGGGCCATTCTCGCATGTTTCAGAGCCTGTCCTTGAAAAGTATTTCGATCGTGAAAAGGTCAACATTGAGGGCAAGGTACAGATCCATGAAAAATTGACCGAGGCGATCATTCGTGAGGATGAAGTGCTTGGTCATGGTTTGAGTCCGCGAGACCGTGAGAGAATTATCGGCATCCTTAACGGAACTTATGGGGATTCTGTTCTCAAGCATATAGTCTCTGGCCCTCTCGATGCGGACAAACAGGCCTATCTGTTGAGAGATAGTTACTTCTGTGGAGTGAAGTACGGGGTGTTTGATCTTTCTAGGCTGTCCTCAACACTCGCCGTCCAACGCGATTCCGATGATAGAGATCTGGCAATTAATGAAGATGGCGTCCATGCGCTTGAGCAGTTCGTCCTGGCAAAGTACTACATGACAACGCAGGTGTATAGACACAAAGTAAGACTAATAACTGATTCTATGATTGGTCGTGCGCTTGATCTTGGGATCAGGGAAGATGGTATAGAGTGGCTCCGAAAGGTTTATACCTACGATGGATCGAGGGATTATGTGCGTGAATATAAAACTTGGACTGATGAGCGTCTTACCAATGAGATCCTTTCCCCACGCACACCTGATGGATACGCAAAGTCAATATTTCAGAACCTAACTCAGCGACAGCTACACAAGAGAATCGCTACCTATAGAATTCAAGAGTTCGATGATCCTATCGCCAGAAAAGGGCTCTCTGAGTTGAGTTCATCGGATAAGATAGAACTGGAAAAAAGAATCGGGACCTATCTTTCTGCTGATCACAATCTGGTTATTGTGAATACATTTTCAATCAAATCGGTTCGAGAACAAGCAAGGAATTCCGAGGCATCGATTATCGTTATGGGACCTGATGTCGAAAAGCCAGCCATATTTGAAGCAAAATCTGCGCTCTTTCGTTCAATAGATGAGGCAGTGCAGGAAAAGTATATTGAGGTGTATGCTCCTATAAAATACATAGATGATAAACAGAAGAAGAAACTGAAGTCTCAGTATCATGGTGAGATTCGATCTATTTTGAACGATTTCATGCAGCCGGGCCCATTTGAAAAGGAGGGAGCGACATGAACTCCAAAGACATAGTTTTGCTTGTTATGGATGAATATGGAGGTTCAATGTCTGGGAAAACCCTTCTTCAGAAAGTTTGCTATTTTGCTGAAGTTGCTCTCAACATGGGTGTGCCTTTCAAGGCACATCACTATGGCCCATATTCACCAACAATCGAAGAGTCGGTGGGTGAACTAAAGGAGCTTGGTTTTATTGAAGAACATACAGTTGGTTTTGGAGTTTCCAATCCCTCTGGATTTGGAGAATTGCGCAGATATGACTACCGTCTAACAGATGATGGCCGAAAGGTCGTTGAAGATTTAAAGAGTAAGAAACGAGTGGAAGCCAAAAGTATTAGTGGTCTGGTTGAACGAATAAAAAAAAGCGGTAATCCTGATTACTTCGAGTTATCGATTGCTGCCAAAAGTTACTTTATTTTAAGAAAACAGAATAAGCCTATGACAAATTCTGAGATCGAGAAGGAAGCTCAGAAGCTTGGATGGCCTTTGCAGGAAGGAAGCGTTCAAAAAGCGATCCACCTACTGCAAGGGCTCAAGCTTGTTACGAGTAATTAAAGGGTTGCTTCCCGAGAGGCTGTTCCACCTCAAGCTGTGACCTTTCTTCGTTTCTTTTCTTGCTAGGATATCCACATGAACGCGGTGATGAATCTGCTCTGGGTCCTGCTTGCTATCCTTGGCACTGTGGCCTTTGCCCATGTTACGGGCGCCGTTAATCCTCATGAAAAAGTAAACGGTCTCTGGCTCGTCGTGGCGGCGGCCTGCATCTATGTGCTGGCTTATCGGTTCTATGGAAGATGGCTGGCCAAGCGTGTCGTTGAACTGAACAACCAGCATGTGACGCCGGCGGTGCGGTTGAATGACGGCGTCAATTTTCATCCCACGAATAAGGTCGTCCTCTTCGGCCACCACTTCGCGGCGATTGCCGGGGCCGGGCCCTTGCTTGGGCCGGTCTTGGCTGCGCAATTCGGATTCATGCCGGGGTTTCTCTGGCTGGTGATTGGGGCAGTGCTGGCCGGGGCGGTGCAGGATTTCATCATCCTGGTGGCTTCCATGAGGCGCAATGGGCGTTCGCTCCCTGAGATTGCGCACGATGAATTGGGCTCCATTACCGGCACGGCGACGGCGGTGGCGGTCCTCTTTATTGTCGTCGTCGCGTTGGCGGGTTTGGGGTTCGCCGTTGTGAATGCCCTTTACCACAATGCTTGGGGCACGTTTACGATCGCCATGACGATTCCCATCGGCTTCTTCATGGGCTTCTATCTCCAGCGGTTTCGCCCAGGCGCGATTGCGGAGGTGTCGGTGTTCGGGATCGTTCTATTACTGGCAGCAGTGTTCTTCGGCCGCGTGGTGGCCCAATCATCCTATGCGTGGCTCTTCGAATTCGATAAACCGGCGCTCGTCTGGCTCTTGGCCGGTTATGGTTTTCTCGCCTCAGTGTTGCCGGGATGGATGTTGTTGGTGCCGCGTGGCTATCTCTCGACCTTCATGAAGCTCGGGGTCGTCCTTCTGCTCGGGTTCGGCGTGGTCCTCATGGCGCCGACGATCGAGATGCCGCGCGTGACGACCTTCGCCAATGGCGGCGGGCCCATTATTCCGGGCACGCTCTTCCCCTTTCTCTTCATTACGATTGCCTGCGGGGCCATCTCAGGCTTCCACTCGTTGGTCTCATCCGGCACGACGCCCAAGATGATCGAGCAGGAGTCACAGGCGGTGGTGGGGTATGCCGCGATGCTGCTGGAAAGTTTCGTCGGTGTCATGGCGTTGATTGCGGCCTCGGTGCTGATTCCTGGCGATTATCTGGCGATTAATACGACGTTGAGTTTGGATGCGCTGGTGGCCATGGGTTTTGCACCGTCTCGAATTGCTGAATTGTCACAGATGGTCGAAGTGGATGTGGCAGGTCGCCCCGGCGGGGCCGTGTCGTTGGCGGTGGGGATGGCGTCCATCTTTTCGGCGTTGCCTGGTATGTCTGGCTGGATGGCCTATTGGTATCAATTTGCGCTGGTGTTCGAGGCGTTGTTTATTCTCACGACGATCGATACGGGCACGCGCGTGGCGCGGTATCTCATTCAAGAAATGGCCGGGCGGGTTTATGCGCCCTTTCGCCGAATGAACTGGGTGCCGGGCGTTATGTTGAGCAGTGGTCTGGTCGTGGGAGCCTGGGCCTATTTGATCGGAACAGGGAGCATTTCGACGATTTGGCCGATGTTCGGTGCGGCGAATCAACTGCTGGGGATGCTGGCGCTCTGCATTGGGACGACGGTGTTGATCAAGATGTGGAAGTCACCCTATCTCTGGGTGACGGCGCTGCCGATGCTTTTCGTGGGCATGATTACATTGACCGGATCTTATGAAATGTTTTGGATGTTCTTGAAGAAAGCCGGAACCTTGGCGGCGGGACAGGCCTTTGCTCTCTACCTGGACGCGGTGTTGGTGGCACTGGTCGCGGTGCTGGGCTTGATTGTCTTGAGCGACAGTGTCAGGCAGTGGTATGGCTACGTAGTCTTGAAGAAGCCGTTTACGTCAAGTGAAGTCGTCGTGACGGCAGGCGGCGGGACTGTTGGGCGAATGCAAACTGCGATTCATCGTGATGAAGAGAAGGGGTTTAAACTACCGCACGGAACAGGGTGCTGTTAGGGAGGGCGAGAGGCAGGCTAGTTGATCTCCCGTGCTCCCGGAGTGCGCACGCAAGGTAGATCAGGATTTTTGAAACTAAGGGCGGTGCTCCCTCCATGGGCGCAATAGGAGATCAACCAGGCTGCCTCGCCAAGGTGGGTGGAACAGAGAGGAGGAGATTGTGGCTGATCAGTTTTCATTTGATGTCGTATCGGAAGTGAATATGCAGGAGTTGAAGAACGCACTGGATCAGGCGATGAAGGAGATTAAGCAGCGGTTTGACTTCAAGGACTCAAAGACTGAGATCACGCTGAAGGAAAAGGAAAAAGAGTTGGTCGTCGTCTCCGATGATGAGTATAAGCTGAAGGCGGTTCAGGAGATCATCAAGGCCAAATGTGTGAAACGCGGCGTATCGCTGAAAGCGTTCACGCAGGGCGCGATCGAGCCGGCGCTGAGTGGTACGGTGCGGCAGGTGGCGAAGATTCAAAGTGGCTTGGCCTCGGACAAGGCCAAGGAGATCACGAAGGCGGTCAAGGATTCAAAGTTGAAAGTCCAAGCGCAGATTCAGGGCGAGCAAGTGCGAGTGCTGGGCAAGAGCAAGGATGAACTACAGTCCGCAATCGCCTTTTTGAAAGGCAAGGATTTTGGGATCGATCTGCAGTTTATGAACTATCGCTAGACAGTGTGTAACCCCTCATGCGAAACCTCGTTGCGGCCTTCGTTCTCGCGGCCACTCTCTTCGGCTGCAATCGCAGCGATGCAATCGTCGTCATTCAACTCCATCCCAAGAATCCCGATATCATCTATGTGGCGACGAACGACTATATCTATAAGACCCGTGATGGCGGGCAGACATGGACGAATCTATCCAAAGGAATGAGTCACTCCCGTGTGATCGCCATGGCAATCGATCCTGTTTATCCGGCGACGGTCTATGCAGGCACGAAGGGCGATGCCGTCTACAAGAGCCATGATGGGGGGCAGCGCTGGGTCTCGATGCGTTCCGGGCTTGATGATGCGACGATAACCTCGGTCGTGAACCAGCTTCTCTTCGACCCTGCCGATGCACAGCACATCTTTCTTGCTACGACGATGGGTGTGTTCGAGACAAAAAACGGCGGCGAGCAATGGACGAAGAAAATGGAGGGGATGAAAGAAGTAGTGATGGTCGTGACGCTGGGCATGGATCCGACCAGGCCGTCCATTCTGTACGCGGGTACCAGCGGCGGCGTCTACAAGTCGATCGACCAAGCCAGCCATTGGGAGAAAGTGAACAACGGGCTGGTTCCACCGAACATGCTGAAAACGTCGCGGGCGCTGAACGTCACCTCGATCTTGGTGGATCCATACGAGCCCGATACCGTCTATGCGGCCACGCTCGCGGGGCTGTATAAATCAACTGACGCGGCCAAGGCTTGGAAGCGAATCGGAGAGTCGCTTGCCGATCAGATGATCGTTGCAATGATGCTCGATCGAACGCGTCGAGGGGTAATCTACATCGCGGGGAGAGATGGAGTGCATCGAAGCGAAGATGCCGGCGCGACATGGAAGTTGGTCAACAGCGGGTTTGTGACCACCAACATCAGAACAATTGCCCAAAGTGCAACGGATTCAAAAGTCTTCTATGCCGGCACAAACGGCAGCGGTTTGTATCGCAGCAACGATGCTGGGGAGACTTGGGAGCAGATGCCGGCGGTCGGGGATAAGCCGTAAGGATTGGACTATCTTTTCCGGCTGTTCAAGTCGGAATCTCCAATAGAAGCACCGACTCCGCGTCGCGGAAGAGTGGAAGTTCCTTCACGATTTTGCGCGCTCTCTACTTCGAATCCAGTGCTGCTGGACATGGAGGTGTCTTGTATATCCGTTCCCGGCCGATGCGGGAGTCGGCTGTCATGAACATCATCCCCTCTCCTTGGACGAAGTGATTCTCCCACATTACTATAGGGAGATACCGAGGCTCCGATGTCTGCGCCAAAGTTAGCGTTCAGTTTGGTGTCCTCGATATCACCGCCGATTCGTGAACGCAACGTCGTGTCTTGAATCTCCATGCCTGTCGGCGCTGAGGATGGCGGCTTTTTGGACTTGAATTCTTTCTTAATCGCGTCTTCTTCCTCTTGGATCTGCAGTGTGGCCCGGCCGCTCCTTTCGTAGTCGACTTGGCTCAGACCTTGTTGCGCTTCGTTCAACTTCTCCAGGCGCTCTTTGAGACGAACCAGGTCTTGACGAGCGCGTGCGACCGTACCGACGATCTCGCTGAGTGTATACTGGCGAGCGAATGTGCCAAGTTTCGGAGCCGCTCCGGGCCCGCCGAATAAGCCGCCGTTTCCACTTCCATTGCCTGGCCCAGTGCCTGGGCTGCCGTCTGCCCTGCTGCCAATCCCGAATCCCGTCGAGTTGTAGATGCCTTTTTGTTGAACCGCCTTGAGAATATGGTTGGCCTCGTCGATCAAATCGACGATTTCTGCCGGGGCGTCATTATCGGTCAAGCAACATGAGAGGAACGTCCTGTAGCGGTCGGAAAATTTCGATGCTGCATTCTGCAATTCCACGATTTTTATCGGATCGCGGTCAGGGAGATCAAACCCCTGTCGGCGTGCACTTTCCTG
The DNA here is from genome assembly GCA_019636835.1 of Nitrospira sp. Taxonomy (GTDB): domain Bacteria; phylum Nitrospirota; class Nitrospiria; order Nitrospirales; family Nitrospiraceae; genus Nitrospira_D. The sequence goes on from JAHBWU010000002.1 coordinate 91,617, forward strand.
GAAAGATTCTGCCGCATGTTGGTCGTAGAGAGGCTCACAGCCCGAGCTCTTTTTCGTTGAAATCTGCTGGTCAGGTGTCTTGCTCGAACACCAATAGACCGGTGCCGGTTGGTTGAGACGATTATCAGGATTGAAGTCTTTCGCCCCGGCCTGTTCTAAGCAGAAGGATAGAACGATGAGGTACAGGAACGGTTTTGCGTATGAGGAAGCCGAATAGCATTTAGACATGAAAGCATTCTCTAATTGAAATCCCTTGAAGTCAACGAAACTCTACGAGTTGGTGGCTAGGAAAGTATCGGTACCTATTCATGGGATCAGGTATGCAACCGAAGAACATTGGTTGAATGCGGGCCTGCTACCTGTGGCGGTGTATACCCTCTCCTGCACTTGATTTAGTAGCTCGCTAAGTTACTGAAAAGTCTGTTGACAACGAAAAATGCGAGAGTATACTTCGTCTGGCGTGGGTAAAAGTGGAGGCTAGTGGGTAATAGTATTGACCATGAAAACTTGCATGTTCCAGTGCTTGGGCAGCAAGTTGTTTATTGGCTTATTTCTGATCGATCAGCCACTATTTTGGATTGTACGGTGGGATATGGTGGGCATGCAGAAATGCTCCTAGCATCTAGTCCAGCTAAAACTACGGTCATAGGGCTAGACCAAGATTCTCAGGCCATTGATTTCTGTCGACGGCGTTTGAATCGCTTTGGAGACCGTATTGTGTTGCGACAAGGAAATTATCGCGACTTGAAGGCGCACCTTGCTGAAACTGGCATCGCAACAGTCGATGGCGTGCTTTTTGATTTTGGGGTTTCATCTCCCCAGTTGGACGATCCGTCGCGAGGGTTCAGCTTTCAGCGGGAAGGTCCGCTTGATATGCGTATGGACCAAACGATCGGGAAAACTGCGGCCGATCTGGTCAACTGTAGTCCTGAGCACGAGCTCGCGGACATAATCTTCCAGTATGGAGAGGAGCGATATGCCAGGCGAATAGCTCGAGCCATTGTGCAGGAAAGGCAATGCCGTCCAGTCGAGACCACAGGAGCACTCGTTTCCATCATCGCTCGGTCTGTACCGGCGTCTTATCGACACGGACGGATCCATTGCGCAACGCGGACATTTCAGGCGCTTCGCATCGCGGTGAATCATGAACTGGATTTTTTGGAGTCGTCGCTTCGAGATGCAACCGAAGTGCTGGCCTCCGGCGGGAGAATCTGCGCCATCTCCTTTCATTCTCTCGAAGATCGTATCGTCAAGCACACGTTCCGATCCCTCTCGCAAGGCCCGGAAGCCACCCTTTCCATACTTACCAAGAAACCGGTCCTTCCTTCTCAGGAAGAATGTGAAGCGAATCCCCGATCGCGAAGCGCCAAATTACGAGTCGCTGAACGTCAACCCAAGATGGGGACTTTATGAAGACCGTCGCTGTTTTTGTAGGACTCTGTCTCGTGTTTGTGTTTGTGTGGGAACGCGTAGACGTGGTTCGGGTCGGTTATCAAATCGAGCGGTTGAAGCGTGACAAAACGGTGCTGGAACGTCAACGAGATGAGCTCCGCGTCAAGGTTTCCGCTTTAAGTGCCTCCGACCGGATCGCGAAATTGGCGACTGAAAAACTCGGCATGAGTCTGCCTCAGCAAGGGCAGATCATTGTGGTTCAGTCCAGGCCAAGTACTGTCCGTCCCTCATCAGACGTTGTTCCGGTTGAGCTGAAAGTCGCCAAGAATTATCTTCCCAGCGGGAGGTTCTAGTGGCCGGTTCTTTTTCTCGCGGTCGTCGGTATGTTCTGCTGCTGCTGTTGCTGTGCGGTTTTGGAGTGGTTCTGTTCCGGTTGGTCACGTTGCAAGTGTTGCAAGCGGCTGAACTTTCGGTCAAAGCGGATCGACAACATCAAAAGACGGTATCGCTGGAAGGGGCGCGCGGTACGATTGTCGACCGACACGGCAAGATTCTGGCCATGAATGTAGAAGTACCGTCCGTCTTCGGAGTCCCAAACACATTAGATAGTCCGCTGAAGCTCGCGCGACAGTTGTCGCCGATTTTGCATGTGAAGACCGATGAGTTGGAACGAAAACTTCGACAGGACCGGAGTTTCGTGTGGTTGGCTCGAAAGTTGGATCCTGAGCAGGGGCGTCGACTCGATCGTTTGTCGCTTGATGGAATCGGGGTTGTGATGGAGGGCAGGCGGTTCTATCCAAAAGGGCCGCTCCTGGCTCATGTGTTGGGTTTTTCGGGAATGGACGGTGAAGGTTTGGAAGGCGTAGAACACCGCTATGAATCGTATTTGCGCGGCGAGAAGCGGACGATGGTGCTGCAGCTTGATGCCTTACGGCGTACGGTGTTTCCCAAGGGAATGACGGAACGGAGTCCGACGTCCGGCCATAGCCTCACACTTACGATCGATGAAGTGATTCAGTATATCGCTGAAAGAGAGCTTGAGGACGCGGTCAGCCGTGCGCAAGCAAAGTCAGGAACTATGATTGTGCTTGATCCAAAGACCGGAGCGGTGTTGGCTATGGCGGTGAGTCCGCGATTTGATCCCAATACCGTGTCGGCTTTCAGTCCTGATCGCTGGCGAAACAGGGCGCTTACGGATGCCTATGAGCCAGGGTCCACCATGAAGGCGATGATGGCTGCGGCCGCCATTGAGGAACGAGTAGTAAGGCCGAATACGATGGTATTCGGGGAGCATGGCCATATGACGGTCGCGAACACCGTGATTCATGATCATGAGCGACTGGGATGGGTGTCCTTTGCCCAAGTGATTCAGAAATCCAGCAACATCGGAGCGGCGAAAACCGGTATGGCGCTGGGGGAACAGCGGCTCTATCGATATCTCCAGGCATTCGGTTTCGGACAGAGAACGGAAATCGACCTCCCAGGAGAGGGGGCCGGATTGGTTAGAACCCCAAAAGACTGGGGGCGTCGTTCGGTCGCATCTATTTCCATGGGGCAAGAGATCGGCGTCACGCCGCTTCAAATGGTATCTGCGGTTGCGGCCATCGCAAACGGAGGTGTGTTGATGAAACCTTACGTGGTTTCGGAAATACGAGATACTGACGGCCACATCCTTAGACAGATACCTCCTCAAGTCAGGCGACGAGTCATTTCTCAGGAAACGGCCCGTAGCGTGACGAAGATTCTTGAAGGTGTCATCACGGACGGCACCGGGACGAAGGCGGCTATCCGAGGGTTCCGGGTGGCTGGGAAAACCGGTACGGCCCAAAAGTTCGATCCCAGAACAGGTACCTATTCGGCCTCTCGATTTGTTGCGTCTTTCACGGGATACGTGCCCGCAGACAACCCCCAGCTTGCCATGATCGTGGTTATCGATGAACCGCGAGGTGATGCGTGGGGTGGGGCTGTCGCCGCCCCCGTGTTTAGTCGTGTCGGGGAGCAGGTGTTAAGCTACTTAGGCGTGCCATCGAATGGGCCTGTCACGGTGGCGATGGCTTTACGGAAATCGTGATCTTATTTGGACATGTCGATGACTTTGGCCACCCTGCTTCAGGCCCTCGAAGGACAAGTGACGATTCTTGATCGTCATGGCAATTTGGACGTGACCGTAAACGCGATCACCGATGATTCTCGAGCCGTCTCAACCGACAGTCTCTTTGTAGCCGTAAAAGGTGAACGGGTCGATGGACATGAATTTATTTCAGCGGCGATGAGAGGAGGGATGGTCGCATTAGTGTCGCAGCAACCGGTGAGGGAAGTGTCTCTTCCATTCGTCCGCGTTGACGACTCCAGAAAGGCGCTCGGTTTGCTGGGCAGCCGATTTTATGGAGATCCCTCGTCGCATATTCGGATGATCGGCGTGACCGGGACGAATGGAAAAACCACCACGACGTATGTCTGCAAAGCTCTGTTGGAAGTCTTGGGTCACCCGGTAGGGTTGATTGGAACCGTTGTCTATCAGATCGGTGGGCGCACGATGCCGGCAACGCACACGACACCTGGCTCTCTTGAGCTGCAACAGCTGCTTGCCACGATGGTCGCCGGCGGTTGCACAACTGCAGTGATGGAAGTGTCTTCTCATGCCTTGGCGCAGGATCGCACGAACGGATGCGAATACGACGTGGCGGTCTTTTCGAACCTGACCCAGGATCATCTCGACTTTCACAAGACCATGGAGAAGTACTTTCAAGCGAAACTCAGACTTTTTACAGAATTGAAGAGAGGGGTGAAGGCGAATAAACGAGCGATCGTCAATATCGATGACCCCTATGGCAATCGTATTGTCGAGCAAAGCCCCGCCCCGGTGTGGACCTATGCATTAAAGACCAAGGCTGATCTGCGTGCTGAAGCGGTGCGGTTGTCTCTTCAGGGAACAACCTTTACCGCCGCGACTCCGGTCGGGAGCTTCCCCGTCGAGAGTCACCTCGTCGGTGAGCACAATGTCTACAATTTACTAGCCGCCATCGGGGTCGCGCTGAACGAAGGGGCCACGCCTGCGCAAATTCGTGAGGCTGTGGCGAGAGTCGATAATGTGCCGGGACGATTCGAACGTGTGATGGCAGGCCAGCCGTTTACGGTAGCCGTAGATTACGCCCACACCGAAGACGCGCTAGTCCGATTGCTGACGGCGGCACAAAGACTGAAGATCGGACGCATCATCACGGTCTTCGGCTGCGGTGGAGACCGCGACCGAGGCAAGCGGCCAAAGATGGGAGCAGCGGCCGTGCGCTACAGCGACGTCGTGATATTGACCTCGGACAATCCCAGAACCGAAGACCCACTCTCAATTCTGGAACAAGTCGAAGTCGGGGTGGTCGAAGCGCTGCGACAACGGCCACACGTCCAATACAGAAAAGTGCCTGATCGGCGAGAAGCCATCGAGGAGGCGATGCGGGAGGCCCATAGTGGAGATATTGTTTTGATCGCCGGTAAAGGGCACGAAGATTACCAGATCATTGGCACGAAGAAGGTTCATTTCGACGATCGCGAGGTGGCGCGCCACGCCATCGAACGACTCGGAACCCGTGTCTAGTCTACGGGAGCAGGGGCCGACCGGTGCACGGAAGCATCAGATGACTCTGTTTACCGTCGAAGAATTGCGCGAAGTAATCAGTGCGAGAGTCTTGGCCGGTGAAGGAGTCGGTAGGGACAAGCGCCGTATCCGGCGAATCAGCTTGGATACTCGGTCTCTTCGACCAGGAGATCTCTTTCTTGCACTGCGAGGAGATCGATTCGACGGCCACGACTTTGTGGCCACGGCGCTGTCGCGTGGGGCGGTTGGAGCGATCGTGCTCGATTCCTATGATGTGTCTAGGCTTGCCTTAAAGCGCGGCTCAAAGCGGACCCAGCCGTTTGTCCTCGGTGTCAGCGATCCACTCTATGCCTACCAGCAGTTGGCCGCGTACCACCGGAGCCGATTTGAGATCCCTGTCGTAGCGGTCACGGGAAGCAACGGTAAAACGACCACGAAGGAAATGGTCGCCGGTGTCATGGCCCATCGCTGGAAGATCCTCAAGACGGAAGGTAATCTGAACAACCGTGTGGGTGTTCCACAGACCGTGCTCTGCCTCAATGATCGACACAAGGGAGCGGTCATCGAGATGGGAGTCGATAATCTTGGTCAGACTGCCAGGTTGTGCGAAATAAGCCGACCTACGATCGGGATCATTACAAACATCGGCCCGGACCACTTGGAGTTTTTCGGGACGATGGAGGTATCAGCTCAAGCAAAGGCGGAGTTGCTCGATCTGCTTCCTCGTGATGGGGCTGCAATCCTGAACGCCGATGATCCGTATTACGACTATCTTGCCGCGCGAGCCCGATGTCGCGTGGTGTCGTTCGGGTTTTCATCAAAGGCCGATGTCCGTGCGATGGACGTGAAATCCGATGGGCGGAATGGGACGATTTTTCGTCTTCTGCTCCCAGGAACAGTACGCCATCCCCTCGTTCATATTCGAGTCCAGGGAGAGCACAACGTCACCAATGCCTTGGCAGCCGGCGCGGTCGGTTCAGTCCTGGGCTTGTCCGGAGGGACGATCGCTCAGGGACTGTCCCGTTTCCGACCCGCTGCCATGCGGTCACAGGTGCTGGTCAATCAGGGGGTGAAGTTGATCATCGACTGTTACAATGCCAATCCTGCCTCCATGAAAGCGGCGGTGCAGTTGCTCGTGCAAATGGGGGCGAAACGAAAGAAAATTGCCGTTCTTGGAGACATGCTGGAACTTGGCACGAATGCCGTCCAGATGCACGAGGAAGTCGGCGGATTCTTGGCACGACAAGGCATCGATCAGCTTGTGGCTTGCGGCGTATTGGGGCGAAGCCTCGCCAAAGGGGCGAAGCAGGCAGGACTGGATCCATCCCGTATCCTCGAAGTGCCGGATGCACGCGCCGCCGCGGCCGCCGTGAAAACGGTCGTAAGGTCGGGTGATGCCGTGCTGATCAAAGCGTCGCGCGGCATGAAGCTAGAGCTGGTCGCTGAGGCGCTCCAAAGAGCAAAACGTACGACGAAAAGGGCTTCGTAACGGTCGTCCAGACTATGCTGTATATCTGGCTCTATCCGCTCCATACAGAATTCTCGTTTCTGAATGTCTTTCGTTATCAGAGCTTTCGCATCATATACGCCGCTGTCACGGCGTTCCTGATCGCGTTCGTGCTGGCGCCGTGGGTGATTCGCAAACTTCAGGAAATCAAGCTGGGACAACAGATACGTGACGACGGACCAAAGCGACATCTGGCCAAAAGTGGAACGCCCACGATGGGCGGCATCCTCATTATCTTTGCAGTCACGCTGTCGACGCTGCTTTGGGCGGATATCTCACGTCCCCATATCTGGCTGGTTCTTGTTGCGACGCTGGGTTTTTGCGCCGTTGGGTTTGTGGACGACTATCTCAAATTCATCAAGGCTCGGTCGAAAGGGCTTTCGGCGTCGCAAAAGTTCACGGCACAAATAGTCATTGCGCTCATCGTGGCGCTGATTTTGTACTCCCTGCCCGGTTACAACACGAAGCTGAGCGTGCCATTTTTTAAGAATTTTACGCCTGACTTGGGATGGTTTTATGTTGTCTTTGCTGTTCTGGTGATCGTCGGCAGTTCCAATGCCGTCAACCTTACAGATGGTCTCGATGGGTTGGCCATCGGTCCGGTGATGATTGCGGCCTTGGCGTACACCGTGGTCGCCTACGTCACCGGTCACCGATTGATGTCGGAATATCTCCTGATCCCACACATCGACGGAGCGGGAGAGTTGGCGGTCTTTACGGCGGCCATCCTGGGTTCGAGTCTTGGATTTCTTTGGTTCAACACCTATCCGGCCTCGGTCTTCATGGGAGATGTCGGTTCGCTCCCGCTTGGGGCGGCCCTTGGGGCGGTAGCAGTCATCAGCAAGCATGAGTTGTTGTTGCTGATGGTCGGCGGTGTCTTCGTGATTGAAGCGGTCTCGGTCATTTTCCAAGTCGCCTCATACAAATCCCGAGGGAAACGGATCTTCCTAATGGCTCCGATTCATCACCATTTTGAGATGAAAGGCTGGGAAGAGCCGAAAGTCGTCGTACGCCTGTGGATCATCGCCATTTTGCTGGCGCTACTGAGTTTGAGTACGCTCAAGTTGAGGTAATCGGGATGGTGGGGGTGGACACCACGCAGTTGGCAGGAGCCCGCGTCACAGTTGTCGGGCTGGCACGGAGCGGCGTAGCCGCTACCTACTTATTGCAGGAAGCAGGCGCCTTAGTGACGGTGGCCGACCGGAAGGATCGAGGAGAGTTGCTTAGTGTGCTTGGATCTCTGGATCAGGCGGCAACCCGCCTCGTGCTGGGCAGCGACTATGAATCGGCTCTCGACCAGGCCGAACTCGTCATTGTTAGTCCGGGAGTCCCCTCTCGGCTGGAGGCGCTTGAACGTGTTCGTCATCGAGGTGTGAAGGTCATCAGTGAACTCGATCTCGCATCGCGGTTTCTTTCCATTCCGATTCTGGCGTTGACCGGCACGAATGGGAAGAGCACGACGGTCACGCTGATCGGGAAAATGCTGCAAGAGAGCGGAAAGCGGGTATTTGTAGGCGGGAATCTAGGCACGGCCATCAGTGAGGCCGCCGTGCAATCGCTGCGAGCCATGAAGATGGGTCGTCTATGTCCATACGACGCTGTGGTGGTGGAAGTGTCGAGCTTCCAGCTGGAAACCGTCGAGCGGTTTCATCCATGGATCGCCGCGATTCTCAACGTGACGGTGGACCATCAGGATCGTTATGAGTCGATCGACGAGTACATCGCGGCCAAAAACAGAATATTCGAGAACCAAACTCCGTCCGACTACGCCCTCTTCAATCTGGATGATTCGAGGGTGGCTCCTCTGCGTCGGAGCGCGAGGGCCAGCGTGCTCGGTTTCACGAGGACCCAGACATTGCCACCCGATCTGGCAGGGGGAACATATCTCGATCGAGATCACATCATGACGATCATCGGTGGTCAGACGCAGGAAATCTGTACGCGGAGCGAGGTCAAGATCATCGGCAACCACAACATCGAAAACGCCATGGTGGCTGCAACCTATGCGCTCTTGAGCGGGTGTCCCCTCGACGTCATCCGCCGGGTTCTCGGAGAGTTTCCCGGATTGGAACATGCGTTGGAGATCGTTCGTGAGCGGCGGGGCATACGGTTCATCAACGATTCAAAGGGTACCAACGTGGATGCGACACTCAAAGCGTTGGAGAGTATCGACCAACCGATTTGGCTTATAGCCGGTGGACGCGACAAGGGAGGGGATTTTTCTCGGTTGGCTCCCGCGATTCGTCGGAGAGTGAAGCGACTCATCCTGATCGGTGAAGCGGCGCCGCTGATTGCGAAGGCGATGGAAGGCTATCAGGCGATCGAACGGGCCGACACATTGAAGCAGGCCGTTGAATCGGCGGCATCGGGAGCGCGTATGGGCGACGTAGTGTTGCTGTCGCCGGCCTGCGCGAGTTTCGACATGTTTGCCGATTATCAAGATCGAGGGCGGCAGTTTAAAGCTCTCGTGCAATCTTTGCCGGAGTAACCGACGGCAAGGCAGAGGAGCATTGACGCTGGACGATGTCACAGAGATCTGGAGGGACCTTGGCCTTACCGTGGTCCACCTCTCCCCCCCCGCGCGCTCCGAAGCGGGTGGGGATGGATCATATCTTGCTGTTCGTGACCATTGCGCTGGCGCTGGTCGGCCTTGTGATGGTCTTCAGCGCGAGTGCTGTGGTGGCAGGCAATCGATTCCACGACTCCTGGTACTACCTGAAGCGGCAACTGGCATGGCTGGCGTTTGGTTTGGTCCTTCTGCATGTGGCGTCCCGGATCGATTACATATGGTGGAAGCGTCTTGCGCTTCCTCTCCTCGGTCTCGTCATCGCGTTGCTGGTGGTTGTCCTTATTCCATCAATCGGTCTAGCCGCCAATGGGGCTCGGCGTTGGTTACGGCTGGGGCCCATTTCGGTTCAGCCGGCGGAGATGGCGAAGTTGATCGGTGTGATCTATCTCGCCGCGTATCTCGCAAAAAAAGAAGATCGGCTCCAACAGTTCTCAACGGGGCTGCTGCCGGCGCTGCTCGTCATTGGGGCCATCAGTGGGTTGGTCCTTTTGGAGCCCGATTTGGGAACTGTGGTGGTGCTGGGGTTGGTGACGGGAGGGCTCTTGTTCGTTGGCGGTGCGCGCTGGTCTCACCTCTCAACCCTGGCCTTATCTGCCGTGCTGATCGGGCTCGCGCTCGTCCTGACATCCTCCTACCGGCGCCGGCGGGTCCTGTCGTATCTAGATCCTTGGAGGGATCAGTCGGATACGGGATTCCAGATTACTCAATCATTCATGGCATTCGGCAAGGGGGGACTCTTCGGAGTCGGGTTGGGGGAAGGCAAGCAGAAACTGTTCTTCCTCCCGGAATCTCATACCGATTTTGTGCTGGCACTCGTCGGCGAAGAGCTCGGGTTGGTTGGAACGGGGATCATCGTTCTTTCTTTTGCCCTCTTCGTGACCCGAGGATTTCAGATCTCCACCAGGGCACGCATTCCGTTCGGTCGCTACCTGGGAATCGGCATCACGACGCTCATCGGCATCCAGGCAATGGTCAATGCCTGTGTTGCGACGGGATTGTTGCCGACCAAAGGGCTTACATTGCCGTTCGTCAGTTATGGTGGATCTTCCTTGGTGATCAGCCTGATCGGAGTAGGGATTTTGCTGAATATCTCGCGGGATCGGCAAGCTGGACGAGAAGAGATGAGACAACAGAGTGGACGTGGATGGGCGAGTCGACGATGACGGTTGTGATTGCGGCGGGTGGGACCGGTGGGCATCTTTATCCGGCTGTCGCGCTGGCCCGAGAATTTTTGCGCCGCGATCCATCCACGAACATTCTCTTTGTCGGGACGGCGCGCGGGATCGAGTCCAGGGTACTCGCTCATGAGGGATTCGAGTTGGCGTTGATTACCGCGAAGCCGGTCATGGGAAAGGGACTGCTGGATGTCGTGAGGGGAGTACTTTCTGTGCCTCTTGGAATCCGGCAATCGCTGAAAATTCTGAAGCGACGGCAGGCCGATTTAGTGATTGGAGTAGGGGGCTATACGAGTCCGACCATGTTGGTTGCTGCTGCCTTGAAAGGAATCGCCCGGGTGATTTTGGAGCCAAATGCCCATCCCGGATTGGCCAACAAAGTCGTCGCTCCATTTGCGCAGAGGGTTTTTTTGGCATTTGAGTCGGCCGGGACTTTCTTTGACCGGAGAAAGGTGCGCGTCGTCGGGACACCGATCCGTCAAGAGTTCTTGGTGCGACCGACCGACAGCGTGTCGACCAAGCAGCATCGCCGGCACATGCTGATTTTCGGCGGAAGTCAGGGGGCCAGGGCTATCAACAGCGCAGTGTTGGAAGGGTTACCCCAACTGAGCCAACGTCTTCCCGGCCTGACCATCACGCATCAAACGGGGGAGGGAGATTTCAAACGAGTCAGTGATGTGTACCGAACGTTGGGTATCCAAGCCAAGGTCGTCCCATTTCTCTACGATATGCCTACCGTCCTCAGGACGGCTGATCTGGTGGTGGCTCGTGCCGGTGCGATGACGATTGCCGAACTGACGGCCTGTGGGAAAGCCGCGATTCTGATTCCGCTGCCGACGGCCATCTATGATCACCAGATGAAGAATGCGCGGGCGATGGAGGCGGCGGGAGGTGCCGTTGTTCTTCCGCAGGCTGATCTCACCGGAGTGAAACTGGGTGAAATGATCGAATCTGCCCTATCGGACCCGGAGCGGCTGGAGAAAATGCAGCGGAAGAGTTTGGAGATGAGACGAATCGATGCCGGCGAAGTGATCGTCGGTGAATGTTACGCGCTCATGGGAGTGACACATGACATCAACCAATCTACTAGAGCGACCGGAGGTTAGGGTTGTTGGGGGACGGGGGATTCAATCACAGATTTCTGCAGGACGACAAAGGCTAAGGCGTATGACGCTCTTTCGCAAGATACAGCAGATTCATCTCGTCGGAATCGGCGGGGCCGGTATGAGCGGCATCGCAGAAGTCCTCCTCACGATGGGATACAAAGTGACCGGTTCAGATCTGCACGCTTCGGAGACGACGAAACGACTGGAAGAACTCGGTGGCAAAGTTTTCATCGGACACCAAGACAGCAATGTGGGGGAGGCGCAGGTTGTGGTCATCTCTTCGGCCGTGGCGGCGAGTAACCCCGAAGTCGTGGCGGCGAAGGCCAAGCAGATCCCAGTCATTCCGCGGGCGGAGATGTTGGCGGAACTGATGCGCCTGAAGTTTGGGGTGGCAATCGCCGGCGCTCATGGAAAAACCACCACGACATCGATGGTCGCGAACGTGTTGGCGCAAGGCGGCCTTGATCCCACGATGGTGATTGGAGGCAAAGTCAATGCCTTGGGTAGCCACGCGCGGCTTGGACGAGGTGATTTGCTCGTGGCGGAGGCAGACGAAAGCGACGGGTCATTTCTCCGTCTCTCCCCGACCATCGTGGCGGTGACCAATCTGGATCGCGAACACCTTGATCACTACGGGTCGATGGAACGCATCAACGAAAGCTTTCTGGAGTTCATCAATAAAATTCCGTTTTATGGGCTGGCGGTATTGTGTGCCGATGACGATCATCTGGCCGCACTGTTCCCTCGCCTGGTCAAGCGGTATCACACCTATGGGCTTCGCGATCGGGACGGGACGGCACCGGATTTCAAGGCCACCGACATCAGTCTGAGACAATGGGGTGCCGAGTTCCGGACGCATTTCCGTGGAAAGAATCTTGGCCCCTTCCGATTGGCCGTGCCGGGCATCCACAACGTTTCAAATGCGTTGGTGGCTATTGCCATCGGCCTCGAGCTGGAAATTCCTGTAGACCTGATCCGCAAAGGATTGGCGGCCTTCACGGGAGTGGAGCGGCGGTTTCATTTGCGAGGGGAAGCCGGCGGTATTATGGTGGTCGACGACTATGGCCATCATCCCACTGAGGTGAAGGCGACTCTGGCTGCCGCCAAGCAGGGCTGGGACCGTCGATTGGTGGTTCTTTTTCAGCCGCATCGATACAGCCGGACGAGGGATTGCATTCGAGAGTTCGTGCATGCCTTTGATCACGCTGACCTGCTGTTCACGACGGAAATTTATCCGGCCGGAGAATCACCGATACCGGGAGTTTCCGGAGCCGCTCTCGCTGAAACGATCAAGTCCGCAGGCCACCCAGCGGTGACCTTCATCGAACGCAAGGAAACGTTGCCGGATCAGGTACTGCCTCATCTAAGGCCGGGTGACCTCGTTCTCACGTTGGGGGCGGGTGATATCTGGAAGGCTGGAACAGGGATTCTTGCACGGCTTGAGTCTGCCTGATGGCTCATGAAGCATCGGGTGCAAACGAATGGAACGAAGGTGCAGCCAATGCGGGCACAGCGCAGATTGGAGTCTGCCGTGGCGGACGTTCGCGGGGTGGTTCGCTTCAATGCGCCGCTTAGAGGGTACACGTCGTTCCACATCGGTGGCCCGGCCGATGTGTTGGTGGAGCCGGCTGATGTGGAGGATGTCGTCCGTCTTGTCAAGCAAACGCACGAACAGAAACTTCCGATCTTTGTGTTGGGCGGCACCAACGTCCTCGTTCGGGACAAAGGAATTCGAGGTGTGGTGGTCAGTCTGGCAAAATTGCGCGCGGTCAAAGAAGAACCAGGATCCATTTTGTATGCCGAAGGAGGCGTCGGCATGCCGACGCTGATCGGCCATGCTATCCGCCGGTCTTTGGCCGGATTGGAGTGGGCGGCCGGTATTCCCGGCACTGTTGCAGGTTGTGTCGTAATGAACGCAGGGACACGACTCGGTGAAATGAAGGACTCGGTGAAAGCCGTCCGGATTGTGTCGCCGAAAGGTGTACTGATCGATTGCCCGGCAGAAGCAATCGAATTTCGATATCGCCGGGCGACATTACTGCCGGGTGTTGTGGTCGGAGTATGGCTGCAGCTGAAGCCGGGAGTGAGGTCGGACATCGAAAAAGTGGTGAAGGACTATCTCCATTACCGCCGTGATACGCAGCCGCTTGCGCTACCGAGCGCCGGCTGTGTGTTCAAGAATCCGATGAATGATTCGGCAGGGCGAGTCGTCGAAGCGGCAGGACTCAAAGGAACATCGGTCGGTGACGCACAAGTTTCGACCAAGCATGCCAATTTTATCGTGAATCAAGGGCATGCCAGTGCCGCCGACGTGCTTTCACTGATCAAGAAGGTGCGTGCTCGAATCGCTCAAAAGACGGGGATCAGATTGGATCTCGAATTGAAAATCGTGGGTGAAGCTTAGCCCGCTGGGCGGTTGCGTGACGAACCGTTACGAATAAGGTGGGATAGCGAAAGGGAATGGTCGTAACGATGGGTCCTATGACAAATGCTCGGATCGGCGTGCTCATGGGAGGACGATCTTCAGAGCGGGATATTTCGCTGAAGACCGGTCAGGCCGTCTATCAGGCCCTCATCCGTCGAGGATACGACGCGGTGGCCATCGACGTCACCGAGCGTCTGCATCGAGATTTGGAGGATCACAAAGTCGCCATTGCGTTTCTCTCGCTGCATGGACCGGGCGGGGAAGACGGAGCCGTCCAGGGATTTCTCGAGACATTGGGAATTCCCTACACCGGGTCCGGTGTACGCGCGAGTGCCGTGGGAATGCACAAGGCTGCCACAAAAACGTTATTGGCTGCACATGGTATTCCGTTACCTTCAGGAACTGTTGTGCGGGAAAGCGACAGGCCGTCATTGGCGAAAGTTCTAAGGCAGGCAAAGCTGAAATTGCCGATTGTCGTCAAACCGGTTGCTCAGGGGTCCACGATCGGAGTCACCGTCGTACGGCGAGCCGGCCAATGGCGGAAGGCTCTCGACCTGGCCCATCGCTATGATCCAGAAGTGATGGTGGAGAGTTATATTCCCGGACATGAAGCTGCCGTTTCAATTTTGGGAACAGCAACGGAAGGTCCGAAAGTACTTCCCGCCATTGAGATCGTGGCGCCCGATGGTTTTTACGACTTCTCGGCAAAATATCAGAAGGGCAAGACCCAGTACCTCTGTCCTGCGCCGCTCCCTCTCAAGGTAACTCACCACATCGGTGAGTTAGCCAGACGAACCTACGAGGTGTTGGGGTGCGAAGGAGCCGCTCGCGTGGATTTTCGCATTACTCCGAGAGGTCGTCCGTATGTCCTGGAAATCAATACCGTTCCCGGCATGACGGAAACGAGCCTTCTGCCCATGGCCGCAGCTCAAGTTGGAATCGCGTATGACGACCTAGTCGAACAGATTCTGCAGTCGGCGCTTGATCGCGTGAGTCGCTTTGCACGGGTAATCACAAAGGAGTGACTGTGATGCGATTCTTGGGAAGAAGGCGGCGACCCCCTCCGGTGGGGCCACGAAAGAATCAGTGGAAAGATCCACAAGGAGAAAGAGCAGCGGAGAAAACGAGCCGGGCAAAAAAAACCAGACGGAAAACCCTTGCTCGATGGGTTGGACTGGCGACCGCTACGATGCTCGTGGCGGGGCTCGTTGTGATGGGTGTGAAATATTCCGGCCCAGCCCTCCAAGCATTGTTGGAAATCAAGACCATCACCGTCGAAGGAGACCACCATATCGATAGACAGAAAGTGCTCGAGCTTGCAAGAGTAAAACCCGGTACGGGACTCCACCATATTGTCACGAGAGTTATTAAGGAACAGGTGGAATCTCATCCGTGGATCAAAGAGGCCGAAGTGACCCGTGTGCCGTTTCATGAGTTACACATATCCCTCGTCGAACGAATACCGGCCGCCGTCATCCGTGCCGATTCTCAGAACTTTCTGACTGATGCGGAGGGGCATGTGCTGACCAGGCTCGGTCAGACCGATGATGATGCCTTGCCTCTCGTGACTGGAATCGATTCTGAAGGCTTGTTGGAAGGGGTTGAATCGGTGAGACAGGTAGTCGTGTCGGGCATCGGGCTTGCAAAATTGGTCGGACAAACATTCGAAGGCCGGCTGCAAGTGAACGCCGAAAACCCGTCAAACCTTGTCGCACTCGTACAGGGGGTGCGATTCCAGTTCGGAGAAGAAGCGGTCGGAGAGCAGTGGGAACGGTTCCGACGCGTCAAACCGACGCTCAAAACTCTGAACTTTGGCGGTCATCGGCACGGAGCGAACGAAGTGGATCTCCGGTACGAGAATCGGATCGTCGTACGGGAAGGGGGGTGATTGCGGTGCCGAAACGGGATCAAATTCTGGTCGGACTCGACATCGGAACCACGAAGATTTGTGCGATCGTGGCGGAGATGACCGACGCCGGCGGACTCAGCATTATCGGCGTCGGATCGAGCCCCTCCCGCGGCCTGCGCAAAGGAGTCGTCGTTGATATCGAAAGCACCGTCGAATCCATCAAGAAAGCGGTCGAAGAAGCGGAGTTGATGGCGGCCGTCCAGATCAACTCGGTCTACACCGGTATTGCGGGCAGTCACATTTCCGCTGAAAACTGCAAGGGCGTCGTGGCGCTGAAACGAGCCGAGGTGACTCGCGAGGATATCCAGCGGGCTATCGAAAGCGCGCGCACTCTCGCCGTGATCCCCCACGAACGCCGGATTCTTCACGTGTTACCGCGAGAGTTTATGGTGGATGGACAGGAAGGTGTGCGTGAACCGTTGGGCTTGTCGGGCAATCGTTTGGAAGTCAACGTGCACGTCATTACCGGCGCTGTGACGTCCGCACAGAACATCGTGAAGAGCGTGAATCGAGCCGGACTCGACGTCGTCGACATCATTCTCCAGCCGCTGGCATCCAGCGAGGCGGTGTTGAGCCAAGAGGAGCGCGACCTAGGCGTGGCGATGGTGGACTTGGGAGGAGGAACGACGGACCTGGCTGTTTTCCTGGACGGCAGCATTCGTCACTCAGCGGTCCTCCCCATCGGGGGCCAAAATTTGACGAAGGATTTAGCCATCGGCCTCCTTACCTCACAGACGGAGGCTGAGAAAATCAAAACCCAGTATGGCGTTGCGCGGACTGAGTTGGTGACCGGGCATCAGATCGTCGACGTGCCGTCGGTTGGAGATCGGCCGGCTCGAACATTTTCCAGACGGGATATCGCCGAGATTTTGGAGCCGCGTGTTGATGAGATGTTTGAGCTCGTCCGAAGAGAAATTGTGCGCGCCGGCTATGAAGGGATGCTGGGTGCCGGGGTCGTGATTACCGGTGGCACGTCCTTATTGGACGGTATGCCCGATGCCGCAGGGAGGGTCTTGAACTTGCCTGCACGCCGAGGCCTGCCGGCCGGTGTCGGAGGGTTACGCGATATTGTCGGCCATCCCAGTCATTCGACCGGGGTCGGTCTATTGTTACACGCCCGGCGACATGTCGATGAGCTGGAAACGGCAGGGCTTCGCAATGGGGGAACCTGGGCCAAAATGCGTGGGTGGACGAAGCGGGTGTTGGAGGTCTTTTAACCTTTAAAACCCTTGCGGGCGGCAGGTGGGTCGTCGTGCGAGGCGATGTGAGGAGGTGCCCCAATGTTCTCATTTCAAGATGACATACTGTCGCCGGTCCGCATCAAGGTGATCGGAATCGGCGGGGCCGGGTGCAACGCGATCAACACGATGATCACCTCCGGACTCGCGCGTGTCGATTTTATCGCGAGTAACACAGATCTTCAGGCGCTTGATCGATCGCAGGCTCCTTATAAGATCCAACTCGGGCCGGAACGAACCCGCGGGTTGGGTGCGGGGGCAAAGCCGGAGATCGGTAGAGATGCCGCGCTTGAGAGTAAAGAGCACATCCGAGAATGTCTCGAAGGAGCCGACATGGTTTTCGTCACGGCCGGGATGGGAGGAGGGACCGGCACAGGAGCCGCCCCCATTGTGGCCAGCATCGCTCGTGAAATGGGTATCCTCACGGTAGGCGTCGTCACCAAGCCGTTTCAGTATGAAGGCCAACGGCGACACAAGCACGCGGAGGAAGGAATCCGCGACTTACGTCGGCACGTCGATACATTGCTTATCATTCCAAACCAGCGGCTGTTGGGGATCGTCGACAAATCAACTCCGCTTCTCGAAGCGTTCAAAGTCGCAGATGACGTGTTGCGGCAAGCTATCCAAGGCATCGCCGACGTCATTACGACCACCGGACATGTCAACGTCGATTTTGCCGATGTCCGTACCGTGATGTCACACACCGGACGAGCGGTCATGGGCATGGGCGTTTCTTATGGGCCGAATCGGGCGATCGAAGCGGCTCAAAAAGCTATGTGCAGTCCTCTTCTCGAGGAAGGAAGTGTCGAGGGGGCCCGCGGCGTTCTCCTGAACATTACAGGAGGACCCAGCATGTCGCTGCACGAGATCGAAGAAGCCGCTTCGATCATCCAACAGACGGCAGATCCCGAAGCCAATATCATTGTCGGTCAGGTCATCAACCCAGACATGGGCGAGGAACTTATCATTACGGTGATCGCGACTGGGTTTGAACGAGAAGAGGACTCAGCGCCTGCCACGATCGGAGCTGATAGGGGAACGAGTCGACCGGCCAAACCCGTCCCATCCGTGTTGACAGGAATGGGCGCGTCGCTGGCGGTAGATCGACCGATGAAAGACCTCGATCGCCCCGCGTTTTTAAGAAGAATGAACGATGTCCGAGAGTCGATGGACCGAGCGGTGCTGACTGCCGAAGATGAATGGGATGTGCCGACATTTCTTCGCAAACAAACAGACTGATCTCGTGCATCTCTTCACGTGATGAGGTATTGAACTTGAGTATGACAAGCGCATCCGTCATTACAGTGCCGGCGTTTGCAGATTCCGGGAGTCAGG
Organism: Nitrospira sp.; assembly: GCA_019636835.1. Classification (GTDB taxonomy): domain Bacteria; phylum Nitrospirota; class Nitrospiria; order Nitrospirales; family Nitrospiraceae; genus Nitrospira_D. Next base: position 109,865 of record JAHBWU010000002.1, read on the forward strand.
TCCGCCACTTTTTCGGGACCCGCCGGCATGCCATGGGACTTGGCCTTGAAGTGGGGATCCCGCGGAGGGGGATCGCAGGTGCGGCGTCGTCCTCATGGACGCTCTCAGTGAAGCAAGTCCATGGGACGGAGGCGCTGGTGGTGGACCGCGCCTTGGCACCGACCGACCGATTTGTGGGTAGCTGGGATGCTTTGGTCACTGATCAACCTGGAATTATGGTGGCGGTGCGGACGGCGGATTGTGTTCCGATCCTGATGCATGACCCTAAACGTCGGGTCGTGGCCGCGGTCCATGCCGGCTGGCGGGGAGCAGTTGCCGGCATTGTCCCTAAAACGCTGGCACTGTTGGAGTCTCGCTTCGGCTCGTGTCCGGAGCATGTACGGATCAGTATCGGCCCATCCGCTGGGGTTTGCTGCTATGAAGTGGATGAGCCGGTTCTCGACCGTCTGGGTCAGGGATTTCCGGATTGGGAAAAAGTGGTACGAACGAAGGGAGACGGAAAGGCGTATCTTGATTTGAAAGCGTTCGTCAAGGAGCAGGTGCAAACACTTGGGGCGGCTCCGAAGTCCATCACGACCGTCAACCTCTGTACGATTTGTCATGAGGACCTCTTTTTTTCCTATCGGCGTGAGAGGAAAGTCAACGGCACCATGGTCAGCGCCATCGGGTTGCCGATGAGGCGAGGATAAGTCAGACTCTGCCAATTCTGAAGTTCTTCCGCTAGAATAAGGAAGGACGGCTCACCTGAATGAGCGACAGTGACTCGCGCAAGAGGACGATGGAACCGCTCATCACAGAAGCGATAGCGAAACGTGTTCAATCGATTCTCATGAAAATTCGGTCGGCGGAAGAAAAAGCCGGACGTTCAGTCGGTACCGTGCGGCTGGTGGCTGTGACGAAGACCGTGACCGTCGAACACATTGCGGAAGGTGTGCGTGCCGGCTTGTCCGTCTTGGGTGAAAATCGTGTACAGGAAGCGCTTCCTAAAATTGCCGCCTTCACCCAGATGCCGGTTCACTGGCATTTTATCGGACAGCTGCAACGAAGGAAGGTACGGTCCGTGATCGGCCCATTCGACCTGATTCATTCGATGGATAGTCTAGAACTGGCACAAGAAATCGATCGCCGTGCGGGAGAGGCCGGTCGTCGGCAGAATGTCTTGCTGGAAGTGAATATCGGGAAGGAACCGACAAAGGCAGGGTTTCATCCTGATGACGTTGTGCGGTCGATACCACTGATGGCGCATCTCTCACATACTTGTATCAAAGGCTTAATGACGATCCCTCCGCCGACTGCTGATCCGGATTCAGCCAGGCCGTATTTCCGCAAACTCCGTGATCTTGCTCGGCAGATTTCGGCATTAGACTTACCGACCGTGAGGATGGATGAACTGTCGATGGGAATGTCAAACGATTATGAAGTAGCGATTGAGGAAGGGGCGACACTGGTCCGTATTGGCACCGCCATTTTTGGGGCACGTCATGTCTAGTTCACAAAGCATCTCGTTTGTGGGTGGTGGCCGGATGGCAGAGGCATTAATCAGTGGGGTGCTTTCCTCAAGGGGCTACAAGGCCGACCAGATCCACGTAGCTGATCCAGATACGACCCGGCTGGATCATCTTAAGAGACAGTACAGTGTTCAGATTGGTCTCACGAACCATGAGGCGGTCGTCTCGGGAGATATCGTCGTGCTGGCCGTGAAACCTCAAGTGACGGCCGACGTCCTCAAAGAGATCGGGGATGTATTGGCGAAACGGCTCGTGATCTCGGTGGTTGCAGGAATGCAAGTCCGGAGAATTATTGAGGCTTGTGGGCCACAGTCTCGCGTCATTCGCGCTATGCCGAATACGCCAGCGATGGTCGGCGAAGGGATGACAGCCTTGGCGATCGGTCCCGGGGTAGGAGAAAGTGAGGTGGCATGTGCACGACAGATCTTTGAATCGGCCGGCAGGGTTGTGCCCGTCGATGAACGTCTCATGGATGCCGTGACCGGGTTGAGCGGAAGCGGGCCGGCCTACGTCTTTCTCATGATTGAAGCGATGGCCGATGGTGGCGTCAAGATGGGTTTGCCGAGGGAGACGGCCAGTCTCCTCGCGGCGCAGACCGTTTTGGGTGCGGCACGGATGGTCTTAGAAACCGGGCAGCATCCGGCGCGACTTAAAGATGAGGTGGCGTCTCCCGGCGGAACCACGATTGCGGGGTTGCATCGGCTGGAGCAGGGAGGTCTCCGAGGCATGTTGATCGATGCCGTTGAGGCTGCGACGAAACGTTCTCAGGAGCTGGGAGGCTGATGTTTGTGGTGGGAAATACATTGTTAGGGATCGCTACGGTACTTGACTATGCGTTGACGATCTATACCTGGGTCGTCATCGCCCGAGCTCTGATCTCTTGGGTGAATCCGGACCCCTGGAACCCGATTGTTCAATTCCTTACTCGTGCCACCGAACCGGTCTTGGCCCCAATCAGACGGCGATTGGGCTGGAGTATGGGCGTGGATTTGTCGCCGTTGGTCGTCATCGTGACCATCTGGTTTTTACAGATTGCGGTTGTACAATCGATTAAGGATTTCGCGGTACGGATGAATTGACTCAACTAAGGGGGATGCTATGAGGATCACACCGCTCGATATTCAGCAGATGGTCTTTCAAGTGAAGCTTCGTGGCTATGACCGTGAAGAGGTCAACCGCTTTTTAGAAGAGATCGCACAAACCGTCGAATTCTTGAACCGTGACAATGCCATGCTGCGTGACCGTATTGTGTCGCTTGAGCAGCAGGTCTCGGAGTTGAAACGAACAGAGGCGACCTTGTCTACCACATTGGTCTCGGCGCAGTCCTTAGCCGAGGATGTCAAGCGAAGCGCGCAACGCGATGCCGAGTTGATCGTCAAAGAAGCAGAGTTGAAAGCCAGCGAATTGTTCCGACAAGCGCGAATCGAGCTGGCAAATACACAGCGAGACCTGTCGGTGCTGCAGAAGCAGCGGTTGCTCATGGTTGAGCGGATGCGGGCGACGCTTCATACATTCGAGCGGATGCTGGATGTGGAAACAAGTGAAGCATACCAGGATCATGGCGTCATGCAGGAAGAAAAGTTGGAAGGGGAATCAAGCCCAACCCGTTGACCATTTCCGGTTGATGGTGCCGCCGCTGCGTAGTCCCGATCGTTTGTCCTGAGCGTCTCCCGTCGATCATCATCTCGATGCCCGATCTCAGTGTCATTCAAACAGCACTCAATCGAGCCGTTACCGATGGGGTATTTCCGGGAGCCGTATTGGCCGTGCGGTGCGGCGACAGACCGGCTTCTTACTTTCATGCCGGTCATCTTTCGACGGTTCCTCCAGGAGCCCCCGTCAGTGCCTCCACGATTTATGATCTGGCTTCATTAACCAAACCGTTGGCAACCGTCACGGCTCTCGTTCTATTGATACAGAAAGGCCATTGCCGGCTTGATGACCATGTGGCCGACCATCTTCCGGAATGTGCCGATGCCTCGATCGGTTCTGCAACGATTCGTCACCTTCTGACGCACTCGTCCGGATTGCCAGGCTGGCGTGGGTTCTATGAACGGCTAAGTCTGGATGGAACAATTCCTTCCTCGGCTCGAGAGAGAGAGCAGGCTAAACAGGCTATGCTCAGCCTCATTCGGTCTGAGGCGCCGGTGTATGAACGGGGCGCTCGCAGCCTCTACAGCGATCTCGGTTTTATATTGCTCGGCCTTATTGTTGAACGAAGCAGCCGACAACCCATAAGCGACTATTTTCTTGATCACATCGTACGTCCGCTGGGAGGGCCACGCATTAGATTTATCCCGTCCGAACGACTCCATGCATTTTCTGACAGTTTAGAAGACGATACCGGTGCCGTAGCGCCGACAGAGGTTGATCGATGGCGAGGGCACCTCTTATGTGGAGAAGTGCATGATCAGAACGCAGCCGCTTTGGGTGGCGAGGCAGGGCACGCCGGGCTGTTTGGGACTGCCGATGCGGTGTTGGCGATTTCGGGCGAGTGGTTGCGAGCCCATCATGGTCGAGCGACGATCCTCGATCAGACAATGGTCCAGGAATTTACACGACGACAGAAACCGGAGGGAGCTTCTAGTTGGGCACTCGGGTGGGACACTCCATCGGTCCCGTCCTCCGCGGGACGCTATTTCTCAGCCCAATCATTTGGGCATCTCGGCTATACGGGAACTTCCGTCTGGATTGATCCAGTGCGAGAATTAGAAGTCGTGTTGCTCTCGAATCGCGTGCATCCTTCGAGCAGAAATGAAGCAATCCGGGACTTCCGTCCTGCGATTCATGATCTGGTGTATCAGGAATTCATCGGCTCGATTTAAGACCGGTCTGGATAGTCGAGCCACGTTTCTTTTTCGGCAAGATAGCGTGTGCCCTTAAAATTGGCCCGCGTTCTCATGCGAGTGAACCCGGATTCTTGAAGTTTATCTACTAATTCCTTTACCGCAGCTGCAATGGTCGAGTGTGACCGACTCTCCACAACGAAGGCTTCATACATGATCTTAGCCGAGTATCCAGCCAGAATCCGGTTGACCAGGATGGTGCGGTTAAAATAGCGGTCGCTTGGGTCGACTCCTTCAAGCTGATGTTTCTCGACCAATCCTTCTTTCTTAAACATCAGTGGCAATGTGCTCATGCTTCCTTATCCCTCCGAAATAACAGTTGACGACAAGCCTCGATGAATCAATTATAGGGGGTGATTCGTGCGACCTGCAACTCGTTGACAAGCGGGGTTTCGGTTATTATGATGCCTCCCTTCATCCAGCCAGAGGCCCGTCCAGTTCCATCCCATGAACATCCCCAATAGCCTCACGATTCTTCGAATCCTCTTGGTCCCTGTCTACATAGGGTTCATGACCTACGGCTCCTATGGGTTCGCACTCCTGACACTACTCGTCGCGGGGCTAACGGATGCCGTTGACGGGCATCTTGCACGCAAGCTGAATCAGCGGACACGATTGGGGACGTTACTTGATCCTCTCGCAGACAAGCTGCTGCTGACGTCGAGCTTCATCTCGCTGGCGATACTGCACCTGGTGCCGTCCTGGCTTGTCATCTTGGTCGTGAGCCGGGACATTATTCTCCTACTGGGGACTGTGGTGGCTCACGTCACCAATACACCGATCAATGTGACTCCGACGTTCTTGGGAAAAGGAACGACCCTCCTTCAGTTGAGCTACGTCCTTTTGATTGTTCTCTTGACATGGCGAGGGCTCGACCGCTCAATGCTCACTCCACTCGTCGTGCTGATGGTTGGGTTCACCCTCGCTTCAGGGTTACATTACCTTTACAGAGGGTATCGAGACACGAATGCGGCTCCTCCGTTTGCCTAGCGAATTTTCGTTGCACATACGACCTCTTCAGACGCTCGGTAAATAATTCAATTGTTTTTGACAGGTTTCCGACCCACCAGTAGACTCGCTTCGTAGTCCTAGTCTTCCGTACAGGAGTTCAGGGAGCCATAACAGGACGAGAATCTATGGCCACATTTGCATATGTTGGGCGGACCAAATCCGGAGGGGTAAAAAAAGGTGAACTCGTCGCGAAGTCTCGCGACGAAGCGGTGGACCAACTACGCAAACAAAGCGTAGTAGTGACGAGTCTCGAGGAGAAGGCGGCCAAAGAGGGATTCAGTTTTAAACTCGGAAGCGGAGTAAGTGAAAAGGACTTGGTTGTTTTTACCAGGCAATTCGGGACCATGATCAATGCCGGTTTGCCCTTGATTCAATGCCTGGAAATCTTATCGACCCAATCGGAGAATGCGGCTCTCAGAAAATCCGTGGGTGAGATCAAAGTCCAGGTCGAGGGAGGTTCGACGTTCTCAGACGCCCTCCGCAAGCACCCCAAAATATTCGATGACTTGTATGTCAATATGGTCCATGCAGGTGAAGTGGGAGGGTTGCTGGATACCATTCTTGGTCGTCTCTCTAAACATATTGAGAAGGCAATGAAGTTGAAGGGGCAAATCAAAAGTGCACTGGTCTATCCTGCCGCCATCGTCGGAATTGCCGGTATCGTTATTACGGTCCTGATGATTTGGGTTATTCCGGTATTTGAGAAAATGTTTAAAGAAATGTCCGGCGGGAAGATGGCGCTTCCAGGACCGACGCAGCTTGTCATTGACATGAGTAATTTCGCACAAGGAAATTGGTACATCATTCTGGGGGTGATCATCGCGGCCGTGGTGGCGGTCAAAAAATACTATGCGACTCCACAAGGCAAGTTGGCGATCGATAAGCTCTTGCTGAAACTGCCGGTGTTTGGAGATCTCATCAGAAAAGCATCGGTCGCGAAATTCACACGGACGTTGGGGACCTTGCTGGCGAGCGGCGTTCCGCTGCTGGAGGCATTGACGATTTGCGCGAAGACCTCCGGAAACAAGGTGGTGGAGGGAGCGCTTCTTGATGCCAAAGTCAGTATCAGTGGAGGGAAGACGATCGCTGAACCGCTCGCCAAAAGCGGGACATTCCCCAAGATGGTGACCCACATGATATCGGTCGGAGAATCGACGGGTGCATTAGATAGCATGCTCGGGAAAATCGCCGATTTCTACGAAGACGAGGTGGATCAGGCCGTGACGAATCTCACGGCCCTTTTGGAGCCGATGATGATGGTGTTCTTGGGCGTCACCGTCGGATTTATCGTGGTGGCAATGTATCTGCCGATCTTTACGATGGCGTCCGCTATCGGGTAAGCAAATAGACGATTCGATATTGCGAAGCGGCTTCGTCCCTTCAAAGGTATGAAGCCGCTGACTTTTCAGTGATCTCCTTTCATCGTTACGACCGCGAGCGACGTACTTTCCAAGACATAACGGTGTCGGCCGGCACCTCAGCGAAGTCAGGCGCGACGCTATGACGAACCATCTTGTAGGTGAGGTTTCGGTTCATGAGAGGTATCAAAGACAGAATTTACTGGTTGATGGGATGGCGAGTTGTTCTCGTTACACTTCTTTTGGGATTGTCCCTTGCCTTCGAGGTGACCAAGGGGGAGCGCGTTGAAACGTTCTACGCTCTGATCATTTTTACCTATGCGGTCACGATTCTCTATTCATTCCTGTTCCGGTGGCTCACTACTCTTCAAGTTCTCGTGCAATTCGCATGGGTCCAGATCGCCGTGGATTTCATGCTGGAGACGGTCTTGATCGCAAGAACGGGCGGAATCGAAAGTCCGTTCGCGGTGCTCTACGTCATCAGCGTGACGGTGGCAAGTCTGGTTCCACGTCGTCGTGTTGGGCTTTTGACCGCCAGTCTCTGCATTATCTTATTTGGAGCACTAACCAATGTGCAGATGTACGGGCTCGCTAAGGTATGGGGATGGTTGCCTCACGCTCACCTCAGTGCCGCCGAAACGCTCCAGGCATTTGGAGTCTACAGTTTGGCGTTCCTGGTCGTCGGGTTTTTAAGTGGGGCGCTTGCGGATCAGCTCCGACTGGCCGATCAATCGCTCTGTGAAAAGGAACAGGGACTAAACCGGCTTCAAGCTTTCCATGAGAATATCGTGCACAGTATCAGCAGCGGCGTCTTTACGACCGACGAGAGGGGCCGGATTACCTCATTCAACCCGGCGGCACAGGAAGCGACAGGCTATAGCTTTGAGCAAGTACAGAGGCGTCCCTGGCGGGAGGTGTTTAATTGGCATCCTAGTCAGTCTGAAGAGGATCGCATGCAGGAGGTGTCCGCCAACATGCGGTTCGAAGTGGAGTGCAAGCGGTCCGACGGCAATCGGTTGATCCTCGGCATGACGCTCGCGCCTTTGCACGAGCTAGGAGAAAAGACGGGACTGGTGGGAGTGTTCAAAGATCTCACTCAGATCCGTGACCTTGAAGAAGAAATGCGTCGGAAGGAATGGTTGGCCAGTCTGGGGGAAATGTCGGCGGGGATGGCGCATGAAATCAGGAATCCCTTGGGCGCGTTGGCCGGAGCGATGCAAATGCTTCGAAAGGATCTCCAGGCCGATGACACCAGCCAACGCTTGATGGACATCGCGGTTCGGGAAGCGACCCGGTTGGATACCATCATCACGGAGTTTCTCCAGTATGCCAGGCCACCCGCACTGAATTTGGCGGAGTACGATTTAAACAAAGTCCTTGCTGAGACTCTTGATCTGGTACAACATGAAGCACGAAGTCGAACGAACATCAGCATCGCGTCTGTTCCGTGCACCGGGGCTTTGCCCGCGCAAGTGGATCAGGATCAAATGAAACAAGTGTTCTGGAATCTAGCGGTGAACGCCTTCGATGCCATGCCCAAGGGTGGGCAACTGACGATTGCAACCGGATGCAGAAAGGTCGACGTCGCTGGGCGAAAAGCTGAGGTGGTAGAGATCTCATTCCATGATACTGGGAAAGGCATCTCAAAGCACAATCTCAGCAAAATTTTTCTCCCATTTTTTACCACCAAAAAGCGAGGCTCTGGGTTGGGGTTGGCCGCAGTCCATCGCATCGTCGATCTTCACGGAGGGTGGATCAAAGTGGAAAGCGAGGAAGGGCAAGGAACGCGATTTGGAGTCTGCTTGCCTCGTACGGCGGATTCAGGAGTGCGGCTTTGGCACGAAGGTAGAGAACCGTGGAAAAGATCCTAGTCGTTGATGACGAACAAAGTTTGCGCGATGTATTGAGCATCATGCTCAAACGGGCCGGGTATGCCGTGACCAGTGCCATGGATGGCGAAGAAGCCATCGAGCTTCTGAACAGGGAAATCTTTGATCTGGTCATCACCGATTTGCGGATGCCGAAGATCGATGGAATGGAGGTCCTTAAGGCCGTCAAGTCCGCCTCGCCGGAAACAGTCGTGCTGATCATTACGGCCTTTGCCACCGCGGATTCCGCCGTCGAGGCCATGAAACAGGGTGCGTACGACTATCTGACCAAGCCGTTCCAAGTCGATGAAGTCCAGTTGATCATCCGGAATGCACTTGAAAAGCGGCGCCTCACGACCGAGAACATGCTTCTCAAGCGAGAGATGGCGAGTCAGTCGTCATTCGCGCAGCTGGTCGGTCAAAGCGAAGCGATGCAGAAGGTGTTCGATGTCGTACGGAAAGTCGCTGACTCGAAAAGCAATGTCCTCATCTGCGGCGAAAGTGGAACGGGAAAAGAATTGGTTGCGCGAGCGATTCATTACAACAGCGCCAGAAGCGTCCTCCCCTTTGTGGCCGTGAACTGCAGTGCGGTGCCGGAAACTTTGTTGGAGAGTGAGCTGTTCGGCCACATGAAGGGATCGTTCACCGGAGCGATCTCGAATAAAGCAGGGCTGTTCGAAATCGCCGACGGAGGGACCATTTTCCTCGACGAGATCGGCGATACGACCCCGACGATTCAAGTGAAGCTGCTGCGTGTCATCCAAGAACGGGAGTTTCGGCGGGTGGGCGGCAATCAAGACGTCAAAGTCGACGTACGTGTGGTGGCCGCCACCAACAAGGATCTCGAGCAAGCGGTTGCGGAAGGGGCGTTTCGAGAAGACCTGTATTATCGTTTGGATGTGATTCCTATACGGCTTCCTCCCTTGCGCATGCGTGCCGGCGATATTCCTTTACTGGTCAATCACTTTCTGGAACGGTTTTCAAAGGAGAGCGGTAAACCCAAACCCATGATCAGCCCAGAGGCGATGCATGTCTTGCTGGGGCATGAATGGCGCGGGAACGTCCGTGAGTTGGAAAATCTGATCGAACGGGTCGTCGCATTCTCGACGGAAGGGCCGGTGACCGATACCGAGGTGCGCGGATGGCTTCATCGACCCACGACGCAGTCGCAACAACCGGCGCTGCCTCTGGATCTGACTGACGAAGGGTTGGATCTCGAAGGGCTCATCAACGGAATCGAAAAGGATCTATTGCTGAAGGCGCTCGAACGATCGAAGTGGGTCAAAAAGAGAGCCGCGCGGATGCTCCGTCTGAACACCAGATCGTTTCGGTATCGCTTGGAGAAGTATGCTATAAAAGGAGGTCGTGACTAACCCTGTTTCCCGATCAATCGTCTTACCTGCGTCCATTACCGTTTTCGTCCCAGCCAAGATCAACCTCGTCCTTCGTATTCTGGACCGTCGACCTGACGGTTATCACAATCTTTGGTCTCTGATGCAGACCGTACAGTTAGAGGACGAACTCGCGCTTTCCCTTAGCAACAGTCATTCGACCATCACCTTGCGATGCGATGAGTCTTCCTTAAAGACGGATCCTTCCAACCTGGTCTATCGTGCCGCTGCGGCAGTACTTGAACAGAGCGGACAGACTGTTGGACTGGACATGGTCCTCGCAAAACGAATTCCGATGGGGGCTGGGTTGGGAGGGGGGAGCAGTGACGCCGCGGCGACTATTATCGGGCTGAACCGATTATTGAGTTTGGGATGGTCGAGGGAGAAGATGGCTCACGTTGGTCAAGCACTCGGAAGCGATGTCCCGTTCTTCTTTTTCGCTCCTTCTGCGATTGTAGAAGGGCGAGGTGAAAAGGTAGCGCCAGTGCGAATCAAGGGGAACCGATGGGTCGTCCTGGTTAATCCGGGGTTTCCGGTCGAAACAAAGTGGGCGTATCAGCAGCTTTCTGTAAACCGCACAGGGGTACAGCCGCTTTCGGATGTGCATGCGGGGCTGGGGAAAGCATCTGAGCTCTCATGGGAAGAAGTGCTCCAAGCCGCCGAAAACGATTTTGAAGCCACGGTGTTCAAGGCTCACCCTGTCCTTCACAAAATCAAGCAGAAGCTTCTCGCTGAGGGGGCCGAGACGGCTCTATTGTCGGGGAGCGGAGCAACGGTCTTTGGGGTGTTTCGTGATGAGACGACAGCTCGGCGGGCCGAGATCGAGTTTCGGACCGAACCTCACGTCAAGGTCTATACCGTTTCCACCCCCCCACTGACCCCTGGCCGTAGTGGACAAGCGTTCCATGATCGTTTGTTGACAGATGCCAGCAATTTCCGATACAGTTTCACCCTTTGATTGGCTTCGCCGGTAGTGTGTACATCGAACGAGAGAGTTGGCCTACACAAGGCCGACGCCGATCACCGCTCAAGAACCACTAGAGAATCCAATACGTTATAGATAGAAAGATAACGGTTCAGGAAAGTCCGATGAACAGGGAACTGAAAATTTTCTCTGGGAACGCCAATCTTGCGCTTGCCCATGAAATTTGCGCCTATCTTGGGCAGAAGTTGGGTGAGGCAACGGTCTCGTCTTTCAGCGATGGAGAAATTCGGGTCAAGATCGATGAAAACGTGCGTGGCGCCGATGTGTTCGTTGTGCAGTCCTGTTGCCAACCAGTCAACGATTCCTTGATGGAGTTGCTGATCATCATTGATGCGCTGAAACGTTCCTCAGCCAATCGTATCACGGCCGTCATCCCCTATTTCGGATATGCTCGTCAGGACCGCAAGGATCAACCGCGTGTTCCCATCACCGCAAAGTTGGTCGCAGATTTGATGACCACCGCCGGAGCCGATCGTGTTTTATCGATGGATCTTCACGCCGGACAAATCCAGGGGTTTTTCAATGTGCCGGTCGATCACTTGTATGCGCTACCGGTTCTGCTGGATTATATCGTGAAGAAACAAATCACTGATTTGGTCGTCGTCTCTCCCGATGCCGGCGGTGTGGAGAGGGCCAGAGCGTTTGCCAAACGCCTTCAGGCCAACCTGGCTATCATCGACAAGCGACGCGAGGGTCCGAACCAAGCGCAAATTATGAACATCATTGGGGATGTGCAAGGGAAAAGCGTGTTGCTCCTTGATGATATGATCGATACGGCGGGCACCATTGTCCAAGGGGCTCAGGCCTGTCTTGATCACGGCGCTCGCGACGTGATCACGGCCTGCACGCACGCAGTGCTGTCGGGGCCGGCTCTGGAACGGTTACAGGCGTCGTGTCTCTCCGAAGTGGTGGTGACCAACACGATTCCGCTGCGAGGGAAAGAATTGGCCTGTCCGAAGTTGCATCAATTGTCGGTGGCGCCGCTGCTGGGCGAAGCCATCAGACGGATCCATGAAGATGAGTCGGTGAGTTCACTATTTGCCTAAGCCGTTATCGACTGGGCGCTGGGTAAGAAGTAGAGGAGCGGAGGAAGATCATGAAATTCGATTTGACAGTGGCAGTAAGAGAAGAAGCAGGGAAAGGAGCCGCGCGGTCTATGCGGCGGGCGGGAAAAATCCCGGCCGTGCTTTACGGCCAAGGGGAATGTCTCTTGCTGACCGTCAATCCAGAAGAATTAGTTAAGATCCTCAAGTCTCATGCGGGCAGCACCGCGCTCATTTCACTCACGGTGAACGGAGCAAAGTCCAAACCGAATCGCACGGCCCTCTTACGCGACTATCAGGTCGACCCGGTGACCGGGGCCGTCCTGCACGCGGACCTCTTTGAGATTTCCATGAGCAAGCCGATTCGGGTGAAGGTTCCGATCAAAGTCATCGGTGGGATCCCGGCTGGCGTCAAAGAGGGCGGTGTGCTGCACCACAACATGCGCGATGTGCACCTTGAATGTCTTCCAGCCGTTCTGCCTGATCACATAGAAATCGACGCGTCGGCATTGACCATCGGCAGCGGCATTCATGTGAAAGAGATCGGAGCGCACGAGGGTGTCCGTTTCTTGGATGATGCCGATCAGATGGTCGTCAGCGTCGCGGCACCGATGTCGGATGCCAAACTCGAAGCCTTGCTCACCAGCGCCGCGGGTACGGCAGGAGAGACCGAAGTCATGGCAAAGGGCAAGGAAGTGGCTGGGGCTGAGGGGACCGGCGCCGAACCAGCCAAAGCCGGTGCGGCAGCGCCTGCCGGTGAAGCGAAGGGCGGCGAGAAGAAAGAAGCCGCAGCCGCTCCAAAGGCTGAAAAGAAAGAAGCTGAAAAGAAGAAGTAACGTTGCACCTGCTCGTTGGACTGGGCAATCCCGGAAAGGCCTACGCCCAGACCCGTCACAACGTCGGCATGTGGGTCATCGAGCGGGCTGCCGCTCGATGGTCGATCCGACTCTCACTGCGCGGCACAGCTCAACGAGGTTCCGGACGGCTCGGCGGAGAATTGGTCGAGTTGGCCGGCTTGCTCGACTGGATGAATATTTCCGGTCCTCCGCTGAAAGGACTCCTACGTAAGTTCGATCTCACAACCAACGAACTCATCATCGTGCACGACGATCTGGACTTGGAACCAGGCCGGCTGCGGATTAAGCTTGCCGGTGGTCATGGGGGACACAACGGGATCAAATCCGTCATCGACGCGCTTGGAACTCCGCAATTCGTGAGATTGAAGATCGGGATCGGCCGCCCTGCTCCGGGACAAGATTCCGCCGACTATGTCTTAGAGCCGGTGACGAAGGATGAGATGGCTGTCTTTGAGCCCTGCCTGGAGAGGGCAGTGGACGCACTGGAATGTCTGGTCCATCGCGGAGCGGAAGTGGCAATGAATCAATTTAATGTCAGAGAGAAGGTTGCTAGCGAAGGAGAGGACACGAACTAATGGGTCTCTGTTGCGGCATGATCGGTCTTCCGAACGTCGGCAAGACGACGGTCTTCAATGCGCTGACCGGCGGCGGCGCCCTGGCAGCGAACTATCCGTTTGCGACCGTGGATCCAAACACCGGCATCGCCCTGGTGCCGGACCCTCGTCTCATCAAACTGACGGAGAGCTTCATCTCAAAGAAAACCACCTACAGCACGTTGGAAGTGCGGGACATTGCAGGACTCGTCGAAGGGGCCAGCAAAGGCGAAGGCCTCGGCAACCAATTTCTTGGCCACATCCGAGAAGTGGATGCGCTTCTTCACGTGGTCCGCTGTTTTCAGAGCACCGATGTTGTTCACGTCAGCGGCGGGATTGATCCGCTTCGTGACATCGGCGTGATCGAAACTGAACTTATGTTGTCCGATCTGGAGACACTGGATCGGCGGAAACAGAAGACTGAGAAGAAAGTTCGGGCCGGCGATAAAAAAGCTGCGTTTGAAGTGGAGTTTCTCGCCAAGCTCATTGGATTACTTGACAAAGGCGAATGGTTGGGCAATCGGGAATATACAGCGGAAGAACGGGTAGTCCTTAACGAATGTCAATTGCTCTCAGCCAAACCGGTTCTGTTTGTCGCAAACGTGTCCGAAGGAAAGAATGCGGACGAGGCCATGGTGCAGACAGTGCGCGAGTTTGCGGCCAAGCGCGGGGCCAGAGTCGTGACCATCTGCGGACAGCTGGAAGCCGAGCTGTCGTCATTGCCTGAGAGTGAACGGGCGGACTTCCTGAACGAAATGGGGCTCACCGAGTCGGGACTCGTCCGATTGACACGAGAAGCCTATACCCTGCTGGACCTGGTTACCTTCTTCACCGCCGGCGAGATCGAATCCCGCGCCTGGCCGATTCCGAGAGGCACCAAGGCGCCGCAAGCGGCCGGCAAGATCCACTCTGACATGGAACGGGGTTTCATCCGTGCCGAGGTTTACCACTACGATGATCTGTTGGCCTGTGGGTCGGAAGCGAAGGTAAAGGAAAAAGGGTTGTTCCGCCTAGAAGGCAAAGACTACGTCATCAAAGAAGCGGATATCGTGTATTTTAGGTTCAACGTTTAGCTTTCCTCAACACCGCACAGGCACACCAGTCTTTCATCAAGAGGCAGGAAACAGAGTACCCGTACGGACTTGACCCAGGTCTGCAATATAAGCGATCCTGCCGCCTTGTTTATTCCTGTTATCTAAGCATGCTTTTAGGTAGTGATAATGCTCGACTCGCTTACTGATGCGTTTGCATGGGAAGCAATCGCCATCTATTGGGGAATTGGCCTGCTCTTTTTCGCGGCAGAGTATTGGTGGCCCACTCGTCTGATCTCCTACAGTCAGGTGCTCGCGCAGGATGTGGCAGCCCTCACCACGTACCAGGTCTTCTTCGTCTTTGCCGCACAGGTGACGGATCGAATCCCGTTCCCTCACTACTCCTATTGGCGTTGGCAGGCACTTCCATTCGGTTTCAAGCTGATAGTGTTCTTGTTCGTCCTCGACGGGATTGCCTACTGGATGCATCGGCTGTGGCATACGTCATGGGGCTGGCCGATCCATCGATGGCACCATTCGCCCACTGAACTATACTGGCTGGCCGGTGTCCGGGCGAGCTTTCCACAAACCGTCCTTGCTAATGTCCCGTATCTGTTGGCGTTCCCACTACTTAAACCGGTGCCCGCAGCATTTTTCCCGATCTATGGCTATATGTTGGTCCTAACCAATAACTGGATGCACATGAACGTGACCTGGCAATCGAAAAAACTGGAGTGGCTCTTTGTCACGCCTCGCTACCATCGTGTGCATCATCTGAGAGAGATGGGGAGGACGGGGGCGAATTTTGGGGTCCTGTTTACCCTGTGGGATCGGCTGTTCGGGACATATGTCGATCCGGAGCAAGTGGATTTGACAGGGCCGTACGGGATTCGAGAAACCGTCCATCCAGTCCGCATGGCAGTCGGGCTCTAAGTCGCGAAGCGATTATTAATCAGCCGCGACTCGCCGCCGCGTTCAGCGATCTAGTAGTAAAAACATTCCCAACCCGACTCGCATCGCGCAAAGAAAGGGAAAACTTTGGAAAAGGTTATTTTTTTGCTGGGAGCGGGTGCTTCTGTAGATGCTGGAATGCCTATGGTAACCGAACTCACCAAAGAACTGGCCGCCTTACTGCCGACCCTTCCTGATATGAACGGTACACCTTGTCCTGCATACAAGGAAGCTTTCGACGATATCGCAGCTCATGACCCATCTGTAGCAGAGAACTATGAAAGGTTTTTTGAATGGGTAAAACTTATTCGCGATGTAGAGCGAGAACCGTTCAGGAGGATTATCAATACCAGAATTAGGCCAGAATTGGTTGAGTCTTTGTCTCATTTACCTTTTGTCCTTTGCGAGGCCATTGCCCACCTGCTTTGTTCAAGGCACGCAAAGCCGTGCTACCTAGCAAAACTTGCAGATTTTGTTCCTTCTCATGGCCGCTTAAAGGTCTTTAGCCTCAACTACGATTGCTGTGTTGAAGAAGCATGCCGGCTAGGAGGGATAGATTGGACTACAGGATTCGATCCTACAGCTAAAACCTGGAGCCCAAACCTATTCCAATCACAAAATAAAGGCATTAACCTTTATAAACTTCACGGTTCTCTTCATTGGTTCATGACTCAGGATACTAGGACTCGTAGCGTAGAACCTCAAAATCCTCAGGTACTTATGGAACTAAGTCCTACAGAAAATCAGCATTTGCCAAGTTGTATAACCGTAGGCTGGGAAAAGCCTGAATTAGTCTTGGGGCCGGGAAGTAAAATACAGCCTGATGACCCATTTCTTAGCCTTCTATACGAGTTTAGATGTTCGATAAAAAGAGCCCGAACCTGTGTTGTCATTGGATACAGTTACAAGGACAAACATATCAATGCGTTACTCGATAGTGCTCTTGATGATAGGGTCAACATTCTAGATGTAAACCTGTCTAACCCAAATGGGCATTATATAGCGGACACATGCTATAAGCATCTTAGGTTTAGAGCAAGAGAAGCATTTGAGGAAGGAATAATATCGAAGCATTTGATGCGGAACTGATTAAATGAAACCGAACTCCTCAATCCTTCTCATGCTGCTTGTCCTTGCAATGGCATCCCCCAAGACGGTGAATAGGCTAACAAATGATGATTTTGTGCACTATGAGGATCAAAATTTTAGATTTTCAGCATGGTACCCCAAAACTTGGAAGAAGGTGCCGACGAGTCACGGGCAGACCAAACTCAAAACTGTGAGTGATGGTGGAAACGGCACAGATGATTTTAGTGTTGTGGTGACTTACTCAGAGGAACTTAAACAAACTAGAACCTATCTCAAAATTGTTTGAGGAGCATCGTGATGCAGGCAAGCTGCACGAACCCGAGGAAGTTGGTGGCGTAATACTCCCACCGAATGAGGAGCCGCCGCTTCCATTGCAGCCAGGCAAAGAAGCGTTCGACGAGCCAGCGACGTTCATACCGGCGTAGGTGACGCCCATCTTGAGTCTTGAGTTTGCGCGTGGAGCGATGGGGCGCAATCAGGTTCACCCCGTCCTGCTTCAAGATGTCATCGAGCCCATCGCTGTCATAGGCCCGATCGCCGATGAGATGTTCGGGTTTGGCCTCGAGCATGTAGAAATCGAAACTGAGTTGGACCAGGGTGACTTCGTGATGATTCGCCGCGTGCGTACTGACCGAGAGGGGGAGCCCGTGCCGATCCACAATCGCAAGAATCTTCACGCCCTTCCCGCGTTTCGTGAGGCCCACCTCGGCCCCGCTCCCTTTCGCGGCCGCAAAGGTGGCGTCGATGAAGCTCTCGCGCTCGTCAATCGTGCCTTCTTCCCGCAGCGTATTGGCCAACTGCGTGAGGACCTCCCGCAGCACCTCCTGCTGACATCACTGTTGAAACCGACGATGGACAGTTTTGTAATTCGGATAGCACTGGGGGAGCAGATACCACTGCGCGCCGGTATTCAGAATCCAGAGCACCGCTTCCAACACCGCCCGGGTGGGGACGGGCTTCCGCCCAGGACGGGAGTCCGGGATGTGCTCTTCCGGAAAGTGTTCGCGAATCCGTTCCCATTGGTCGTCCCACAACCGCAGCATGACCGAACTTATAGAGGGGGAGTTCCAGACCGTCAACTATTTTGAGATAGGTTCTAGTCCTGATGACATTGATAAAATACTGCCTGCTTCTGATGATTATATTCGAAACATCCAATCTCACTTGCCTGGTGCCAGGTTATTGGCAAGTGGGCGAACGTATTTGAGCAATCAACCAGCCAGGTTTTACATAACGGAACTAACGATGAGGAGCTTTGGGATTGAAGTACCCTTTAAGCAAATACAGGTTCTAACGCATAGAAATGGGTTTGCCTTCACACTCACTTGTCGCACGGAACCGGAGCGCTTTGATACGATGCTGCCAGTATTTAAACTGATCATGGCTGGGTTTGTAATAAAGCTGTAATTCCTAACATCTTCAGAGCTACTCGAGCGCGTTTGTCAATCTTGGCGCGAAATCCAATGCTTGAAGAGCGAGCACAGTGATCGTTGCGGCGTCAAATGTTTTTCGCCACGTGTCGCGAAGATATGCGTCTCTGCTGAACTCTGCAGATCACACGTGGTGTCGAATAACAGTTGTTTTCAGCTCATAGGAGGAGTCTTGTGCAGTGTCATGGCGGTTTCGTCCTAAAGCGCCAATGAGTACAGGCGTTATCCCAACGGATGGCGCACACGCAGGCCTGAGAATCGATGGTAATCGCGATCCGTCGAGATCCATTCACTCCCACTTTCGATCGCTAAAGCAGCCAGAAACGCATCGGGGACGAGATTGCCCTTGATGCCACCGGTTCGGCAGAGCTTGCTGAAGATTTCCCAATGACGGGAGCCGGGATTGATGAGCGTGCAGTTCGGCTGATCACGGAGTTCCTGGGTAAAAGCCAGTGCCTTCTCCATACTGCTGGGGGGATTGAACACGCCGGGATGCGTCACGATGCGAAGAAAACCGCTTAAAACAAGATCAGACAGTCCATATGGCTGCTCTGATCGAATCAGTGCTTCGAGCCATGCCAGGTGCTCTCGATGGTGGGGCGTATCTTCGCGGTGGGCATAGACCAACACATTAACGTCAAGAAGAGCCATGAGGCTGCTCCATGAAGGCGAGGAGGGCGGCGGAATCGTCGATGTCCACGCCGGAGCGGAGGCCGTGCCCGGATACGGTAGTGAGTTTTATCGGTTTGCGCGCTGGTTTGGCCGTGCGCCTCGCGAGCGCATGTCGCAGAGCATCTTCAATCAACTTCGTCAACGATTGACCGGTCTCATAGGCAAAGCGCTTGGCCGATCTGAGAAGTTGGTCATCGAGGCGAATCGTAGTCCGCATATGTCAGAGCATATGCTCATGACATCAATATGTCAATTTGGAATTGGTTTGATGGCCATCACAATATAGATTGCATCCGGTACAGGCTGAGGCGGCCTGTTGAAGACTTGGGATGGTCGGTTTTACAGGAAGGAATTGTGCGGCGGATCTAATAGGGCGTCGCATGATTCACCACACACTGGTTCTCTTACGAGAGGCCGCGGGTGATTTCCCTCGTCCATCCTCGACTCCAACAGGTAGAGATCGAGGACGGTTAGCGTCACGATACCGAACGCTTCTTCCACCAACCCACGGACCACACACAGCCGATTTGGCGAGAGCAGATGGCAACAGCGGCGATAGACCTCAGGGAACAGCGTAGCATCGTAGAGGGCCGTGACGTCTTCCAGGGTAATGAATTCCATGGCGTGGCCATGCTTGGTCTCAGCGGCTTTTTCCGTGACCAGCACACCGACCATGGTGATGCGCCGACCAACGAATCGATGCATCTGGGAGGCCGGCACCGGTCGGAGCCGTTCGATCTGCTTGCGGTAGAGGGTCAGAGGATGGCGGCTGGCCAGAAAGCCGAGCGACTCGATCTCCTGGGCTCGTTTCTGAGCGGATGAATAGTCGTCCGGAATCGGTAAGGGACTTGAGGCGAAATCGCTTCCCGCGTACAGCCGCCACATCAAGGCCGGCCTTGTCAGCTCGCCGACGATGGAATCGCAGCATCCCGCGCGGACCAATGCTCTGGCATGTGCCGGCTCGGGTTTCACACGACCGAGAAAGTCTTGGAATGACCGGTAGGGACCATTCTGTGCGCGCTCTTTGATGATCCTCTCGCCGAGTTCTTTCGGGATTGTCTTCACCTGCATCAAGCCCATCCGCAGCCGTTCGCCTTCACCGCGATAGGCCCAATCGCTCTCGTTGATGTCCGGCAGGAGGATGGCGAGACCCATGCGCCGGGCTTCCGAGACATACGCAAACGTGGAGTAAAAGCCGCCTTGGTTACTGATGACGGCGGCGATGAATTCTGCCGGATAGTGAGTTCTGAGATACGCGGACTTGAATGACACCTGTGCGTAGCTGGCCGAGTGAGGTTTGCAAAAACTATAGCCGGCAAAGCTCAGAATCATCTTCCATATATCTTCGATGGTTTCGAGCGGCACGTGGTTCTCCGTGGCACCGTCGAAAAATTGAACGCGATAATCCTGCAGCTGCTTGGCCTTGTGTTTCTTACTCAACACTTTTCGGAGCTGATCGGCATCGTCGATTGAAAAATCTGCCAGAGCCATTGCCACCTTCGAGACATCTTCCTGATAGGTCATGATGCCGTGTGTTTCGTCCAATATACCTCTCAACTTGTCATGCCAGATTGCGCATGAGTCTTCTTGCGCCCTTCGGATGAAGTCTTCGACGAAGGGGTTGGTCGCGGGCCGGACGAGCGACGACACCATGACGAGATACTCAAAGACATCAGCCTCCGCGCGGCGATGCGGCGGCATGCCGGTCCACAGTTTTCTCAACAAGAGACGTGTGGCGGGCGATTCTATGTAGAAGCAGCCGATCGTATTACCGCGTCGGATCGCGTCTTGCGTGGCGCAATCGTTGAGCGGATCCCAGGTCTCGTAATCGATCCTCCGGCCCGTATGTTTGGCGATGGCCGCAAGAGCATCTCGAATCACGGCCAGCGACCGATTGCCTAAGATATCAATTTTCACGAGCCCGGCATCTTCCGTCTGGTCCTTTTCCCACTGGATGACCGGCAAGCGCTTGGCCGTATATTCCACCGGTACGTAACGTCGGATTTCGTCCGGTACGATGACGACTCCGCCACAATGCATGGAAAGATGGCGGAAGTGATTCTGTGCCTTCAGGGCCTGGGCGAGAATTTCAGTCCATGGCGCTTTCAATTTCAGTACCTGCGAGATCCGGCAAAGCCATTGTTCGTTGGTCGGAAGAGTGGAAAAGCCGAGGAGATCTTTTTGACGCACAACGCGGGAAGATATCCTGCCGATTTCTTCGCTCGGCATGCCGTACACCTTGGCGACTTCGCGAATGGCAGCTCGAAACCCAAGACTATTTTGGTTCGCCACCATGGCCGCCTGGCGCTCGCCGTACTGCTCGAATACCCATTGCAAAATGTCGTCGCGCTCATCCCATGCAAAATCGATATCGATGTCCGGTGGATCTTTCCGTCCGGGATTGAGGAACCGTTCGAAGAAGAGGTTGTGCTTGATCGGATCGACATGGGTGATGTGAAGACAGTACGAAACGATTGAAGCTGCGACTGAACCGCGTCCGCAGGTGGTTCCTTTTGAAGTCTTGACGATTTCCTCTACCACAAGAAAATAATGAGCGAAGCGTTTTCCTTGGATGATCGCCAACTCTTTTTCAATCCGGTCACGAACCTCTTGTGCGATGGAGCCATATCGATCCTGTGCTCCGGCGTAGGTTTTTTCTTTGAGCGTCAAAAACGCTTCTTCATCGGTCAGTCGACGAAAGGCGGGAAAGATCGTCTCGCCGAAACGCCAGTCGCTGTGACAGGCTTCGACAATGCGAACGGTGTTCTCCACCGCTTCAGGGACATGAGGGAACTGGGATGCCATGAGCGCTGGCGGCATCAGCCACTGTCTGGATGTACAACAAGCTTCTTCCAGAAGCCGTGACAGAGTCGTGTTGAGGGCGATGGCACGCAACAGACGATGCGTGGCAAAGTCATTCGCATGAGAGAAGTACACGCGGTTGGTGGCGACGGACAGGAGACCGATGTGACGGCTGAAGAGGAGGGCATCATGCATAGCCGGCCCTGGTGTCAGTTCGACATAGAGGTCTTGCCGCGAGTCTTTGGCCCAAGCCATGAGCGCCGCTTCGTCGTCCGTGAAGATGATGAGACCATCACGATAGCGTGAGACTGATGCGAGAACGTCGAATGAGGGATTGCAATGTCTCTCCGACAGCACACGACAGAGGTTGGCATACCCGTCCGGTGTTTTGGCCAGCAAAACCGCCCGATGATCGTCGGTGGTCAGCTCAGCGCCGAGAATCGGCCGGAGCCCCAGTTGTTTCGCTTGCTCGACAAAACGGATCGCTCCGTACAATCCGTTCGTATCGGTCAAGGCCATGGCCGGCGATCCTTGCCGCTGTGCTGAGAGGCAGAGTTCTTCCAGCGACGATACGCCGCGCATCGGCGAATAATCTGAATGGACATGGAGATGGACGAATTGGACAGCCGTCATCTTAACGCGCATTATTCATGAGCAGTTCTGCTGCAATCGTGGATTCGCGGCTGCGACAAGCCGGCATGCCGGCAGACGGGCTCGTCCCTCGCGGCCTCAACAGACTGTTTCAAGTATGCCTCGGCCTCTCGGGACTCCACGCGCCTGTCTCGCCTGGCGACTGCACGATTTCGCGACGAACTGTCATGAACAATGCGCGTTAACGTCCTTCCCCAGGACAGGGCTTGGTCGCCGAATTTTGCGCGAATCTGATCCAGAGCCAGCGAGAGACGGTGAGAGCGGGGAAGCACGACGGATTCCGACTCGTCGAAGAGCAAAAGTTGCCGGGCGGGTGGTTCCAACCGGCTGACTTGAAGCATCAGCCGTGTGAGACGCACCCGTCGACTGAAACATCGGTAGAACAGGTCGGTCAGCACAGGCTGGAGATCGACTTCCCAGTAGGTGCTGTGAGGCAGTGTCTCATGAACAGTCTGCTCGACATGGTCGCTATGACGAATAGTCAGTGAGATATGTCGGCACATCCGTTGCTGTTGCCGAAGCGTGGTGCAAAGCTGCTCCAATAATCGGCATAGCCGCCCAAGCAAGAGCCGATCATCCACCTCATCTGGCTCGAGATGAAGGAAGCATTCGATCGTCGGTTGCGCGATCGGTGCCCGGACCGGCGAGGGATCGATCCCCAGTGCCCAGTCGTGCAACAGACCGGCGGAGGCACCGATGGCGGCTTGCAGATGTGCCAACGACACGGAGGCAATTGCGCCGAGTGTAAGGAGGTTTAAATCCTCTAACCGTTGTAAGACTCGTGAGGTGTGGGTCCGGTGAAGGCCGGGAAGCAACATGGTCGGCAAAGGAGCGAGGAACGGTTGTTCACAGCCGGAGCGGATCGACAACACTTGAGGTGGTTTCGCGAGTGTGGTTACGGCCAGTTGCGAGACCAGCTTGTTTCCCGCCAATCCGATCGTACTCGGCCAACCCTGCTGATGGATCAACTCTCGGCTGATGCGGGTCGCGGTATCGATGGGAGGGCCGAAGAGTCTGGTTGTGCCGGTGAGGTCCAGGAAGAGCGACCCGAGCCTGATTGATTCCCAAGCCGGTGCAAAGGACGAAATACGGTGTTGCAGCTCGCGATGGGCGGCTTGCGTGAGGGATGAATCCGGAGGGATCATCCGCAGACCAGGGCAGATCATCCGCGCCAGATCCACGGGCATTCCCGGTTGTAGACCCTCGTGAAATGCTTCTGTAGAAATCTCTCGGATCAATGCATGCGGCGTATGTGTCGGTGCTACGGCCACCGGTCTGTTCCTCAGCGCGCTATCAGCGGCACGAGCCAGCACGATTCGAAAAGCAGGAATCTGTAAACAGGCAATATGGCGATCCATGGCAAATCAGGTAAGTAACCAATGGTTACAATAAAATCGATCCCAGTCAAGTACGTAGAAAAGACGAGCAGGCGGGTGGGCGAAGTCAGGGAGGAAACGTCCGCCGGGAGAAACGATATCTAGCACAGATGATGAATCTGCCGAATCTGGTTGAAGAGCTGCCGCTGCTTTATCAGCCCCGCTTTTGTTGACAGCCATTTCCGCCCTGTGCTACCGTCCACCGTTCTCTACGCCATATAGACACCTACACCTCGCTCCCGACTGGTTCGGGGGCCTTTGTCCAGGAGGATCGCTGCATGGAGCTCTACGAGTCTCTGTTTATTATTCGTCCGTCCGTCTCCGATGAGGAGACCAAGGCGCTCATCGACAAGATGAAAAACGTCGCCGATAAGACCGGCGCCCAATTCATCAAAGCCGAAAATTTAGGGAAGAAAAAGCTCGCCTACGAAGTGCGTCGAGAGCGGAAGGGCACCTACGCCTATTTCTATTTTAAGGCGCCGAACAACACAGTCGGTGAGCTCGAACGGGCGTATCGATTGGAAGACAACATCATCAAGTTTTTGACGGTTCATCATGAGAAGCCCTTGATGGAACGTCGTCCGGTGGAAGCCTCGGTACAGGAGTCGGACGGTGGCCGGATTTAACAAAGTCATACTGATGGGGAACCTTACCCGTAACCCTGAGCTTCGGTATACGCCGAGCGGGACACCGGTGGCGAGTTTCGGCTTGGCGGTGAGCCGTCGTTTTAAACAGGGTGACGATTTGAAGGAAGAGGTCTGCTTTGTCGATATCGTGGTATTCGGCAGGCAGGCGGAACATTGCGGACAGTATCTCAGTAAAGGCAACGGGGCGATCGTCGAAGGTCGGTTGCAGCAGCGCCGATGGGAGACTGAGGATGGCCAAAAGCGCAGCAAACATGAAGTGGTCGCGCAGACTGTGACGTTCATGCCCAAGCGCCAAGACGGTGGGGGGGGTGCGGAACCTCCGATGCACGACGACCCCGGTTATGATATGGGCGAAGAAGGTTAATGACAGGAGCATGAGGAGGCAGTAATGGACCGAAGCGACAACGAACGTGGCGGGGGGCGGTTATTCCAGCGAAGGCGTCCCTGCAGATTCTGTCTGGAAAAAGCACCGATCGACTTTAAAGACGCCGGGCTTCTTCGGAATTTTTTGACGGAGCGGGGAAGGATCGTTCCGCGCCGTATTTCCGGGAATTGCATGCGCCATCAGCGTGAATTGACGGTGGCCGTCAAGCGGGCTCGGCATATCGCCATCATCAGCTTTGCCGAGGAGCGATAGCGAACGTGATCGGCGATTTCGATGCACCGAGGTGGGGCAGCGGCACACTGTCGAGAATGACCATGGATGTATTGACACCGAAAATCGTGGACATCACGGCAGAAGGTCTTTCACTGTCGGGAGACCTGACAGGAGAAGAGCTGGGACTGACGGATGCGGATGTATCCATTCGCGGAACTCTGGCAGTGGGGCTGGAGCTTCGAGCGATTGAACGTACCATCTATGTGACCGGAGTCGTGGAAGGGACGGCAGTTCGCCAATGCGTGCGGTGCCTCAAAGATTTTGACGACCCACTGGCGTTTTCGTTACGTGTGGCCTATGAGCGGGAAGTCAAAGCGACGAGTGCTGTCGCAAAGCGGGACGATCCGCGGAAGAGAAAGCCGGCAGCGCCTCCGGAAGGCGAAGCGGAAGAACAGAACGACGATCTCTACTACTTTACGGGTGATCATCTGGAACTGGCGCCGATGCTGCGAGAGCAATTGATTCTTGCTTCTCCCATGCACCCGCTCTGTTCCGAGGAATGCCGCGGATTGTGCACCCGTTGTGGGAAAGATTTGAATGAAGGCCCTTGTCGTTGTGGCGAAGAACCGACGGGAAGCCCGTTTCAGGTGTTGCGCACTATGAAAGAAAAACTGAAGGACCCCGGTGAGCGCTGAACGGTGGTCCGAATCCAGCGGAAGAAGGAGTCATCATGCCCAATCCCAAACATAAACATTCACGGGCGAGACGCGATAAGCGTCGTACGCAAAAGCTGCGCATGACCCCGCCAGGAATGGCTGTGTGCCCACAGTGTCATGAGTTAAAGCTGCCGCATTATACCTGTTTGAACTGTGGTACCTACAAGGGCAAGGCAGTCATTCAAGTCGAAGAGGCGTGAGCAGGTTGTACAAGCCGGTCCATTGCGCGAGTTTCCCAGCACGTCTGACGTGAGCCCAGGGGGCGACAGGTGATCAGCCTGTCTTTTAAACGCCATCCGTGAGTACACCATCTCGCATGAAGATCGCGCTCGACGCGGTGGGGGGCGACCATGGCCCCGCACCCTGTGTCGAGGGTGCTGTTCAGGCTGTGAAAGAATTCGACGTCGAGGTCATTCTCGTCGGCGACGAGCCCACACTCAAACAGGAATGTGAGCGTCAGTCCAGTCACGATTCCCGCCTCACCATTCGGCATGCTTCCCAGGTCGTCGAAATGCATGAGTCGCCTGCCGCGGTTGCTCGGAAGAAACGGGACTCGTCGATTTGGGTTGCGACAGAGTTGGTCAAGAACGGACAGGCTGATGCGGTCGTGAGTCCCGGTAACACGGGGGCGAGCATGGTGGCGTCGTTCTTCGTCTTAGGACTGATAAAGGGGGTTGAGAGACCGGCGATTGCCACCAGTCTTCCGACGTTGAGTGGGGAAGCCATCATGCTCGATGTCGGGGCTAACGTCGACTGCACTGCCAAGCATCTTGAGCAATTCGCCTTGATGGGCAATGAGTATGGGAAGCATTTGCTCAGAAAACCGAATCCCCGTGTCGGTCTGCTGAGCATCGGCGAAGAAGACAGCAAGGGCAACGAAGTCACCAAAGAGGCGTTCAAGCTCCTCAAGGGCGGTTCGATGAATTTCGTGGGGAATGTCGAGGGGCGCGATGTATATAGCGGAATCGCCGACATCGTCGTCTGTGACGGATTTATCGGCAACGTCGCCTTGAAGATTTCCGAAGGTGTGGCTGAGATGATCAAGCGACTGCTGCTCAAGGAGATCTCGGGCCACTTTCTCGGCCGACTCGCCTATCCCTTGATTGCCGGGCCGCTCATGAATTTGAAGCGGAAAATCGACTATGCTGAATTCGGCGGTGCCCCGCTGCTGGGCGTCAATGGGATCACGATGATCTGTCATGGTCGATCCTCGGCCAAGGCCATCAAGAATGCGATTCGACGAGCGAAGGGCATGGCTGAGGGCAGAGTGCGAGAGCTGATTCAACGAGATATTGAAGAGAGTCGCTCCCGTTCACCGATGGAACTGGAGACATGAAAGCTTGTATTGCCGGAACCGGCTCCTACGCCCCTGCCAGGGTCCTGACGAATGCGGATCTCGAACGGATGGTCGCCACCTCCGATGAATGGATTCGAGAACGGACAGGCATCCGGGAGCGGCGTATCGCAGCCATCGGGGAAGCTTGTTCAGATTTGGCGGTTCAGGCTGGGAAGCGGGCGTTGACTGCGGCCGGTCTGGCCGCAACCGATCTCGACATGATTTTGGTCGCCACCTGTACGGGCGATTATCCTCTCCCTGCAACGGCCTGTCTCGTACAGCATCAGCTCGGTGCGACCAAAGCCGCGGCGTGCGATCTTTCGGCCGCCTGCTGTGGATTTGTCTACGCGCTTTCGGTGGCGGATGCCTATGTTAAAAATGGGATGCGCCATGTCCTGGTGATCGGATCAGAAGTGATGTCCGCCATTACCGACTGGACCGACCGGAACACCTGCGTGCTGTTTGGGGATGGTGCCGGCGCGGTCGTGGTCCGTGCGAGTGATGGAGAACGAGGGATCCTTTCTACTCACCTTCGCTCCGACGGTGCGCTCTGCGAGCTGATCATGGTGCCGGGAGGAGGCTCACGTACTCCACCGTCCGAAAAGGTACTCGCCGAACGTTTGCAGTATATCAAGATGAAAGGGAACGAGACGTTCAAAGTTGCCGTACGCACTTTGGAGGA
Organism: Nitrospira sp.; assembly: GCA_019636835.1. GTDB lineage: Bacteria > Nitrospirota > Nitrospiria > Nitrospirales > Nitrospiraceae > Nitrospira_D. The sequence goes on from JAHBWU010000002.1 coordinate 137,306, forward strand.
GATTGCTCGTGCGACCCTTTCGGCCAATGGTCTCCGGGTGGAGGATCTTGATCTGTATGTGCCGCACCAAGCCAATGTACGAATTCTGAAGGCGGTGATGGAGCGGCTTGGTCTTCCGATCGAAAAGGTGCTCCTGAACCTCGATCGTTACGGGAACACTTCTGCCGCGTCCATCCCGATTGCCTTGGATGAAGCGGTTCGCGAAGGGCGTATCAAGGATGGCTCGTTGGTGATGCTGGGGGCATTTGGGGCAGGATTGACCTGGGCCTCTGCGGTAATCCGATGGTAGAGAACGACCAAGTCGTGATCCAGAACATTGTGAAAACTTTTCCCGTTGACTTTACGCGGGATTTCGAAGATATCTAACGCCCCATGACTCTTGGAATCGGGCTTGTTTTTCCTGGACAGGGTTCGCAGTCGGTCGGGATGGGGAAAGCGCTCTATGATGCTCATCCCTCATTGAAACCTGTCTATGATGAGGCCTCTTCGGTCTTGGGTTATGATATCACTGAGTTATGCTTCACCGGGCCTGCTGAGCGGCTCAATCGAACAGAGTTCACGCAGCCGGCCTTGCTGGTGAGTAGTGTGGCAGCGTTGAAACTGTTTGAGCCGGTCGGGATCAGGCCGGTTGCGGTGGCGGGCCATAGTTTGGGTGAGTACTCGGCTTTGGTTGCGGCGGGCGGCGTATCCTATCGTGATGCCGTCGGTCTGGTCCAGAAACGGGGGCGCTACATGGCCGAGGCCGTGGCTCCGGGAGCTGGACTTGTCGCCGCCCTGTTGGGTTTAACCGCCGAGACGGTCAAGGATGTGTGTCGCACGGCGTCGTCCGTCGGGGTCGTCGCGGCAGCGAACTTCAATTCACCAGGCCAGGTGGTTATTGCCGGTGAAAAGGTGGCCGTGGAGCGAGCGATTGAATTGGCCAAAGCACAAGGCTGTAAAAAGGCCATCCCACTGCCGGTCAGTGTGCCGGTTCATACCCCGTTGATGCAGCAAGCAGCCGATCGATTGGCGAAGGATTTAGCCACGGTTCGGTGGTCGGACCTGAGCGCACCTCTCGTGAATAATGCCGAGGCGAAAGCGATCAGCCTGGCGCATGAGATCCAAGCGTCGTTGGTCCGTCAGCTGCCCTCTTCCGTA
>JAHBWU010000020.1 GCA_019636835.1 Nitrospira sp.
ACCGAGAATGAGATGGTCTAGCAGCCTGATGCCCAGTAACTCTCCGGCTTCCCGCAGTCGTGTGGTGAGCGTCCGATCCTCCTGGCTCGGCGTGGGATCTCCGGACGGATGGTGGGCGGCAATTGCTACTCACCGGACGATCTGAGGAATGATCATGTTGAAGCATTTCTGAAATGCCGAGTCGGGGAGGCCACTTCTGTTTCTTGCGGGTTACGTTGTCTGAGGAGGGCTCAGGTACAGTATTTCCATCGGAGACATGATAGTCTGATTCGATTGATGTATGGACTAGCTGTGACAAATTTGTGTCAAAACTCTGCTGAAACAGACAGAAAGGATGGAATGCAGTGGAACCAACAGAAGGCCCTAAGTTACCGATATCACAATTAAATTGGGGAAACCGTTGCAATAGCGAGCACTTGTCAAAACCCGTTCTTTCGATCTTTTAAGGCGAGGGCCCTGGGTTCGAGTCCCAGCCGGCTCACCAGTTTGGACCAAAGACAGAACTTTCAAAACGACCTTCATCCTTAGTCCGTCTGCATAGCCTCCGCCATATCAAGCGAATTAGGCGAAGAAGATGTCGTGGAATCAAACAACTCGCAAATCCATCCTTGGCTAGGTTGGTTCTAGCAAACCCTTCATCAGCCTGCAGCAAGATTGGTGGCGGTTCACAACGATGCCTTTGCGATGGTGATTCGCAAGACCGACGTACGTCTCTTTTGAAGTGGAGCGACGAACACCCATGTGTTATCAGTGTAGGAATAACTATGTGGCGAACGCATGCCCCTTCCTGCAGCAATCGCCACATCATGGAATGATGTCCCGAGAACTAATACGTTTTATCGTGGAGAATTAGCGATGCCTAAAGCCCGTAGCGCCGGCCAGTGTGATCGATGCGAAGCCGGAGATCGAGTCAGGATGACCTTCATGACGTGCAACCGCTGCTGCCGGTATTTCTGTAGTGAGCACGGCACCTCGCAATTGGACCAATGCGAAATGTGCATTGAGGGCAGCGAAGAAACGGAATAGAGAATGATCGATTAATCGGATCGTGTCACCATTTTGGACAAAATACAAAACGTTTAAATCCATCTTCACTGTTCTTCCGCCTTCTTAGTAGCCCGGATGGAGGCGACGCAGGTCGGTCCTCCGAGCGTGGCTGAAGACTGGAGCCGGATGTCTGGCTGGACTTAAGGAAGGAGTAAAACTATTGTCGAGCTTTGTTCTCGGCGAGATTGTAGTACTGGATCTGGCGTTCAACTGAACGGTCCCCTCGATATCTTGCCTGTCTTCAGCGTGAGTTTAGTGAAGATCCCTGGTGAGGTCGAGTTTTTGACCCTGGATGATGAACCAAGCGTTTATCGAGAGCGCGCCGGGGAATGAAGGTATCATACGCAGCAGAAGTCTGATGATAGACGTATGGGAGATGGAGGCAGGCACAGAGTCGGCCTTGCCGGGTTAACCCGCATTATTCCTCGTACGAGTCGAGCCTTCGCGTCGGCGCATGAACCACCCGCAGCCCATCCTCTCCGGGCGGAATGCTCTCGACTGGCGAACGCGCCGCTCGGGCTCGTTACGAGAGAATCGCCGGAAGAGTGGGTCGCCGAAGCGAGGCAAAGACGGTCGACAAGTTACCGATCTCGGCCCACGACAGCACCGCTATTTCCTGTTCGATGCTGAAAGATTGGAGCAGCAGGAGGACACCTAGAAATAGGCCAATGATGACAGGCCAGATCATCGAGAGAGCACCGAGAACTAGGACGAGTGTGATCGCTGCCAACGTCTGCTGGACGAACTGGCTCTTGACTGTGATCATAAGGTCCTCCTTCGTTGCTCCCGACCGGAACCTATAAATTATTGATTGAAGGGGTTACACATTAGTCATAAAGGCGGGTAGCAAACAACTAGGAATACTACTTGTAGGCGTGGCCAGCTTACCAGTGTTTCACGATGATACAGTTCGACATCAAAGGCCTACTCAACCCGCCCTTCGTAAATTACCTATTAGGAAAATGGCTGTCAGTGAGCGGGAATTGACATCCTGACCGTTGGGTTCGATATCGAAGCGTAACCGTTCTGCCGGGGTTTGAGTAGAAATGACCTGTTTGACGCGTTAACCTGAGTCATTAGAATGACGGCCATGAAAAAGACGAATGGGGTTCAGACAGGAAGCACTGTAACAGCGACCAAGGCCAAGGCGAGTTTCTCAGCCGTCTTAGCGCGAGCTGGATATCAAGGGGAGCGGATCGTGATCAAGAAAGGAGCCCGTCCAACTGCAGTGATCTTGGGCTATGAGGACTATCAGCGGCTGGTCGATTTAGAAGATCGCTATGAATCCGGCCTTCCGATGGCTTCCCTGTTTCATCGACCAGGCCGGCGAAGTGACGCTTGGTGAGGCTTTGGTTCTCGCGTCTCTAATTCTCTTGAATCAGATTCCGGCCGGTCCGTGCGCGAGCCTCGTTAATGACGAGTATCCCGCGAAGGATACAGTGCGCTTCGTGCCAAATCTTCTCCGGCACGCGGTCGCACGATGCATCGGCCGCGTCTTCCTGAGAGTCCAAATCATCGTTCCATCGCGCTTCGGTAGGTCCATCATTCAAATCGGTATGCAGGGCAAGAAATCGCTGCAGGACATCCTCAATGGATGGGACGCAAGGCGGTGTCAAATCGGCTGTACGACGAGGCGTCTCGTTGCCGGCCTGAAGCGAGGTTTTCTGATCAGTGGTTCGTGACATCCACATGAGCCCAAGTTTGTGCCGGAGGAACTCGGTCACCCAGGCTTGATCGCTCGACTCCATCTCGTGGGCTTCAATCGCAAATTCATGATCCTTTACCCACAACACGGTCGCCCGTTGGACACGAAGTGGTGTGGGCCGTTCGGGGACGGACACCTGTAGGGTCAACTGCATTCCGGGCGCTACCGGCATCGATCCCGCGACTCGCCAGCCCAACGCGGTCAGATCTAAGACGGTCCCTTCGGCGAGAAAGGTGTCATTTCCATACAACACGGGCCAGCTGACAGGAAACCGACTGTGGTGCCGCACGGGACTCTTCCTGTTTTGCATGGGTGGCTCCTTCCGTTGATGCACATCGCACTACTCAAAGCGTAGCCGGACGGTTCGCCACGCGCCTTCCTCGAACTCGGTACTTCTAAAGGAGGGGGGGTCAGAGCAAGTAAGAGCTTGTCAGACCGGAGACGCCACGTGCCAATGTTAAAACGCGGAAACCATCGTAAAGCCAAGCCATTGATACCATTGCTTAAGGAGAAGACGGATCAACAGACGTGGCATCCGAGGCAGGGAGCGCACGGGGGCATCGAGCGCAGTCAAGAATGTGGACCATTGGGACCTGCTGAGGACAAACGAGCGTCGGCCGGCCAGGATTGGAAACATCATCTGGAGTTCAGTTGCTGCGTCCGTTTGATCGAGCAATAAAGTCCATAGCCTTGCGCCACGATCCCGGTTACAAGCAATCCCAGTGCGGTCGAAAGCCAGGATGAGTTAGGGTGATCGAGTCCATACATGCCGATGACAAACCCAAGAGCAACGGCGACGATGCCGACTGATCGCGCAATGACGCCCCGTAGCCACCACTTATCTGTAGTTATTTGGTGAGATAGCACATGTTCAGTCTATAGGTGCATAGAAGAGAGTGCAATTGCCGATGGATAACCATTGTCAGCGTCAATTCTGGACGGTAGTATGATTTGTGCCTCGGCAAGAATGCGGACCACCAATCATTGTAGTGACATGTAGGCCATGTCGAAAGTGAAGGTATAGATCATGAAGCTCACCCAATCGGCCGTCGAACGCTTGAAGGCGTTGATTTGTGAACACCCCGAAGATTCCATTGTGAGGGTGCAGGTGAAGGACCTGGACGAACAGCGGCTGTCGTTTAGTATTACGCTGGAGGACCGCGTTCAGTCGGATGACGAAGTGCAGATCGTCGACGATTTAACAATGGCGATACCTTCAGTCAGCGCCGTGCGCATGAATGGGATTACCATGGACTACCAGGAACCGGGTGGATTCAAGTTTCACCACGGCGATCAGCAGAATGATCCCCGGCTCAACGTCATCAGCTTAAACTGACACCCATCTCCGATTGATACTCTCTGGTCCTGCCTTTGCACATTCGCCCTATCGACAACCCAGGCATCGGCAAACTGGTGAATAATGCGCCATATAGATTGCTTTCCTGTGGCAGTTTGGGGCAGATGTGAGGTCTGGACCATTCCTTATTTTGGATTGGAGAGTGAATGACTGAAGAATGGGGTGCGATCCTTGTCGTCGATGACGATGCAGATATGCGGGAATTGGCCTATGACATGCTGAAAGACCGGGGTCATCAGGTCACCATGGCAGGAAGCGGTGAGGAGGCGTTGAAGCGATTGACCGAAAAGGACTATGCGGTCGTCCTCACGGATCTTCGCATGAAAGGCATGCAGGGGCTTGAATTGCTGATCCAGATCAAACGGGACCATCCCGATATCAACGTGATTCTGATGACCGCTTTTGGGTCGGTGGAAACGGCGGTCGAAGCCATGAAACATGGGGCGAGTGACTACCTCACCAAGCCGGTCAAGAAAGACGAACTGATCCGCGTCGTCGAACGGGTGATCAGAGAAGCGGCGTTGCGGCGGGAAGTCAGCCGGCTCAGGAGAGAGATCCGCAAGGAATACAGCTTCCACCAGATATTGGGAAAGAGCAAGGCGATCCAGGCGGTGTTCGATCTCATTCGGCGGGTGGCCGATAGTCCGACCAACGTGCTCATCACCGGAGAAAGCGGAACCGGGAAAGAATTAGTCGCCAAAGCCATTCATTACAACAGTGACAGAAAAGATGCTCCCTTCATTCCGGTTAACTGTGCGGCGATTCCGGAGCAGCTCTTGGAGAGCGAACTGTTCGGGCATATGAGAGGAGCCTTTACCGATGCGAAGATGGACAAGCGCGGATTGTTTGAAGAAGCGCAGAAGGGCACGGTGTTTCTCGATGAGATCAGCGAACTCCCGCTCATGCTTCAGGCCAAAATTCTTCGCGCGATTCAGGAAAAGGAAATCCGGCGGGTGGGAGCGACCAAGCCGATCTCGGTGGATGTGCGCATCATCGCGGCCACCAATCTGAATCTCAGTGAGGAAGTGAGGAGCAAGCGGTTCCGCGAAGACCTCTATTATCGCCTCAACGTGATCGAGCTGAAGTTACCGCCGCTCCGGGAGCGACGGGAGGATATTCCGCTCCTGGTGGAGGCCTTCCTCAAGAAGTGCGGGGAGGCTCGCGGGAAAGGGGTCAAAGGTGTCGGTGAGGCCGCCTTGGCTATGTTGATGGATTATGCCTGGCCCGGTAACGTGCGGGAACTGGAAAATGTCATCGAACGGGCCGTGACGCTCAGTCGAGGCGAGAAGATTGGTCCGGATGATTTGCCCGCGGCAGTGCAAGGGGCCCGTGGCGATCGGCGTGTGCTGGACGAAGCAGCCGAGCAAACGCTGCCCTTGCATGAGCTTGAAAAAGAGTACATCAAAAAAGTTCTTGAAAAGACCGGTGGGAATAAATATCAGGCCGCCCACGCCCTTGGCATCGACCGCAAAACTCTGTATCGTAAACTCGCCGAAATCGAAGGTAGACCCCACTCGGATGAATGACTGCCTCTTCCCGGCCGCCGAACTCACATGAACATCGTGGGAGGCGGCCTGTATGTGCTGCATCAGGTCCTTATCCATGATCATTGCATGCAACTGATCGAGGGCTGACAATGGACGCGCAAGAGACCGGACCGCAGCCGGATACCGAAGGCGCATCAGTCACCAGCCATAAGACGGCAGGGCAGCTTCTGATCAACCGACTCACGTTGGAAAGCATCGTTGAATCCGCGATGGATGCGATCATCACCGTGGATGAGGATCAGAAAGTCGTATTGTTTAACCGCGCGGCGGAACAGATGTTCGGCTGTTCCACTCAAAAGGCAATCGGGCAGCCGCTCGACAGATTCGTCCCCGCTCGTTTTCGCGACGCCCATCGTCACCACATTCATACATTCGGACAATCCGGCGTGACGAGCCGAAAGATGGGCCGACTGGGAACGGTCATGGGACTCCGGTCGAACGACGAAGAGTTTCCGGTCGAAGCCGCCATTTCGCATATCGCTGTGGACGGGAAGAAATACTATACCGTCATTCTCCGAGACATCACCGAACGAATACGGGCTGAAGAGTCTCACCGAGAGAGCCAGCGGCAACTCACCACTTTAATCGGCAATCTCCCGGGCTTCGTGTATCGTTGCCGAAATGATCGTGGCTGGATCTTCGAGTACATCAGTGAAGGAGTGTCGGATCTGACCGGGTACACTGTAGAAGCATACCTCGTACAACGAACGGCCTCCTATGGCGAACATATCCATCCAGGTGACCAAGCGCGTCTCCGGCACGAGGTTCAGGCTGCGTTGGAGGAGCATCGCCCCTTCGAGTTGACCTACCGAATTCTGACGAAATCCGGTGAGGTCAAATGGGTCTGGGAGAGAGGGGAGGGGATTTATGCACAGGACGGCACCCTCAGTTACCTGGAAGGTTTCGTGACCGACGTGACCGAACGCAAGCGGGCTGAACACTTGCTGCGGCAAAGCGAAGAACGTTACCGGCGCCTGATTGCCGTTTCGCCTTATGCGATTTTAGTGAATCGAGGGGACCGCATCATCTTTGCCAATGACCAGGCCATCAAGTTGTTCGGGGCGGTAAAAGCCGAGGAGATTCTCGAAAAGTCACCCATGGACCTGTTCCATGCCGATGATCATGACACCGTTCGGGAACGAATCCACCAACTGTTCGAAGGTACGGCACAAGAGCCCATGCTTGAGGAGAAAATCGAGACGCTCGACGGAAGGGCCGTGGATGTAGAAGTCAGTGGAGCGCGATTTGTTGACGAAGAGGGACCGGCTATTTTGATCATGCTCCGTGATGTCAGCGAGCGGAAGCGGCTTCAAGAACAATTGCGGAGGACTGAGCGGGTCGCTGAACTGGGTACGCTGGCGTCCGGCATGGCGCATGAAATCGGGACGCCGATGAACGTGATTCTTGGCCGGGCTGAATATTTGATGGATCGTGTGACGGAAGAGTCGATCAAAAGAGGTCTCCAGACGATCATCACGCAGGTTGAGCGGATTACGAGGGTCATGAATCAGCTGCTCTCGTTTGCACGACGCAAAGCTCCGCTGCGCATTCCCCTTGACCTAAGAAAAGTGATCGAGGACGGCATGGAGATGTTTCAGGAGCGTCTCGCAAGAAATCAGATCAGAGTCGAAATGGAGATGGCCGATCCTTGCCCCATGGTGCTGGCCGACGTGGATCAGATGAGCCAGGTCTTGATCAACCTCATCATGAACGCCCTTCATGCGATGCCGGAAGGGGGCACTCTTCGTGTCGGCTTGGAGGCAGACCGACCGATGGTGAAACTCACGGTCTCCGATACGGGCCATGGAATTCCCCAGGAAGTGATCGAGAAAGTCTTTGATCCGTTCTTTACGACGAAAGAATTCGGCCAGGGGACCGGGCTGGGGTTGACGGTGGTCAAGGGGATCATTGAAGAACATCAAGGCTCCATTGTCATAGAGAGCAAGGAAGGGAACGGAACCAGGTTTGTCGTCCTCCTGCCGATGAGTCAGTAGGCAGCACTGTAGCATCTTGCACCGGACGGCTCCTTTGGGTCGTGGTGTTTCTCGCCACTGGATGTTCGGCTACATCCGTCATTATCAGGATCCCTTTGAATTCAGGCGTATCTTGGTCGGCCGCTTATCGGCATTGTCTTTGCTCCATTCTTCATAACATTACGATGGGTCCTGTAACAAACAGGTAGAGAATGGCGTTGGTGGGAAACAGAACAACCGCGACGGTACTGATTGTCGAGGATGACCGAGAGATGCGCAGCCTGTTGTGCGATGAATTTTGCGGAATGGGCTATCAGCTGCGTGAAGCGAGGAATGGAGACGAGGCATTCCTGACGGTGCTGCAATCCGTGCCGGATCTGATTTTGACGGACCTCCGGATGCCTGCCGGAGGGGATGATTACATCAGCCGATTGCGGACCATAGCACCCAGCTGTCCAATCGTCGTGATCACGGCGTTCGGCGACGCGACATTGAAGGCGCAGGTGGTGAAAGCAGGCGCGAACGCCTACTTCGACAAGCCGGTTCGCATTGTTGACCTCAAGAATTGTGTGCAACAATTACTCCATTACGGGAGCACAGGTGCTGATCACGCCTGACCGGTCGGACGAATAAAGCCAGGCAGCTATTTCACTTTGTCGGCTCCGTTTTTGTGCTTGAGAGGCTCTCACCAGAGGAACGAAATCGCTTTGTCTCACTCAGAACGCCACAACGAACCGGTTCCGACGGATCCCATCATTGCAGCGCGAATCGAAGCGATCAAGCAATTAGCGCAGGGGCTGTCCGACCGTGTGGCGGTCATGGACCGATCGTTCAACGTCGTGTACGCGAACGAAGCGGCGTGGACGGAGACCACAACGCGCCGACCACACGCCAAGTGCTACGAAGCGTTTGCGCACCGGACGGACCCTTGCGGGACCTGTCCGGCGATCAAAGTGTTTGAGGCACCCGGGGTGGAGTGCGTGTCTTGTTCGAGTGGAGGAGACGGCACGGCCTGCGGGATGCAGCAGGCTTTTCCCTTGACGTCGAGTCGGGGCGAGGTCGGCTCGATGCTGGTTCTGTTCAAGAGAGAGCAGGTTCCGATGATGCCGGATGTGAAGCCGGCGGAAGCGGAACATCCACCATCTGCAGTGCGAGAATCGCTGGGCGATCTGATCGGCCGGAGTCCGGCCATGCAGCAGCTTTTCGACATGACCAGTCTGGTGGCGGACAGTTCGGCGACCGTCCTTATTCAAGGCGAGAGCGGAACGGGTAAAGAACTCCTGGCGAAAACGATTCATGCGCTCAGCAACCGGAGGGATCGGCCGTTCGTCGTCGTCGATTGCGGATCCTTGCCCGAAACACTGCTTGAAAGTGAGCTATTCGGGCATGTGAAGGGTGCCTTCACCGGGGCGATTGCCAATAAGCGTGGACTGTTCGAAGAGGCGGACGAAGGAACCATTTTCCTCGACGAGATCGCCGATACCACGCCGACCTTTCAAGCGAAGCTGCTCCGTGTCCTGCAAGAAGGCGAGATCAAACCCGTGGGAGGAACCAGGTCGCTGAAGATCCATGCGCGTGTCATCTCCGCCTCGAACAAGGATCTGGCCGAATTGGTGAAGGCCAAGACGTTTCGGCAGGATCTTTACTATCGCCTAGCCGTGTTGCCCATCTATTTGCCGACGCTTCGGGAACGGCGAGAAGACATCCCCTTGTTGGTCCAGCACTTTGTCGCCGCTTCGTGCGTTCGACACCGTCAAGCGGTGCGGCATGTTGCGGAAAAAACGATGAGGGTGTTGCGCGACGCTCCTTGGCCAGGCAATGTCCGACAATTGCAGCATTACGTCGAACGGGCCGTGGTGACGACCACCGGGCCATGGCTTGTGTGCGATGATCTGGTTTCAGGTGGCATCGCTACCGAAGACGAGAGTTTACGGTCAGCGTCGCGTGGGGCTATGGCTCAGGCCGAGCGCGCTCGGATCGTGGACGCGTTGCAGAAGACCGCGGGAAACCGATTGAAAGCGGCCAAGCTTCTGAAAATCAGCCGAGCGAGTCTCTACAACAGGCTTCGCACCTACAGCATCGACTAGCTGTCGTTTGTCCTTTTCCACCTCTTTCCTCGGTCGCAACTGTCCAGGTACCTGGATTGTCCAACTCATTGAAATCCTGGACCACAGCCGTTCAGCATCCTGGAACTGTCTATTCGCTTGGATTGCGTAATCCGTCCAAAAAGTCCTGAAGCGGCCTGAGAAGTTCACGATCACCGCTCCTATCAATGCAATCATTCGCTCCAACCGTGGCTGGATTTCAGCGCACACATCTTGCCTGGCTCCACACAACATCGTTTCTGGATACCCGAGAACGAGTCAGAGGTCATTTAAACAAGGAGAGGTGGTCATCATGGCGAACGGGGTAACAACGTACGAATCGGCACGAGTACCGGACACTAGGGTGAGGAGGTGGTATCACAACATGATGCCTCTGACGGTCGGCTGGCTGGGGATGCTGGGTATCGGGATTTTCTGGGTCATGTACCAACGCATCTTTGGGTATTCGCACGGTCTGGACTCGATGACCCCGGAGTTCGACTCCGTGTGGATGGGGCTGTTTCGATTTAATATTGTGGCCAACGCGCTATTCTTCTCGATATCTGTGGGATGGATTTGGATCACACGGGACCGGAACCTGGCCAACCTGGACCCCAAGCTGGAGTTGAAGAGATATTTTTACTGGTTGAGCTGGCTGGTTCTTTACATCTGGGGCGTGTACTACGCGGGCAGCTACACGCTGGAGCAGGATGCGGCGTGGCACCAAGTGATCATCCGGGACACGAGCTTCACGGCGAGCCACATTGTGGCATTCTATGGGAGCTTCCCCCTCTACATTACGTGTGGTGTATCCAGCTACCTCTATGCGCAGACGCGGCTGCCGCTCTACGCGCAGGCGACGTCGTTCCCGTTGGTGGCGGCGGTGGTGGGACCGATGATGATTCTGCCGAACGTGGGGTTGAACGAGTGGGGCCATGCGTTCTGGTTCGTCGATGAACTGTTCTCAGCCCCGTTGCACTGGGGCTTTGTGACGTTGGGGTGGTGCGGGTTGTTCGGGGCCGCGGGCGGGGTGGCGGCGCAGATCGTGAGCCGGATGTCCAATCTGGCGGACGTGATTTGGAACGGTGCATCTAAAGACATTCTCGATCCGTTTTCAAAACAGGTGGGCACCGGAGCCAAGACCGGGTACTAAGCAGAGACAAGTATCGCGCATGCGCAGTAGTGTCAGGCCAGAGCCGCCAAAGGTACGAGCATCCAGAAGGGTCCGGCTCTGTAAGTGCTGAGTGTGATTCGCCCTGTCACGACTCGGCATAGTTCGCTCGAAAGTGAGCGGTCGTCTCGACTCCTGCGCGCTCTACTACTACACGCGGCCGGGAGACCATATCGGCTTTCATTACGATACCTCATATTACAAGGGCAAGCGGTACACGGTCCTGATGGGCTTGATCGAGCGATCGGAACAATGCCGACTGGTGGCTCACCTGCGCAACCCCGGTACGAAGGGGGAAATAAGCGAGCAGGCCGTTCCGCTTGATCCTGGGTCGCTCGTGATCTTTAACGGCGACAAGTTATGGCATGCCGTCACTCCGCTCGGACCCCGCGAAGAACGGATTGTCCTCACGTTGCAGTATGTGACCGATCGGGAAATGAGGCCGCTGCATCGCGCGTTCTCAAACCTGAAGGACGTCTTCGCCTACTTCGGACCGGCTGCCTTGGTCCACCGGGCTAAGGCGAAGCAGGCATCGATCGGCGGCTCTGTGACATCGCAGCCCGAGGCGATGTCGGATCATCCAACATTACAATTCCTCGCAGGAGCCGGCGGTGCGTCTTTCAATCGTCATTCCTGAGGCGCAAGTGGTCGAAGCCCCGGCTTTACTAAGGCTGGTCCGAACGGCGCCGGCCTGTGAGATTGAAGCAAGTGAACAGGGGGCAGCGTACGTAGCGGTCTTCGAGGACTTCCCGAACTCTGTTGAAGTCGTTATGCGCCTGATCGAAGAAGCCTGGGACCTGCGTGGCGTCCGAATCCTATTCGGAGACAGACCCGTCGTGAGCCGGATCAATTTCTACGTCGCGCTCCGTTGCTATCACGAGAGCCTCGGTGAGCTGGATTCGGCTGCCTATTGTCTTCGTCAGTCGGCCAAAGTGGGTGCTGACGGAGGGTGTCCTGATCGATCCTGCGTGTCCCACTGTCAGTTTATTTGTTCTCGATGTGTGAGAGTTTTGCGCGGTCGACACGCCGGTCCGGTTCCGATTCAGCTCATGGAACTTGCGCGCCATGCGGAAGTGGACTGGTGTCCGAACCTGCGCATCACGAAGGTGAGCGTGTAAGCGGTCACTCGACGGTTGAGCAAGGCCATTGTGTCTATTGATTGAGCAATGAGCAAGTACGGAATTCATTATTCACCAAGCTGACGACTCAGGCTGTCGAATGTCGGTCGGCTGATTGCTCGAAGGAGGGCCGTGCTCCTCGATGCGTAACCAGAGAGGAGTGCCTCAATGGGGATTCAGAGGAGCAGGAGGATCGGAGCGTGGTGCGTCGCGGCTTCACTCGCGGCGGCGCTTGCTGTGGGTGGTGCATGGGGTGCTTCAGCCGAGGAGACCACAGAGACGACATCGACAGGGAACCGCGTGTTCTTTCGCGGGGGCGCCGCCGGACTCACGAGCGATCGTGCCGGCGAGCTGATCACCGACGGCCATGGCGTGGCCGGCAAGAACGACGGGTCCTTCGGCTATTACATCGGCGGTGGAACGGATCTTATGGTCACCAAAGATCTGTGGGGCATGGCGAAAGGGGTCGCGGTCGTGGGCGAGATAGGATTGGAATTCAAGCGATGGAGTTCCAGCAACGTCGCGAATGGAGATACCACCGGTGTGACGGGGGTGAGTAATGGCGGTTTGAGCAAGGTGCAACTGACCATGCTGACCGTGAGCGTCGCGCCCAAGGTGAAGTTCCGGCAGGGGACGGATTTTCAACCCTGGGTCATTCCGGCCGGGTTGGATTTCCACGTCATCAGCCCGACATCCAGTCAGATCAACTACCTGGACATCGGGGTTCAATTCGGCGGCGGCGCCGAGTATCGCGTGTGGAAAGAGTTATGGGTGGGTCTCGACAGCCGCTTCCACCTGGCCTCCAATCAAACCAATACGGTGAACAATTTCTGGACCGCCGGCATCTATGGAGCCATCGGATTCTGAAACAGTCCGGCGAGAGAGGTTCGGTCATGCTGACTCCTGAACAAAGCCCAGCGCCGAGCCGTCAATATATCGACTTTTCGTTCTATGAGATTGATCCGGTTTGGCGCCGCCTTCCCCGAGGATGAACGCACCAGGGGCAAGCAGGGGTTTCTACGGGCAGTCGAGGAGTACGCCGTCCGATTTCTCAAAACCACGTCACCCATGCTTGAAGGCTTCTGGTATATCGCCACGGAAAGCGTGAAGGTTCAAGTTGGCCGGCCATGCGCAGCAGTCCTCTGCAATCAATCTCTCGTACTGTTTCGAGACAGGCGGGGTTTGATACATGCGTTAGACGACCGCTGCCCTCACAAGGGCGTTCCACTCTCCTCAGCCTGGCAGGAAGAGGATTCCTTGCGGTGCCCTTTTCACGGATGGCGCTTCATCTCCTCCGGTGAGTGCGTAGAAATACCGGCCATCGGTCACGTGGCGCATCCATCGTCGACCTCGGTCTGCGTGAAGACGTTTCCGACCCAGGAACAGGACGGGTGGGTGTGGGTCTATATGGGAAACGATCGGTGCCGGAAACCTTCGTCTCGACCGCCATCGTTGCCGGTTCCTGCTGATGGTGGTCCGATGGTTTCCGTGCGCGAGTCTGCCGAAGCGAAAGTCCGGTGGGATTTCGCGGTGGATAGTCTCATGGACCCCGCTCATGTCCCGTTCGTGCACAACCGCTATTTCCGGCGTCGAGAGGCAGCCAGGAAAAAGGAAAAGGTGTTTACCAGGCTGCCGCTGGGATTTCGCACCATCTCGCAGAATGTCCTGTTGCCGGACACGTTTATCTTTCGCGCCTTGTCTCCAGGGTTGGGTTCGGCCACGACCACGGTCGATTTCGTCTTGCCCGGCATTCACTCCGAACGATGGGAGATCGGCAAACGCTTCGCGTCCGTCATGTTGGTGGCCACCCCCCTCACTGATGAACGAAGCCGGTTCGATATCTGCGTTGGGTGGAACTTCCTGCGCGGGATTCCGGTTGGGTGGCTGGTCCGCCGGACGTTAAGGACTATTCTTGGCCAGGACCGGAAAGTTCTGGAATTGCAGGAACAGGGGTTCGGTCGGCAGGGACGCATGCTCTTGAACCTGGATTCGGATACACCGGCCGTGTGGTATCGGCAATTGAAGAAATATCATTTTGATAGGTTGACCGGCGTGCATGATTCCCAGCATCCGGTTCCGGAGAAGATCACACTCAGCTGGATCACCTGAATAGGAGAGGCGAAGACCGACCGTATGAACAGGATCCAGCCGTTCGCAACACCTTGTCTCTCATG
The DNA here is from genome assembly GCA_019636835.1 of Nitrospira sp. Lineage (GTDB taxonomy): Bacteria > Nitrospirota > Nitrospiria > Nitrospirales > Nitrospiraceae > Nitrospira_D. The sequence continues at coordinate 14,177 of JAHBWU010000020.1, forward strand.
CGAACAGGTAGCCTCGCCGTGAACAATTCGATGGCGCAAGCTGTTGGTTCAAACCCGAAGCTTCAATATTGTCCCGTCACGCCTCAGTTCCACGATAGGCACTGTCCAATGCGTTAGACAGTGTAACGCGTTGATTTACTTCCATACACACCTTGCGATTCCCGGTGTTGTCTCGTTCCGTAGAAGAATTCCTCAAATTGAAATGACGACTTCAGTACCGCCGAACAATCCGTAACGTCGCGTCGCAAAAAAGAATTCAGGTCCGATAGGCATGCGGCTGATGCAAAGGCACGACGATTGCCCTACGAAAGAAGTGCTGGTGAGGGTCTGGGTGATTTTGGACCGGCCTCCGAATGACCCATTCCTTCGCAAGAAGGAACCCTTCACCAGCTCTTAACCCTCCTGAGAATCGAGGCCGGAAGTTGTTCGGAGGCCGAGTCCTATCCCATAGCAATCATGATGAAGAGAGGACGAGTGCAATGATCATCGATGAGCAGACATCAACAACCCGCCGGATGAGGCGAGTACACCAGGGAGAGGAGGCCGAGATATGAGGTCCATTCAGGTTGACCACAGTCGGAGACAGAGGAGAGCCGGCGTGATGTTGCGATTCCAAAGCTTGGCGTTGGCGAGTAGCCTTGCCTTCGCGCCGATAGGATTCGCGGCAGAACGGCACACTCATCAGGGAGATGCAGGACAGGCATCGGCGGAAAAGGTCATCTACCGCGAAGGCGGGTCGATCCTCCATGACCGCATGATGGACGAGATCAAGCGGCAGCAGGAATTTATCGGGAAGAAGGGCGGGTACAGCGCGGGTGCCAGCAGCCACATGATGCAACAGGGTGTGTTACTGGTGGCGGAAGACCCGGACAAGGTCTCGGTCGCCGGCGGCCAGCGCTGCCCGGCGAACGCGCCTGTGAAGGAATACCACGTTTCGGCGATCAATATTGAAATCACGCTGAGCCGATTCCTCGACTATTTCCCAGGCTACATGTACGTGTTGACGGAAAATGTGGAGAAGGCGCGGGGCGAGGAGACAGCCAATAAAGAGGCCAGGGAGAAAGAGAACGATCCGGGTGCCGTGTCGAACGGACTGCAGGGCGATGTGATTCAGCCGCTCGTGATCCGGGCCAATCAGGGTGACTGCCTCAAGATGACGCTCCAGAACCAGATCAGCGATGAACCGACAAATCTCGTCATCAACGGCTCATCCATGGTGATCTCCTCGACCGGCAAACCGGCGACCCCGTCGAACCCGGATACCACCGTGGCGGCAGGTCAGCAGCAGAGTTTTGAATGGTATATCAAGCCTGACACGCAGGAAGGCGCGCGGTTCTTCCGCTCCCATGCCTCGCGCGAACAGTTCAATGAGGGCTTGATCGGCATGTTGGTCGTGGAGCCACGCGGTTCACGCTATCTCAGCCCCTTCGACGGGAAGCCGATGGCGAGCGGCTGGGAAGCGATGATCGAAGACCCGAACGGCGCGGACTTCCGTGAGTTCGCGATTTTCTATCATGAAGCGGGCGATGAAGCGTTCCGCCTCTTGAATAAGAAGAGCGAAATGTTGCCGCAACGTGACCCGCACACCGATTCCTATCGACCCGGCGCGCGGCTCTTGAACTATCGCAGTGAACCGCACGGCTCACGGATCGAACTCCAGGCCCACATGGGCTTCTATGGAGATGAGTCCATGGGCTACGGGTCCTACACGTTCGGCGACCCGGCCACGACCATCCCCCGCTCCTACCTCGGCGACCCGGCCAAGTTCCGCATGGCGGGCGGCTCGGAAATCGTGCATTCGCACCATCTGCATGGCGGCTCCGTCCGCTGGGCGCGCCAGCCGGGAATCAGCAATCTCGATTTTGCCGTGTCGAAGAACGGGCCGGTGAAGTTTCCCCCGATCAGCGATCCCTCTGACCGTCTGGACGTACAGTCCATCGGGCCAACGGAAGTGTACGATCAGGTGATTGAGGGTGGTTCCGGAGGGTTGCAGGCTTTGGCGGGCGAGTTCGTCTTCCATTGCCATATTCCGCAGCATTATGTCACCGGCATGTGGGGCTTCTGGCGGGTGTATAACACGCTCCAGGCGCCCGGCTTCCAGACCGATGTGATGAAGCCGCTGGTGGAACTGCCGGACCGTGTCGGCCGGATGAAGGTCGGCACGACGAGCGACAAGCTCGTGGGCACGACGGTCGATTGGTACGGCGGCAAAACATTCGAGATCACCAAGGATAAAACGGATTGGAAAGCCGATCCGGCCAAGGTGTCTGTGAAGGATTGGGTCGAAATGCAGCTACCGCCGCAAGGCAAACCGGGCCATAAGAATACTGAAAAGGATCAGACCCTGGCCTACGACGCAACGGTCAACGATTGGGCCTGGGATGGAGCGAAGGCGCTGACGGAGCCTGAAACCTCATATGAATGGGCGAACTACACGTCGACGACAGCAGGCAAGCGGCAACAGATCCTCTTCGATCCACGAAGTGGAAAGGTTTCTTGGCCGTGGTTACGGCCGCATCTCGGCCGGCGTGTGCCGTTCTCGCCGAGCCATAGCGGTGCGCCGTGGCTGGAACCGATCCACCGACGCGATGACGGCAGTAATTCGACCGAGCCGGCCAAGCCGGGCGAGAATGGACCCTGGAGCCTCTGTCCGGAAGGGGCTCCGCTAAAGTACTTCAACATTCACGCGATCACGCTGCCCATTACGTTGAAGAAGGCGACGGCCAAGACACCGGCCATCGTCGATCCAGACGGCCTGCTCTATGTGTTGCATGAAGAGGAGGCTGAGGTTCGGAAAAATCATGCCAAGCAATTTCCGCTGGTGATCCGTGGGAACGTGCAGGACTGCATCGACGTGGTCTATAAGAGCGAACTGAAAGACGATCAGCGGCAAGGGTTCTCCAGCAAGACGAACCTGCATCCGCACATGTTCCAGTTCGACACGCAGGCGTCGGACGGTCCCATCATCGGCTTCTCCTATGAAATGTCGCTCAGACCTTTCACGATCTTGAAGGACGAGCATCCCGGCAAGGGGATGCCCGTGCCGATGAACACGACCATCGAAGCCGATGCGGCGAAGGGAGCGACGACCATTACAGTCAAGGATGCGTCGCGCTTTCATGTGAAGACCGAACTCGGTGTGGGAATGGACGAGGTGGGCAGGTTTGAGTCGGCCCGGATCAGCAAGATCAACGGAAACCACATCACGTTTGAACGTCCGTTGAAGTATCACCATAAGAAGGGCGAGATCGCCTCGGTCGAATGGATTCGCGAGCGCTGGTATGTGGATGCCGATTTCGGCACGACGTTCTGGCATGACCATGTGTATGGACTCGACTCGTGGGGCCATGGGCAGTACGCCTCGTTCATCGCCGAGCCGCCGCGATCGACCTATCATGATCCGGTGACGGGCAAGGAATTGCGCAGCGGTCCGGTGGCCGATATTCACACGACCGAACCGGTGTCCGCGCATATCCGGGGTTCGTTCCGGGAGATCGTCACGCACGTCATGGATTCTAATCCGCGGGCGGCGGAGCTGATCACGGCCGACAATCCGCAAGTCAGAGTCGGAGCGATTTCCGTGGACGGCACACCCTCCGCGGTCTATCCGGCCAGACTCAATCTGTCGCCGATGAAGTTTCTGAACGGCGGCGAAGCCACGACAGGCAGCGGCTACAACATGCGGGTCGAGCCCTTGTCGGTGCGGTTGGCGAACAACCCGGATCCATCGAAGTTGTTCAGCAGCGCTATTCACGGAGATCCGGAGACCCCGATGCTGAGGGCGTATTTAGGCGACCCGGTGGTGGTCAGGCTCCTCGAAACGTCCGCGAACGAAGTCCATTCCTGGCACATCAGCGGGCACTGGTTCCCGATGGAACGTTACAGCAAGAACTCCATCCCACGGAGCACGCTGCATGTGGTGATCGGAGAGCGATACGACGCGGCCATACCTGCCGCAGGCGGGCCGCAACAGATGGCGGGAGACTATCTCTACTACAGTGGTCGCGCGTCGCATTTCGCGGAAGGCAGTTGGGGACTTTTCCGAATCTTGGACAAGGCGGATGGGACGTTACAACCCCTGCCGGGTCGGAAAGAGATTCCACAGTCGGCCAAGTCGGTCTGTCCGGCCGACGCTCCGGTGAAGACGTTCAACGTGGCCGCCATCGACAAGGCGATCCGATACAACAAGGGGACGCCTGGCGCGATGGAAGTCGATCTGGAGCGCAAGATGGTGTTTGGGAATGAAACCGGCAAGATGTATGTGCTCGAAGGCGAAAAGACGAAGGTGGCTTCGGGCGGCCTTGAGCCGAGTCCGCTGACGCTCCACGTGAACGTCGGCGATTGCATCAAGGTCAATCTCAAGAACGAGATGGCCAAGGAGCGAGCCGGATTCCATGTGGACAATCTGGCGTACGATCCGAAAGAGTCCATGGGCATCAACGCAGGGAACAATCCGGGCGATCAAACCGTCGCGCCGGGACAAAGCCGGACGTACACGTACTATGCCCATCCTGAATTCGGCGAAAACGCTGCGCTGATCCAGGATTGGGGCAACGTGATCGAGAATCCGAGGAACGGACTCTTCGGCGCGGTCATCATCGGACCGAAGGGGTCGCAGTACCGCGATCCGGTCAGCGGCGAGGATCTCGCGCAGAAGAGTTCGTGGCGCGCGGACGTGATTGTGGATCGAAACGTGCCGGGCAACGACAAGCGGCAGAACTATCGGTCGTTCGCGCTTCTGTTCCAGGATGAGGATAACATCATCGGCACCAGCTTCATGCCGTACATCCAGAAGGTGGCCGGCGTGACGGCGGTCAACTATCGGTCGGAGCCCACCGATTACCGGACCGAGAAAGGCTGCGTCTACAGCGAGGTGTTCGCCTGCGTGAAGACGGGAGACCAGCCGGTGACGCCGACCATCGCGGCGCATGTCGGCGATCCGGTCGTCATTCATGTACTGGGGGCCTTCAGCGAGCAGGTTCAGCTGTTCAGCGTCTCCGGCCATGAATGGAAACACGAGCCCTATTTGGCCGGAGCGGATCTTGTCAGCACCATGGAGTTCGGCGGGTCTGAAATCATCAATGCCTGGTTGCATGGTGGAGCCGGAGGGCCGAACGGTGTGGCAGGCGACTATCTCTGGCTCAACCAGCGACCGGGGTATCTCGATGCCGGGCAGTGGGGAATGCTGAAGGTCTTGGACCGTGACAGCCGTGCGATCCTGCCGCTAGGCGGTCAGGCCCCGGCCACCCAGCAGGCTGAAGAGCGATCGTCCGCGAAATCCATACCGGTGTCCAGGCAAGCGAAGTAGGCTGGTCCGGCACCTACGTGGCGGGGGAACCCGGCGAGTGAGAGCCAGGTTCCCCCGTTCGTTTCTCATCGACAGATGAAGTCTTGAACCCATCGAGGGCGACCCTATAGAGTCTGGCCATGACGGGACGTGGTGTACCCATACCGATCGGGTGGATGGTGTTCTGGTTCATGCCGATCGTCATGGCCGGTTCGGTGCAAACCGCCTTGGCGCTTGATTTTTCAGCCGAGCGAATCGTAAAAAACGGAGAGTCAGTCGTCACAGCCCATGTCAACGCCAAGGACGATCGCTGGCGATTCGAGTTTTCTCAACCTCAGCGCGGTGCCGACGTGATCATCGTACGAGCGGATCTCGGGACCGCCTGGCTGATCCTCTCGAGGCGACGTCAGTATCTCACCGAGCCGATGACAAGCGATCATCGATTAACAATGAGCGAGAAAATGGACGGAGAAATCTTGCGGGAGTTCGTAGGGGACGAAACGCTGAATGGTTATCCCACGGAGTTGTTCGAGGTCACAGTCGCTGAGAACGGGCACACTCACCAATACTATCGATGGGTAACCAAGACCGAACGGTTTCCACTCAAGACCGTGAGCAAGCAGGGGAAGTGGTCGGAAGAGTTTCGCCGACTGATCTTCACCAAGCAGTCTCCATGGTTGTTCGAGCTCCCGCAGCGATTGGATCCGGCCGATCAATCGGCAGGTACGCAACATTGAGCGCGCGAGCGGAGGGTATATGAGACAACCATTTCTGAAAGGACTGTGGCTGGCCAGCTGTGTGTCGGCTATCTTGATGTTGGGGGTTCGAACAGATGCCGGGGCGTATGAGTCAGGGATTGTGGAAGATGGTGCGGTCGTGCGGGGCAAAGTCACGTTCACCGGAACCGTGCCGGATCCGAAAGAGTTCGAGCTGCGTCGGTCTCCGGACCGGGAGTTTTGCAGCGCTGTGTCGGATGGAAATGGGCATCGACTCCTGAAGGAAGTCACGATCGGGCCGGACGGTGGGCTCAAAGATGTGGTGGTGGTCCTGGAGGGCGTCGAGAGAGGCAAGCCGTTCACCTTCACCGACGCCGAAGTGGAAGCGAGTCTCTGCCAGTTCCTGCCGTTCGTCACCGTGGTCAGCGACAAGCGTCGAGTCACGGTGTTCAATCGGGATCCGATTTTACACGATATTCAAGGGTATACGTACAATGAAGCAGGCGTCGATATTGTCCTCCATCGGCCTGCGCTGCATGAGAGCGGGACCACCGATATCGTGAAACTGGTCAAAGGGCGGAAAGTGTTTACCATGCAGTGCGGCATGCATCCCTACATGCAGAATTGGGGGTATGCGATCGACAATCCCTATTATGCGGTCACGGACGTCAACGGGTCGTTCGCCATCGATGACCTCCCCGCCGGCACGTACCATCTCAAGGCCTGGCACCCGATTTTGGGGACTCAAGAGCGGAACATCACCGTGAAACCGAACGAGACCATCTCGGTTGATTGGCTGTTTGACGCGAAACGAGCCCTCGAATGAAAAGAAGTCTCCACGCTCTGTGTCTTGCGATCGTGCTCGGTGTGCCGCCGACCGGCCTCCCTGCCGCGCAGCCGGACGGTGCCGTCTCGTCGGGACGGGTCGAAGTGGTCCTGGCGAACGAACATCGCAAAGACCTGGAGGAGATCAAGAAGGAGTTCGCCGAGGCGGGCCTCCGGAATCTTCATGTTCAGTTCATGAAGGCGGGTAAACCGCCGACCAATATCGGCCTGGGTCCATCGGTCACTGCGGAGCGGGCCCGCGCCGCCCTCCGGATGGCCAAGAAATACAATCGAGACGTCACCATCCTGTTGCCGGATCGGCTCTTCCCGGATCATTATGTGGCGATCGCATCATCCAGCTTCGATGATAGCGTGGAATATCCCGTCAGCGCCGAGCAGCTCAGGGAGCTGGAAAATCCGGCGCTCACAACGGAGCAATTTCACGCGCTGTATCGCCGGCTAGCGCCAGCCGACCAACCGCCGGTGAAGAAAGGTCGGGTGTTCTGATGATGAGGCAGATGCTCTCCGTCGTCCTCTTGGCGGTGGTCGTCGGAGCGGCGCCGGTCCTGGCAGGGCCGACGCAAGCGATTCAAGAACACGGCAAGGCGATGCTCCGCGACGCGGAGGACATGGTCATGCACGGAGGCATGGGCGACGGCGGCGCCATTTTGCATCATTGCGCCGAAGTGACCAAACATGCGACGGCGATTCTCGGTGTCTTGCCCAAAGGTGATCAGCACGGCCAAGCGGCGGCGCCGCTACTCCAAGAGGCCATCACCCACTGTAAGCGGGTGGCCGACATGGGCGACAAAGTCGATCCCGGCGCGAGCTTGAATCCCGCTACAAAAGCGCGCGCGGCGGCACGGGAAGCGGTGAAGCATCTGTCGGCCATGCGCGACAGCGGCGCGTAGCAGGCGTTGAAAAACGCCGCGAGCTGCGTTCTCGCATCGCTCAGACCCTCAACGTACCCCAGAGGGTACGCCTCGTCCCTTCGCTCGCTGTGGCCTTACCGGACGGCCTTTTTGAACGGCTGTCACAGCGTCCCTGAGCCCTAAATCCTCAGCCTGGCATCGGTACAGCAGACTCACTGCGTTACAAGCTGTTGCTAATGGGAAACAGCGAACTGCTGATTTCCGGTGAGGAAACGGGGTACACTTCGACGGCCAATCGCATGGACACAAGGTGATGCTGAGAGGAGTAAACAGTTCAAAGACGGTGTAACGCAGGACCAGGCCATGCCTGATGATCGGAAAGAAAAAGAACATCAGTTTGGCGGGGAATGGACAACCCGTAAACTCGAAGTCTTGGCCAGGTACCTGCGCAGCTACGTCACCGTCTTAAAGAGCACACCATTTCGAAAACTCTACATCGACGCCTTTGCGGGAACAGGTTACCGAGACGCACGACAAAGTGACGAAGAAGAAAATCCTCAAAGCCCATTGTTCCCTGACATGGTAGAACCTGAACCGCAGTCGTTTCTCGATGGCTCTGCCCGTCTCGCACTCCAGATCGAACCACGATTTGATCAATATATCTTCATCGAGCGTAGTCCGGAACGGTGTGTTCAGCTTGAAAGCCTCAAATCTGAGTTTCCGGCTCTCACTAATCTAGTGGAACTTCACCAGGGCGACGCCAATGTTAAGATTCAGGAGTTATGCGCAAGAAACTGGCGATCCACGCGTGCCGTACTTTTTCTTGATCCTTATGGAATGCAGGTCGAATGGAAAACCATCGAGGCAATTGCACAGACCAAGGCGATCGATCTGTGGTTGCTTTTCCCGCTCGGGATAGGAGTGAATCGGTTGCTGCCCAAGTCTGGTGATATTCCCGAATCGTGGCGTCGCCGCCTCAACCTGCTTCTTGGAACTGAGGACTGGTACGAGGAATTCTATAAAATCGAGACCATGCCGAACCTTTTCGGGGATGACAATGAGCGTGTCGTCAAGGCCACGATGGAAACCATTGGAAGATATTTCACTAACCGACTCAAGAGCATTTTTGCTGGCGTAGCAGAGGAACCGGGTGTGTTGCGTAATTCAGCAAATAATCCACTCTACCTTTTGTGCTTTGCGGTTGGGAATGAACGTGGAAAGGACATTGCGTTGCGCATCGCGCAGCATTTACTCAAGGAGGTGCGCTGATGGCACAGGGGTCAGGCATAGAATGGACCGAGTCAACATGGAACCCGGTTACGGGATGCACGAAGATCAGCCCTGGCTGCAAATACTGTTATGCCGAACGTATGGCTGAGCGGCTTCAGGCCATGGGGCAAGCAAATTATGTGAACGGCTTCCAACTGACGCTCCAACCTCACATGCTTGAGCTTCCGCTGAGATGGAAGAAGCCGCAAACGATCTTTGTGAATTCAATGAGCGATCTTTTTCACGAAGGCGTGCCACTCGAATACATAAAAAGAGTGTTCGACGTGATGAATCGCGCGCACTGGCATCGTTTCCAGGTGCTAACCAAGCGTGCTGAGCGACTCGCAGTTCTCAGTTCGGCCCTTACGTGGAAGCCGAATATATGGATGGGAGTCAGCGTCGAGAACGACGAATACCGGGGGCGAATCGATCATCTCCGTCTGACCGGGGCACACATAAAGTTTCTCTCGATTGAACCGCTCCTCGGACCATTGCCCCATCTCAATCTTGCCGGAATCGACTGGGTCATCGTTGGGGGAGAATCGGGCCCTAAGTCCAGACCGATGAATCCTGCATGGGTCATAGATTTGCGCGATCAGTGCCGGCGAGCAGAAGTCCCCTTCTTCTTCAAGCAGTGGGGAGGCAAAAATAAGAAGCAAGCTGGTCGTACGCTTGAGAGAAGGGTTTGGAATGAAATGCCCCACCTTTCCAAAAGAAGGAAAGATGTGCCCGTACTCGCTTAACAAATTCGGCATGTCTATTCTGTCTTTGGAAACGTGAAGATCCGTGACATGTGGATCTCGGTGGAACCTATTCTGAGTCTGCTTGCCCAGGGAGAAACCGTCGAAGCGATCCTAGGCGACTATCTGGATCTGGAACGAGAGGATATTCGCGCCTGCTTGGCCTATGCCCATGCCGTGATCGCTCATGACGCGCTAGCCTAAACCTCACTATTTCTCTTTCGGAACGATCGGACTCACGGCATTCTGATCTCTTCCCGCCTCATAGGATTTCAGCATCCGTGTAATCGTCGGCATCAGGGTGGTTGTCTGATCGGCCGGCAATTTGATCCGCACACCGCGCCCTTCGTTGCGCCCCAAGGACAAAATGTGCACCTCCAGCATCGCGTTGCGCTTGTCGTCTTGATAGGTGAAGGCCAGGCGCTTTGCGGGGAATCCCGCCAGGGTCGCCTCCTGATCCTTCTGCCAGGTGAGCTGAACCTGTTTCTTGTCGTACAGGTCCGTGATGATGCGTCGATGGGCATCGGCGAATTCTTTGAGTGTCTGCCGTCCATCCTGGCTGCGGCCGCTGACCACATTCATGTGGCCGGATAAGGCGACCAGACTGTGCTCGATCGGAGGGTACAGCGTCACCCCGATTCCGTCCGGCAGCGGGTTGCCAAGGCGCCAATCGTCCGGATAACGGACGGAAAAACCGAAGCGGGCGTTCGTATAGAGCTTCCAACCGGTTCCCTCGTTCGTGTCGGTCATCGCGGCTGGAGAGGACATGACGTTTGGGACGAGACTCATCATTGTTAAGGTAAACACAAGACAACCCCTGATCATCAGCGTCCTCATAAGCCAGCTATCCTCCGTTACCGGATCGACTTGGCACAGCGAAATCCGACGGTCGCAGCTCGCTGCTCCGGGACAGCGCCGCCTCGCGTCGCCGTTCGCAGCAGCGGCGGGGCGCTTTTCCACGATCCACCACGCACCACCTTATAGCGGCCTTGCCCTGCTCCCCTCGGGTTACGATCGGGCATGGTCGCATAGTAATCGATGCCGAACCAATCTTCGACCCATTCGGCGGCGTTCCCCGCCATGTGATGCAAACCGTAAGGACTTCGGCCCTCATCGCCTCGTTCAACAGGAGCCACGATGGGTATTTCGTGGACATGGTACTGCCCGAACATAGCCAACCCAACTACCGGAGGTTTGTGACCCCAGGGAAAGAGATTACCTTTCTCTCCCCGGGCGGCCTTTTCCCACTCGGCTTCGGTCGGAAGACGTTTGTTCTGTGCGCGGCAATAGTCCGAGGCCTCGGTCCAGGTGATGTAGAGTGCCGGCCAACGAGCGAGCGTGTCGGGCGGCGCGGCATGGACGGTCGTCATGTGATCGATCAGTTTGCGCAGCTCTCCCGGAATGGAACGTTGCTGCCGGTTCAGCCACAATAAAAATTCTCCAAGGCTGACCTCGTCTCGATCGATCTCAAATCGATCCAGCCACACGCGACGCTGCGGTTGTTCGGTGTCATCGTAAGGAAGATCAAGGCTGTAGAGGTCGTGGCCTGTCCTGGCAGTTCCCATGAAAAACAAACCTTCGCCGACCGTTATCATGGGAGAACCGCGAGCGAGCGCGGCGATGCGCTCGTAGGGTGATTCCTCCTGTGCGCTTCCAGTGATTGGGTTCAACAGAGATGCCGTGAGTGCCCAGAAGGCGAGAAGTCTGAAAGCGGCTGGAGCATGCCTCATAACTTCCTGTACCGAGAACATCCTTCAGAGTCAATGGTCGGCGAGGACAACGTCATAGTCCCCCTATTCCTAAACCAACCCTGAGTTGCTGCAGAGCATGCTATTTCTCATGCGCGTGGTGTATCGTAAGGTTGCTCGCACTTCACAATCCGACCGATCACCGAGAGGCACGTACCCTGTGAAGTCAATCATGGGGAAAGGGAACGGAGAGATCGATGCGGTGGTTCAAGAAAATTCTGATCGGACTCGTCGTCCTAGGCGGTCTCACATACCTATATTACACCGAGGTAAAGCCGACCGTCATTTTTGGACTGCGGTCGGACTACGCCCATGCCATTCCCCATCAAAAGATTCCGGAGGGTTTGACGAGCCTCAGAGCCGAATCCTGCGGAACCTGTCATACCGATATCTATGAGGAGTGGAAGACGAGCATTCATGCACAGGCCTACACAGATCCTTTCTTTCAAGCCTATTGGACGAAGGATAAACACACGTGGGTCTGTCTCAACTGTCACACGCCGCTGGAAAATCAGCAACCGACGTTGATTAAAGAGATCCCGCGAGACCGAGTCGAACGCGCCGTGCAGGAGCCGAATCCCCACTACGATTCGGACTATCAGCAGGAAGGCGTGACTTGTGCGGCATGTCACGTCCGAGATGGAGTGATCCTAGGACCGTTTGAGGATGCCAAAGCCCCCCATCCGACGAAGTATGATCCTATGTTTCGCACTACGCAGATGTGTTATCGATGCCATAGCGTCGTGGGGGGACCGGCGCAGTTTTATAACGGAGGGCCATGCGGCACCTATGCCGAATTTGAAGACGGTTATTGGATGAAGGAACGCGGGTTCATCTGTCAGAACTGCCATATGCCGGAAATAGAACGGCCTGTCGCCGTGGGAGGTCCCATCCGCCAGGGACGTCAACATCTCTGGCGCGGCGGACACGATCCGGAGATGATCAAGCGGGCGATCGGCGTGAAGGTGGTCGCCGAGCCGAATGAACCAAAACCCGGTGACAAGATCCGAGTCACGCTGACGCTGATCAATGCGGGTGCCGGGCATAAACTCCCGACGGGGGACCCTGATCGCCACTTCACGGTCGAGTTTGCCGTCGAGGATCAAAACGGAAAAGTGTTGGAAGACCAGTCGGATACCATGGGGCGATGGATCATGTGGCAGCCGGCGATCATCGAACTCCACGACAATCGGCTCATGCCGTTGGCCAGCCGGGATTATGCGTTCGAGTATCGACTCCCAGAAAATAGCGCGGGGCTTCGATTAATCACGAAGGTGCGGTACCACATTCAGACGGAGCGGCAACATCAGATGCTCATCGACAAGTACGGTCTCACGGCGAAGGATCCCTATCACTTCACGGTGTATGAACGACAGGTACCCTTAACCGGCAATCTCGCGGATGCCTTCGAGCGGACGGGACAGGATACACACCTCGCCTGCGCCGCACCGGGTCACAGCTAAGAATGACGGAAGTATCAACCGCTCCGGCTCGCTGAACGGTTCCTTTCCTTGTGACAATCCCACCGACGAGTCGATTCTCACTATGATGCATGGCGCTTTTCGCCGCTGATCGATTATGATGAGGCCGCATGTATTCCACCCTGGTTTTCCTACACCTCCTTGCCGCCGTGACCTGGATAGGCGGGATGATCTTTCTCTCTTTGGTCTTGGCGCCGTTAGTCAGAGGCCGGAAGGCGGCGCCGGAATTCATGGCGCTATTTCGATCTTCGGCGCTGCGATTTCGCCCTATTGTGTGGGTGGCCGTTGCGGTATTGCTCGCCACCGGCCCGATGCTATTGTCTCTTCGGGGTATCCATGTGACCAGCCCGGCCTCGTGGCCGGGGATTGTGATCGCGAAGTTGGCGCTGGTCGTCCTCTTGTTGTTCCTGACTCTCATCCATGATCTTGTCCTCGGTCCTCAGGTCAGTCGGGTCAGCGCCATACCGGATTCCCAGCGAACTCCCAGTGAACGAATTGTATTCAAAACCGCGCGCTGGATCCCTCGATTGTCCCTATTGATCGCTCTGGGCGTATTAGTGGCGGCAGCGATGCTGGCCCGGTCCTAGCTTGATCTGTTGGTCCCTCGGTTTCGTTTACATTTCTCCTATGCTAGGGAAGGCTTCTCGGCGGCTGTGGCTTCACCGGAGGAATGGGCTCGGGTTGCGGAGGCAAAGGATCGACGTCAGACACCATAGCCTACCCCCCTAGGAATCTCCCTAGTTTCCCCCGAGTGGGACCTTTATCTATACTGCGGCCCGCAGTAAACTGCGACCTCACTCTTCATTGTTCGATATCCGAAGGCATGCCGGAATAGTTTTGCTTCATCTACGAATCCGATTTGTTCGCCTCGCTTTGTATGAGCCAAGGCGTCACGGATCAGAAGGACATTCATGAGCCACGACTCGACAACATCGACCATCCTCATCGTCGACCACAATCCCGCAGCCTTGTCCATGAAGCGCCGCCTGCTTAGCCGACAGAGTTACCGAATCATTGAAGCGGAGAACGGAACCGACGCACTCATGCTTGCCGCCGCCGAACTGCCGGATCTCGTGCTCCTCGACACTAATCTGCCGGATATCGGCAGCCTCGATGCCTGCCGGCAGCTCAAGACTCAATCTGCGACCAAGTTCATGAAGATATTGCAAACCTCCACTGCCCGCATGAACGCATCGGCTCGGCAGAAGAACCTGGAAGTCGGCGCCGATGCCTATCTGTTAGAGCCGATTGAAGATGAGGAACTCATTGGAACCGTGCGGGCCTTACTGAAGCTCGCGCAGCAGGAGCGGGACAACATCCGGCTCGCCGAGAAGCTTTCCCGTGCCGAGCGTCAATTGTCGGCCGCGACCGAAGCCGCCCATTGCGCGATCTGGGATTGGGATATCGCCGAGGACAGAGTCGAATGGTCGAGCCGGATAGAGCGGTTGACCGGTCTTTCACCCGGAAGTTTCAGTGGAAAGATGCAGGCCTTCATCGACGTGCTTCATTCCGATGACCGGCCGAGAGTCCGGCAGAAGCTCGAGCAAGCCATGGCGGGACAAGCGATCGACTATGCGGACGAGTATCGTGTCCGACATCCCGACGGCAATGTGCATCACCTGCATGCCGACGGGCGTTTCCATTACGACGGTGAAGGAAAGGCCGTCCGTATGACCGGTCTCGTGCAGGACATCACCGAGCGCAAGCGAGCTGAAGTCGCCCTACGCGAGAGCGAGGAGCGATTCGCGAAAGCCTTCCGCACAAGTCCGCACCCGATTGGAATCACGGAGGTGGCAACCGGTCGTTGTATCGAAGTGAACGATGCCTGTTTGCAGCTATTCGGTTTCAGTCGTGAAGAAGTGATCGGCAGCACGACGTTGATGCTGGGCATCTGGCCGAATCAGCAAGATAGAGACCGGCTCGTTGGGCGCTTGAAAGCCGGCGAGCCGGTCCGCAATCTCGAGTTACGGTTCAAGACCAAATCCGGTGACTTCCGCCATATTCTCGTGTCTTCCGATTTGGTGGAGCTCAACGGAACGCTTTGCCTGATCACTGTCGGCAACGACATCACGAATCGCAAACAGGCGGAAGAACAGCTGCGCGAAAGCGAAGGACGATTCCGTAAGATGGCGGAGGCCGTGCCGAGTTTCCTCTTCGAAACGGACGCGGACGGCTGGAATACCTGGACGAGCGAGGGCTGGTGCCGCTTCACCGGACAGACGCTGGAGCAAGTGGCAGGCCACGGCTGGGCCGAGGCTCTGCATCCCGAGGACCGCAAAGCCAATATCGACCAATGGCTCCAATGCATGAAGAACGGCGAGACCTTCGAGGCGCAGCAGCGGTTACGCCGGACCGACGGCACCTATGCCTGGGTGATCGCCCGGGCGCTACCCGTGCGCGACGACCAAGGGAGGGTCCGCCGTTGGGTCGGGTCGGTGACGGATGTGGACGCCATCATGCGGGCCGAAGAGCAGTTGCGGGAGAATCATCGATTCATCAGCGAAATGACGTCGGTGCTTCCCGGTGTGTTGTATATTTTCGATCTCCAGGAACAGAGGAATATCTATGTGAATCGGCACATCGGAGCCGTCTTGGGCTACGGGGCGGAGGAGGTTCATGTCCTGGGAAAAAACTTCATTCCTACCATCCTGCATCCCGGCGATGCCATTCGATTGCTTCAGCACTACGAAAGCTTCAAGGAACTGGAGGACGGAGTCACGGTCCAAGTTGAATATCGCTTTCGGCACCGCGACGGATCGTATCGCTGGTACCTCAGTCGAGATGTGGCGTGGCAACGGAGCGCCGATGGTCACGTGCGGCAGATCCTTGGGATGGCGACTGATATCACCGAGCTGAAGCAGGCGGAAGAGGCGTTGCGTGAGGGCGAACTGCGGTTCCGAGCGCTGGTCGAACGAATCGGCGACGTGTTTTGGATCGCCAATCCGACGGACGGGCAAATTCTCTACGCCAGTGAGGCCTTTGAAGACATATGGGGACGAGACTTGGAGCAGCTGTACGGCCGTTGCGAGACCTGGCTGGAGGCTATTCATGAGGAAGATCGTGAGGGAGTGAAGAACACATTCTTCGCGAACATCTATGCCGGACAGTATGACAGCGAATATCGAGTGGTCCGACCGGACGGGACGATTCGATGGATACGTGACCATGGCAAACCGCTGGGCATTGGAAAGCTCGTGGCCGGGGTCGCCGAAGACATCACCGAACGCAGGCAGGCGGAAGCCGCCCTGCGTGAAAGCGAAGCCAGATTCCGCAACGTATTCGAACATGCGGGGACTGGAATTGCCATTGCCGAGCTGGAGGGCAGTTTCGTGCAGTGCAATCCGGCCTACTGCGCGATGTTGGGATATACGGAAGACGAATTGCGGTGTTTGAGATTCCCGGAGTTGATCCATCCGGAGGACCGTGCCGGAAATGTCGCGGGAATTGAGCGGCTCATCGCCGGGGAACTTCCGTATTTTGAGGTCGAAAATCGGTATGTGGACAAAAACGGCGAACCGGTGTGGGTGCACAAGTTCGTCTCCCAGTTGCGGAACCATGCGGGCGAGTCGAAATACCTTGTGGCCTTGGTGACCAATGTGACGGATCGTCGCAAGGCCGAGCAGGAATTGCGCAAGGCACAAGCGCACTTGCAGCGCTGGACCATCGAACTCGAACAGGCCGTCAACGAGAAGACCGTGGAATTGCGACAGTCGCAGGATCGTCTCCGCGCGCTCGCGAGTGAGTTGAACCTGGCCGAGCAGCGTGAGCGCAAACGGCTCGCGACGGAGTTGCACGATCATCTCCAACAAACGTTGGTTCTCGGTCGACTGACCATGGGACAAGGCAAGCGACTTGCCGTCGCCGTGCCGGCCTGTCTGGAGGTGATGAAGAAAGCGGACGACATCTTTTCCGAGGCGCTCACCTACACGCGCACCTTGGTGGCTGAGCTCAGTCCGCCGGTGCTGCGCGATCAGGGGTTGGCGGCCGGTTTGAAATGGCTGAGCCGGTACATGCAAAAGTATGGTTTGGCCGTGACGGTAACCGTGCCGGAGGTGGTGGAGCTGAACGTGCCGGAAGATCAGGCGGTGTTGCTCTTTCAATCGGTACGGGAGCTGCTGATGAATGCCTGGAAATATGCCGGAACCGGGAAAGCCGCCGTCGTCATGACACACACGGGTGACAGGGTGCGAATCACCGTGAGCGACAAGGGCGCCGGCTTCGATTTTGCGGCTGCGGCGGCGAAGCCGACGGGTGGCGGCCTGTCCTCCAAATTCGGCCTCTTCAGCATTGAGGAGCGCATGCGTTCGCTCGGCGGGTCGTTCGAGCTGCACTCCGTGCCGGGACAAGGCACCACGGCGACGCTCAGCTTGTCGCTGGCCGGGACAGGCGAGGAACGAGTGGTAGAGAGTCCGCAAAAACAACAAAGTGGCGCGTGGAGTGTGGTGCGTGAGGCGCAAGCAGGTGCAGGATCTTCTTCGCTCGGCGCTCCACCCACCACGCGACACCCATCACCGATTCGCGTTCTTTTGGTGGACGACCATGCCATGGTGCGGCAGGGACTTCGCGCGATGTTGGAAAGCTATGAGGATATGGACGTCGTCGGAGAAGCGGTGGACGGCCAGGATGCCATACGGTTGGCCGAACAGCTCCGGCCAGGCATCGTGGTGATGGACATCAACATGCCCAAGATGAACGGCATTGAGGCGACGCGCGAGCTGACCACCCGCTATCCCGACGTCACCGTGATCGGGTTGTCCATCAACGCCGGCGACGACAATCACGATGCGATGACCAAGGCCGGCGCCGTCCGGCTCATGACGAAGGAATCGGCGGTGGAAGAGCTGTACGGCGCGATTCAAGAGGTGGTAACACGTGAGCGCGTGACGGATTGATACGTGGACGGCGGAGAGCGGAGGGATGGAAAGTTCCCCCGCGAATGGCTGATCAAACACACCATAAACATTGGCGCGACACACGGGCGACAATGAGATGAACACGGAAGACTCCGGTAGAAAACGCCCCTCACGCGAGTCGAATAACAGCGAAAAAGTCCCGGACAAAGGTCGGGTTGCCGAAGAACTGCGGAAGGGCGAAGAGCGCTTCCGCATGCCGGGTGCGATGGCCGACATCACGACAATCAAGGAGGCCAAGGAGGCCGAAACCGAATTACGGGACCGCGGCAACCAACTCAATGTTCTGTACGATCTTGCGAGCACCGTCAACCGTGCGGACTCGCTTCACCTCATCTATGATAGGTCGCTTGATGCCATTCTGGCCACGCTGCGGGCGGATCGGGCGTCGATTCTCTTATTTGACGAACAGGGCGTGATGCAGTTTCAGGCCTGGAGAGGCTTATCAGAGACCTATCGCCGCGCCGTGACCGGACATTCGCCGTGGAAGCGGGGCGAGACCGGGACGACGCCGATCGTCGTTGAGGATGTGGCGGCTTCGGACATAGACCCGGCACTGAAGACCGTGATTCTTGAGGAAGGCATCCAGGCCATGGCTTTTGTGCCTCTGACATCATCCGGTCGTATCATCGGCAAGTTCATGGTCTACTTCAAGCGTCCTTGGAAGCCGGACGAGGAGGACCTTGGAGTGACCCAAGGCATCGCCGATTTGCTGGGAACCGGCATTGAACGCAAGCGGGCCGAGCAAGCGCTGCGCGAGAGCGAACAACGATTGAGATCGATCTTGGATTACGCGCCGGCGGCGATCTTCATCAAGGACCCTGCAGGACGGTATCTCTTCATGAACGAGCAGTGCGCACGGGTGTTGAGCGTGAATCGCGAACAAGCCCTCGGCAACACCGACCAAGACCTCCTTTCGGCCGAACTGGCCGCGCAATTTATCGCCAACGATCAACGAGTGTGGGAATCAGGCAGCTTGTTGACCGTGGAGGAACAGGTGCCACAAGCGGACGGAGTCCATACCTCGCTGGTCCAAAAGTTCCTATTGCGTGACAATCAGGGCCTGCCCTATGCCTTGAGCGGGATTGCGCTCGATATCACCCCTCATTTGCAATTGGAATCGGCCATCCAGGCGAGTGAGGCACGGCTGCAGTTGGCCCAATCGGCGGCCAATATCGGGGTCTTCGATTGGGATATCGCCGCACAAAAAGGCGTCTGGTCCCCAGAATTGGAACGGATCTGGGGCATACCGGGCGGCGGCTTCGACGGCACGGCCGAGGCCTGGCGACGTTTCGTCCATCCGGACGATCTGACATCGGTGCACGCGGGTAGCCGACGTTCATTGGAAGATCCCACCACGGCCTCCGAATTCGAATATCGCATCGTGCGGCCGGACGGGGCCGTGCGATGGATCTACGCCAAAGCGAAAACGCTGTGCGATGGGGCGGGTCGGGCTGTCCGCATGGTGGGAGTCAATCTCGATATCACGGACCGGAAGGAAGCGCAGTTGCGCCTGGAGCGGTTTGCCGAGGAGCTCGAAGCGCAAGTCGAGGACCGCACGCGGGATCTCGTGCAGTCGCACGACCGGCTCCGGGCAATGGCGACGGAACTCAACCTGGTCGAGCAACGAGAGCGGAAGCGGCTTGCCACCGAGTTGCACGACCATCTGCAACAGATACTCGTGCTGGGTAAACTCACGGTCGGGCAGGGGAAACGAGCGGCGACCGGCATGCCGGCCTGGGAGCAGGTCCTCAAAAAAGTAGACGACATCTTTTCGGATGCCTTGACCTATACTCGCACCCTCGTCTCCGACCTTAGCCCACCGGTTCTGCGCGATCACGGCCTGGCGGCGGCGCTTCAATGGCTCGGCATCTACATGCACAAGCACAATCTGACCGTCACAGTGACCGTACACCGAGATGAGGACCTCAGGCTTCCCGAAGACCAAGTCATCTTATTGTTCCAATCGGTGCGCGAGTTACTGATCAACTCGGCTAAACATGCCGGCACCGGCAAAGCGGCTGTGCGAATGGAACAGGACAACGGCAACTTGCGGATCGAAGTCCGCGATGAAGGCGAGGGCTTCAGTCTTGCCGCGGCGGCAGCCCCGAGTGGTGGGATTTCTTCCAAGTATGGTTTGCTGAGCATTCAAGAACGGATGTGGGCGCTGGGAGGCTCGTTCGTGATCGAGTCGGCCCCGGGCAAGGGAACCACCGCGACGTTGCTCTTGCCTTTGGCGAGGAACGACGAGGTTGAGGGTAAGGCTGCGGGTCCGAAGAACGGTCCTCCCTCAACCTTAGCCTCAAC
Organism: Nitrospira sp.; assembly: GCA_019636835.1. GTDB lineage: Bacteria > Nitrospirota > Nitrospiria > Nitrospirales > Nitrospiraceae > Nitrospira_D. Next base: position 34,332 of record JAHBWU010000020.1, read on the forward strand.
ATTGCCGCCCCCTGCTTCCAGAATTCGTGTCTTGTTAGTGGATGACCACATCATGGTCCGTCAGGGTTTGCGCGTGATTCTGGACGCGTATGCGGACATTGAATTGGTAGGTGAAGCGGCCAACGGTGAAGAAGCCCTGCGGCTGGTGGACCAACGGCGCCCCACGGTGGTGGTGATGGACATTAATATGCCGAAGATGGACGGCATCGAAGCGACAGGGCGGATCAAGCGTCGCTATCCGGAGACGATCGTCGTGGGACTCTCGGTAAACGTCGCCAAGGAGAATGAAGAGGCGATGAAGCGGGCAGGGGCCGTCGGACTCATGACGAAGGAATCGGCGGTCGAACAACTCTACGACGCGATTGTGGAGGCGGTGAAGAAAAGAGCATGAGCACATCAGTCAACGGCACGCAATCGGGCTCCTTTTTCCCTCATTCTCAGATGACGCTGTGTAGTCGGTTTCGTGGGCATGCATGTCCGGATACAGTGAAGCTCAAACATCTCGCCTAGGTGGTTTCCCAGCTGGACCTGCGACCGTATCAAAGCGATTCTCGTGCGCAGGCAATACGTGTTCTCCTCATCCTTCCGACCACCGGATGTTTCAAGCTCTGCCATTCGCACACAGGTCGGATATGGGTTCGGAGCGAGGCCGGTATGTTATTCGGATGAAATAACGGAGACCGAGCTGGATGCTCTCGTCACCTACCTCAAGGCACTTCACCGACAGGGGTAATCGAGATGCCTTCCCCTATTCTTCTCTATTTCGCGTCAGGTAATGGACGGATCCTCTGAGCGACAATCCCGTCGGCGCGCGACGGCGATGATCGGTCTTCTGTTCTGGTGTTCCGTCACGAATGTGTCCTATGCCGACGGGGATGACGCGGTTGTCGTGAAAGAAGTCGTCGTGGCGGCGACGAGAATTCCAACGGCGCCGTCGCGAATTTCCGCCGCCGCCACCGTCGTGACGCAGGACGACATCCGCCGCACTCCCTTTCATAGCGGCACGCAGATCGACGACCTCTTGCGCTACGTCCCGACCGTCCAGCCGAGTCTCCTCGGCAGCCGATACAACCATCCGACCGCTCAGTTCATCAGCATTCGCGGTCTGGGAACCAGGCGAGCACTCGTGTTGCTGGACGGTGTGCCGCTGAACGACGGCTTCGGTGGATGGATCAACTGGGGACTTGTCCCTGACCAAGTCGAGCGGGTGGAAATCATTCCCGGCGGAGGATCGAACCTCTACGGTACTTGGGCGATGGGTGGAATCATCAACATCATTTCCCAATCCGGTCGGCCCAAGACCGGCGCGAGTGCCGACATGAGCGGTGGGTCGTTGGGGACCAACATCCAATCGATGCGCGCTCAATATGGAAACAACCGAACAGGATTGACACTCGGCTATCGCCGGTTTGATACGACGGGATTTCTCACGGTGCCGTCCTATCAACGAGGTCAGGCGGACGTACCCGTCGGGTCCGAGCACCATCAGTTCACCGGGCGAGTCTCTCACGAGTTGACTTCTCATACCATCGCCACGATCTCAGGCACCTATTATCGTGAGGACCGTTCTTTCGGCACCCCACTCAGCCAAGGCTCCCGCACGATCGGCACAGTCTCATTCGGGTTAAAGGGAGATCAGGGTGTCTGGGGAATGTGGGAGGCCAAAACTTTTGCACAATGGCAAACGTTCAACAACCAGAGCGCGGTCGCCCTGCCCTCACCCTTCGTCCGACTTTCCGATCAATTGGATCGACTGCAGACCATTCCCTCGAACGATATCGGCGGCACGGCGCAATGGAGCGCGCCGTTTCTGTCGTTCTCCCGCATCGTAGCGGGCGGCGATGTCCGTGCGATTCTCGCCCGATCGGAAGAAACGCTTGTTCCTTCTCAAACGTCGGGCGTGACGCGGGGCAAACAGGTCGGTATCGGCACGTTCGGCGAATGGATCATCGAGCCCTTCGATGCGTTGGTGCTCACGGCCGGTGCGCGCTGGGATTGGTGGAAGAACTTCGGCGGATCGCGTACGGCAGGATCAGGACCGACCGGCACGACGCAGGACAATGCCGCAAACATCATCAATCCAAAACTCAGCCTGCTGTATCGAATCAATGACCGTGTGCGCGTCGGAGCCTCGGTCTACCAGGCGTTCCGCGCGCCGACGTTGAATGAATTGTACCGGGACTTCAGTTCCTCAGGGTTTACGTTTCTGAGCAACGATCGTCTAGAGCCTGAGCGGCTCACCGGGGCAGACATGAAGGTCGAAGTGGCGCTGTTATCTGACGGCCTGCTCGACTTCCGCGCCTCCGGTCATTACGACGTGATCAAGGATCAAATTCTCTTCGTGACCCAAGGGCCTACCTCGGCCATGCGGCAGAACGTCGGGAAAGGTCGATCGGTCGGGACGGATATCGAACTGCGGAGTCGTCTGAACGATGAGCTGTTCATGACCCTCGGATACTCGTTCGTGAATTCGGTCATTACGAGTTTTCCAGGCAATCCCTCTCGGGAGGGCCTTCGCATCCCCAATGTTTCTCAGCACCAAGTCACCGCCGCTTTTACCATCGGCCGGCCGGATTTCGCGCAGTTGACGCTTCAGGCGCGATACTTGTCCCGGCAATTTGCCGATGATTTGAATCGCCAGCCGATCGCGGATTTCATCGTCATGGACGCGATGCTGCGGAAACGGATCGCCTCATGGGCTGAGCTTTCTATCAACGGCGAGAACCTCACCGACCATCAGTACATCGCCACGCAGACGGGCAGCCTCAAAACTCTCGGCCAGCCGCTGCTTATCCTCGGAGGCCTGCGTATCGATCTCTGAGGCCTATGGTCGGCCCCATTACGGGGTCTTTGCGCAACGGAATCCGTAGCCGAACTGCCGACCAGACGGTTCGGCATTGTAACGGAACGACGAACGCAGAAACTCCTGAACATAGAGCCAGTTCCCACCCCGCACGACTTTTGACTTACCTTTTGTCGGTCCTTGAGGATTCTTCGTTGGGCTCTTCTTGTAATAGTCATGGTCATACCAGTCGTTGACCCATTCCCAGGCATTGCCGGCCAAATCGTAAATGCCGTAGGGGCTCTTGCCCAGTTCGAACATCCCCACCGGAACCAAGGCCATATGATTCGCCCATTTCTTTTTGCCGAAATTCGCGTGGAGCCTCGTGGGGGCCTCGTTGCCCCAAGGATAGAGGCGGCCGTCCGTCCCTCGCGCCGCCTTTTCCCACTCCGCCTCGGTGGGCAGGCGCTTGCCGGCCCATTTGCAGTACGTGGCGGCATCAAACCAACTGACATTGACAACGGGGCGTTTCTGATGTCGGGGTTGGTTCATGATCTCCCACTCCGGCGGCGCCTCCTTGTCCGTCGCCTCCAGATACTTGGCATACTGCCCCACCGTCTCGTGGTACTTGTCCATGTAGAAGGCGTCGAGGTAGACGCGATGCACCGGCTTTTCGTCGTCTGCCATGGTGCTCCCCATGGTGAACTCCCCTGCCGGCACCAGCACCATCGGCATCTCAGTCGGTTTCAGACTATCCATCACGGTGGTCGAACGCCGCCCAGGCAGTTTCGCTTGTAACTGCTGATAGACAGCCTCTTGTTCATAGGTGAGCCCGAGCTCATTAGCGCCGTCCAGGGCCTCCTCGGCCTTTTTCATCTGGTCGGGTTGAGCCTGCCCACCGGCCATCAGACCTTTCGCTTCCTCCAGCAACCGCCACGCCGTCACTTCCTCCAGCGAACGCCACACCTCCATTTTGCGCAACCGTAGTTCCTTCGTCCCCGCTGTCCTGGATTTCGCATCCAGATGCAACGCGGTCTCGTAATGTTCTTCCGCACAGGCCCAAGCTGCCAACCCTCGACAAGCCTCAGCCAAGTTAAAATGAGCCTGCACATTCGAGGAGTGCTTCATAAGGCCGGCTTCCAACGCTGCGCGCGCTTCCACATACTCCTTGTTCTTCAGTAGAGCCTCCCCTTTGACAAAGTCCTGCTCGCCGCTGTCGGCTGTCGGTGCCGCCATGGAGACCGCGGTCACTTTCAAGCATATGAGAAAACCCAGCACCCCAAGGGTCCGCCGCATAAGCGCTTCCTCCCAGTTGTGATGGCCTACGACGGTGGGTCTCGTCTGTCGGTAGAGAACCCCGGCCGCCGCCCTGAACACAGCCTTCGCGACCGGGAACATAGCATAATGCAGCCTAAGCATAAAGCAGCTTACGCAGCGACTAAAACGGAAAGGGTCATCAGCTCGTCACTCTCGACTGCCTTTGGGTCCATAGTGTGAAGACAGTCGAGTAGATGAGCGTGTTATGGCTGGACTTGTGGTTTGTCTTTGTAGGTCCCGTGCTCCGCCGGCTTCCTCGCCAGGTTGTCGCCGGCGATTCGTGTGACGGAAATCTCTCGAGGACTTCCCTCACCCTCGCGCTTGACCTGCAACTTCACCGTGCTTCCGGCTTCTCCACGAACCATCTTGACCACTTGCTCGTAGCTCTTTCCCGAAACTGTCGTGCCATCGACGCTTATCAACTCATCACCGTGCCGAAGCCCGGCCTTATGAGCCGGCCCTTCACGATGGACTCTCCCGATGTACAGCGATGCCGGATCTCCGACACGCTCTGCCCCGATATGAAGCGAAACTCCGATTACCCCATCCGGGACCTTCCCTCCCTCTACAGCTGCAGGGGGCTGAGCCGGTTGATCCGCCGCATGCAGCGGACCACTCATCAGGAAGAGACCTACCGCCATTGCGACTACAACAGTCATTCTGTTCCGCATAAACATGCCTCCAATCACAATCATGGTTATTCATATTCTCTAGTTTTAGGCGGCCTGCTGGGTCTACTAGTAGGATTCCTAGGTCCACTATGGCATAACCCGAGACAGGGTTTATGCAGGCAATATCGGCTTCTTGCAATGGCTGTATCGATTCAGATCTAACTGTATCTCCACCAATACATCGCCTTCCAGATAAAGTGAGTGCCGAAGCAGGATAAAGCTAGAAAGTCCCCATAAAAGAGTCGAAGAGCCGATGATGCACCGAGGTGCATCTATTGCATGTGTCGTAAACAGCGAGACGATTCTTGAATAGTGGATGAGGATTTTTCGATTAAGTACTTGTAAGTACCTGGTACATTGAAACTAGGTTATCCACTAGCTCATAAAGATTTCTCTTTCTTCTAGAGTGTAGTCCATGAGCAGGATCGCGCGGGTTCAGACCGCGTGCCGCCTTCATATCCTGGGCTGATAAGCGAACAGGAGTGCCGTATGTCGACATGTTCAGTCTCTCATGCTCAGAGTTCCATGGCTGACCAGCCAAAGATGAAATGTATTCGTGTGTTACTGGTGGACGACCACTTCCTCGTTCGGCAAGGGTTACGTAAGTATCTTAGCCATCATCTCGACATTGAATTGGTGGGTGAGGCGAAGGATGGAGAAGAGGCGGTGACGCTGACGGATCTGCTGAAGCCGGATGTGGTTGTGATGGATATTAACATGCCGGGAATGAACGGTATCGAAGCGACAGACTCCATCATACGAAAACATCCCCACTTGCAGGTCATTGGCCTCTCATTTTACCTCGGAAATGGGAATCGAGAAGCATTCCTGGAGGCCGGTGCCTGCCTGTTGCTCGAGAAGGGCACGGCGTATCAACATTTGCCTCAAGCGATTTATCAGGCTGTCGACAAAAGCACTGATACCCCCGATAACTGCCTCCTCACATAGCTGGGGCCGACAGTGCGTGCAGATTCTCTTCCAACTCCATGGTCCTCCTCTACCCTGACTGCAACTGTGTAGTTTTCTCCCAGTCATGGATGTGGCTGTTGCACTCGTTCCTGTGGCCATGACGCCGGCATTCTTGCGGGCAATCGATTTGTCTGAACCGATCTGAGAATGTCCTGTGGACCTAGGGATGACCCGAGGTACATACGGAATCCTATCTCTATAGAGTGCAACCTAAGACCAACAAGAAAGGAGGAAGTTATGATGGCAGCCCACATTGATCAAGTCAGAGAGAGGCTGGAGCAACGGGATACGGCTTGTCCATTGGAAGAAATCATGGAACTTTGCCCGGAGTTGACCTGGAATCAGGTGTTTCTCGCCATCGATCATTTGAGCAGGACGGGGCAAGTCCGGGTGACGATGGATGTGGACAGGACCTATACGGTGCAGGTCTATCGTCCGGTTGCTGCAGTGGCGTCGGCCGCGGCATAACGACAGCATCGATTGAACCATCCTACGGGCCGAAGATCTCGAGGGAGAACTTTTGAGAGAGCCCGGACCATCACCACGCAAGGCATGTGGAAATGTCCATGGACGCACAGGTCATCCGGAATACGGAAGCGGAAGCCGACATCGGATTCGAAGAAACGTCTTGCGCTCATCAGCGCCTCATCGATGATATTTTGACCAAGAGCGGTAAACGAACCGGGAAGGTTCGCTGTCTTGAATGCCGGGCGATCTTTGACGATCCCTACAAGGGCCTCAAGTAGCGAACCGGTCATCCGCAGGGAACAGCTTCCGACCCATATGTTCGTGCAAGGTGTGGGAGTGTTTTTTCCGTCCAAGTCTCCCCTGTGCGTGAGCCATCACAGTCGGAGTCGTGTCGGGCTGGTTTACATATACAGGTAGAGAGCCGCCACCACGCCGAAGAATTCGGAGGTGTTCCTGCCTCGAAGGCTGAACCATGGACCGGCAATAAGGCCGACGTGCTGATTGAAGTTGTATTCCACGGCCGGCGCAATCGTGAGCAAATTGCCATACCCCCTTCCAACGGTCGCCTGTTCGCCGTTCACACCGACCCCTGTTGTGCCTGAAAAACTCGTCGCATTGATCGTCTGAAACCCGATATCGAGCGAGAGAACCAGATGTCGCGTCAGGCTATATTCTCCCGCGACAGTCAAAGTGGTTACGGATCCAGGATCGACGCGGCCGTCCGTGCCGAAACCTCCACCGTAAGTATTGAATCCCTGCACCGTGACGGGCGAGTAAAAGCCGTACGTCGCATTCACACGGTACCTGAACACATGATCTCCTCCCATCCCTATCGCTTTCTGCACTCCGATGCCCAGCGTCGTCGCAAAAGTGCCGCCCCCGGTCCCCCCCAGCCCCGTCGTGGACAGTCTGAGATTGTTATAGCGCCCCGTCGGAAATATCTCCTGGACCCAAATCCGGACATCGGGAAGCCATGAATCGGAGCGGCCGCGCAATACTTGAAAGCCGAGCTGAAGCGGAAAATCACCGAACCCGGAGATGGACTCGCCTTCCGCGGAATTGTCGAGCCACTGCGGCGCGATCTCGATATCGATCCGGCTCGTTACGCCGTAGATGAAATATGTTTGTTGGATGATCGTGTGCGAGACGGTCGATGAGTGGAGGCGCCAACTGTCGTTATACAATCCGCCATATCGCGTGAAATAGAAGTATGGTTGAGCAACGACATGCCCCTGATCGAGTGTCCGGCCTCGTGTCGAGAGCAGGGTCCCGGTGAACCAGGGAGCGGCAGGTTGGGGCTGACGATTCTCGAAATTTTCGCCCCACGCTGCCTCTGAAAAGCAAACACATGCGATGAGCAAGCTGAGAACGATCTTGAATATGGATTGAGGCATATCGCCCCAGGGTGAGAAATCTGCATGCCGCGAATGGCAACAGTCGTTCATTTCAATTACGTCGCGCTGCCTGGTCGGGTGGACGAAGATGCGGATCCAGCTCGGGCAGGCGACTCATGTCTCGGCATTTGTCTTGCTGGAGAAGAGGTTGTATCTCCTTGCGGACGATTTGTGCTAAGCATTGAAATAGACCGGCTCAACTATGACATATTTGGGCGGCATGGCAGAGAAGATTATGCGGCCCGTCGGTTGTCCGGTACCGACCATTCCGTTGGTTCTCGGACGCCGAGGAGCAGTGGATGGTGCGCAAACAAAGGAGTCTGAATGAACGATCTGTTGATTAATCGGATTCTCGTCGCCACGGATTTTTCCGCATGTGCGCGGCGCGCCGTGGATTACGGTATGTGTGTCGCCCGCGAGTGGTCCGCTCATGTGGACTTGCTCTACGTGGTCGAGGTGTTGCGGAGGTTGGAGTTCGACGCGCCGTTTGCCGATCCGCTGCTGGAGATAAGGCGGAAGGAGTCGGAGGGGCTCTTGGGAGACCTGGCGACCCGCGTGAAACAGGAAGGGCTGGGCGTGGATTGGCATCTGCGCGAAGGCATTCCCAGCGAGCAGATCGGACAGGCTGCGCTCGAACAGCGCGCCGATCTTGTCGTCGTCGGCACCCATGGAAGGACCGGGCTGGAGCATATCATGCTCGGTAGCACGGCGGAGCGAGTCATCAAGCAGGCGCCTTGTCCCGTGTTGACGGTCCGAGTCGCCCCTATTCACGGAGAGACGGATGTGGACGTCCCGCCGTGCATCCGGCATGTGCTGGTGCCGGTCGATTTCTCGAGTCCGTCCCTTGATGCGCTGGAGTATGCGATTCAGGTGGTCGATCGCTTTGGGGCCAGACTCACGATCGTCCATGTGTTGGAACCGATCTACTTCGATCTGGAATTGGGATTGGGCCGGATCGAGCAGGAGGTGCAGAAGCGGACGCATTGGGAGACCCAGCTGGATGGTCTTGCACAAGTGGTGAGAGGGCGTGGGTTGGCGGCAGGGTCGGTCGTGCTGGGGGGGATTCCATCGGAGTCGATTGTGACCTATGCTCGCGGGCAGTGCTGCGATTTGATCGTCATGGGCACCCACGGACGGCGTGGGCTGACGCGTCTGCGGTACGGCAGTGTGGCTGAATCCGTGCTCCGGCAGGCTCCTTGTCCCGTGCTCACGGTCCGAAGTCCGAAGTTCCGCTCCGATCACAGGCGCATGATGCCGCGGTCGGTGGCGGAGCCATAACAAAGAATGCAGCAACGGGGGTTCCCGAATCGATGACGGAGTAACTGCGGCAATTGACGGTGAATGATCGCGTCGGATCTTCCGAGAGGACGTCGAAGTTTGCGCCGGACTTTCGCCGTGTGGTTCCGGCGAGGCTGATCTCACGAACATTAAGGAGCATAGACATGGAATCTCGGGACATTTACATCACCAAATTCGACCTGGTTCGCCTAAAGGAATTGCTGGAGGTAGGGATCAGTTTCAAGGAGCGAGACCGGGAATATCTGGAGAGTTTACAGAATGAGCTGGACAGGGCCCATCTCGTAGAGCCCACCGCAATTCCTGATAACGTGGTCACGATGAATTCTCAAGTTCGCCTCAAGGATATGGAGACGGGAGAAGAGAAAAGTTACACCCTTGTGTTCCCGTCCGATGCCGATATTGAGAAGAATCGAATTTCGATTCTTGCCCCGATCGGTACCGCCATCCTGGGCTACCGGACGGGTGACATGGTGGACTGGCTCGTGCCGGCCGGGAAACGAAGGGTGAGGATCGAAGAAATCCTCTATCAGCCCGAGGCAGCCGGACGTTATGACTTGTGACAGTCACACGTGAATCGTGCCGGGATGTATAGGGAGGTGGAGGTTTCCGAACTGATTATAAGGTTCCCATGGTGAATGCCGGAAGAACAGCAGACGCTCGTTCGCAGGTGGATCGAACGGATTATTTCTGGTTCGCGAGGCCCGGAAGCAGTTGAGCCAAGCCATCGGCGAGAAATTCGACTCCCACGGCTGCCAGTATCAATCCCAGCAAGCGGGTGACGATGTTGATGCCTGTCGTGCCCAACACGACTCTGATACGGTCCGAAAGGTGCAGCGCGATCCACACCGAGCCGGCGACACAGAGGACCGTGAGAAAAAGCATGGTCATATCAAACCACGTGGTAGCCTGGTCGGCATAAATGATCACGGTACTGATCGCGCCGGGCCCTGCCACAAGCGGAATGCCCAAAGGCACGACGGCCACCTCGTCACGTACTGCGGCCTCCTTCGACTCTTCCGCCGTGTGATGAGTCGGACTCGGTCGGGCTTGCAGCATGGCGATGGCCATCAAAAGGATAAGAATTCCCCCGCCGGCGCGGAATGAGGCCATACGAATTCCGAATAAATGGAGGATGGCCTCTCCCAGGAACATGGCTGTGATAAGGACGATGATGACCGTTGTTGCAGTGAGACGCGCCGTGTGTCGCCTCTGTTCCTCGGTTTGTCGGTTGGTCAGGCTTATAAAAAGCGGTGTGACTCCGATCGGATTGGCGATGACAAACAATGCCGTGGCATTGTGCGCATAGGTACCCCAGTCATGCATCGATTAACTCCTTCGTCCGCGAGTGGATGGAGGCTGCGGGTGCATTTGAACGTTAGATCTCCTTGTAATGCACTGTTGGGACGGCTGACAACATGAATCGACTGAGTCCGAGCCCGTTCATTCTCACGATCAACGGCGGATCGTCCAGCATCAAGTTCGCTCTATTTCGAGCTGTGGATCCCCTCGTGCCGGTGACGCACGGCATAGTCGATCGGATCGGCCTGTCGAATAGCGAGATGCGTGTCACCGACGCGGCCACGCAACAGTCGAGTCGGAAGTCCGTTCATGCACCGAACCCTAAGACCTGCGTCGGGTTGATAACCGAATGGTTGGAGCAGCAGGTCGGTATTGGGCGTCTCTCGGCTGTCGGCCATCGTGTCGTCCATGGCGGAAGGACCTACAGAAGCCCCGAACGAGTGACGCCCGAGTTGTTGACGGAGCTTCGTCGACTATGCCCTTATAGCCCTGAGCATCTGCCGGCGGAAATCACCTTCATTGAATCGTTCCTTCAGCATGATTCGACTCTTACCCAAGTCGCCTGTTTCGATACGGCATTTCACCGGGACATGCCGCGGGTTGCGCGACTGCTGCCGATTCCGAGGCGCTATGAAAAGCTGGGCATTCAGCGCTATGGGTTTCACGGATTGTCGTATGCGTTTCTTATGAGAGAGTTGACAAGAATGGGTGCGCAGAGCGAGGCCGAGGGCCGTGTCATTCTCGCGCATCTCGGGAATGGTGCCAGCATGGCGGCGGTCAAGAATGGGCAGGCGCTGGATACGACAATGGGCTTCACCCCCGCATCCGGCTTGCCCATGAGCCGTCGATCAGGCGACCTCGACCCAGGACTCGTTTCCTATTTGGCTCGCACGGAAGGGATGACCGTGGAGCAGTTCCACGGGATGGTCAATGCCGAATCAGGATTGCTGGGCGTGTCAGAGTTGAGTTCGGACATGCGGGACTTACTCAAGCAAGAGCAAAACGATTCACGAGCGGCCGAGGCGATAGAGTTGTTTTGTTATCAGGCCAGAAAATGGATCGGTGCGCTGACCGCGGTATTAGGTGGATTGGACACGTTGGTCTTCAGTGCCGGGATCGGGGAGCATGCTCCGGCGATTCGAGCGCGCATCTGCGCCGGATTGGAATTCCTCGGTGTGGTCATCAACGAGCCGGCCAATGAAACCAGTCAACCGGTCATTTCATCCGAAGATAGTCGAGTGAGGGTCCGCGTGATTCCCACTGATGAAGAACGCGAGATTGCCGAGTCCGTTGCTCGGTTGCTCGGCAAGGAGAACAGGGATTGCTGAGAGGAGATTATGATGAAGGAACAGACGCCGCCATTGAATGCCGGCTTACTGAAACAGATGGATGCCTATTGGCGGGCCGCCAATTACCTCTCGGTAGGACAGATCTATCTGCTCGACAATCCGTTGTTGCGGCAGCCCTTGACGATCGAGCACATCAAGCCCCGCCTGCTGGGTCATTGGGGAACGACGCCGGGACTGAATTTCATCTATGTCCATCTGAATCGGATCATTAAACAGGACGACCTGAATATGATCTTCATCTGCGGCCCCGGCCATGGCGGTCCCGCGGTCGTGGCGAACGTCTATCTCGAAGGTACCTACAGCGAGGTGTATCCGGACGTGAGTCCGGACGCGGAAGGCATGAAGAGCCTATTCCGGCAGTTTTCTTTCCCCGGCGGAATCCCGAGTCACGTCGCCCCCGAGACGCCAGGCTCGATCCACGAAGGCGGAGAATTGGGGTATGCGCTATCCCATGCCTATGGGGCTGCCTTCGACAATCCCGACTTGATTGTGGCCTGTGTCATCGGCGATGGAGAGGCGGAGACAGGCCCGCTGGCCGCCTCCTGGCATTCGAACAAATTCCTTAACCCCGTCACCGACGGAGTCGTGCTGCCGATCCTGCACTTGAACGGCTACAAAATTGCGAATCCCACTATTCTGGCACGGATCAGTCATGACGAGCTGCACAGCTTGCTCGTCGGATACGGCTACGAACCCTACTATGTCGAAGGTTCAGAGCCGCAGCCGATGCACCAAGCGATGGCAGGCACGTTGGATACCGTATCGGCGCGCATCAAGGCGATTCAACAAGAGGCGCGGCAAGAAGAGGCTGAAGGGAAGAAGGCGCCCGCTCGACCACGGTGGCCGATGATCGTCTTGCGCAGTCCCAAAGGATGGACCGGCCCCAAGGAGGTTGACGGCAAGAAAACCGAAGACTATTGGAGATCGCACCAGGTGCCGATGGCGGAGATGGCATCCAAACCGGCCCATATCGGACTCTTGGAATCCTGGATGAAGAGCTATCGGCCGGATGAGTTGTTCGATGCGAACGGCACGTTGATGCCCGAGCTGGCCGCGCTCGCGCCGGCAGGTCATCGTCGGATGGGGGCCAATCTGCATGCCAACGGCGGCCTGCTGCTGCGAGACCTTCGTCTCCCCGATTTTCGTGACTATGCCGTGGACGTGTCGATGCCGGGAGCCGTCGTCGACGAGGCGACCAAGATACTGGGCGCATTTTTGCGCGACACGGTTACCAAAAGCATGCGCAACCGGAATTTCCGTATCATGGCTCCCGATGAGCTCACCTCGAACCGGCTCGGCGCCGTGCTGGATGTCTCGGACCGTGCCTGGATGGCGGAACGAGAGCCGGACGACGATCACCTCGCTCCGGACGGCCGCTCGATGGAAATCCTGAGCGAACATACGTGTCAGGGCTGGCTCGAAGGTTATCTGCTCACAGGCCGGCACGGACTATTTACGACTTACGAGGCCTTCGTTCATATCGTCGATTCGATGTTCAACCAACATGCCAAGTGGCTGAAGACCACTCAGGAGATTCCTTGGCGGCGACCCATCGCGTCGCTGAACTATTTGCTGACCTCTCATGTCTGGCGGCAGGACCACAACGGATTCTCCCATCAAGATCCGGGTTTCATCGACCACGTCGTGAACAAGAAGGCCGACGTCATCCGAGTCTATCTGCCGCCGGATGCCAATTGCCTGTTGTCGGTTATGGACCACTGCCTGCGCAGCCGCGATTACGTGAACGTGATCGTCGCCGGCAAGCAGCCGGCTCTGCAATATCTCGACATGGACACGGCGGTGAAACATTGCACGGCCGGCATCGGCATTTGGGAATGGGCGAGCAACGACAAGGGGGGAGAGCCGGATGTGGTGATGGGCTGCGCCGGAGACGTGCCGACACTGGAGACGCTCGCGGCCGTGCAGCTCTTGCGCGAATACGTGCCGTCGCTCAAGATCCGGGTCGTCAATGTGGTTGATCTGATGAAGTTGCAGGACAAGAACGAGCATCCGCATGGATTGCCGGATAAACATTTCGATACGTTTTTCACCACCGACAAACCGATCATCTTCGCCTATCACGGCTATCCCTGGCTGATTCACCGGCTGACGTATCGGAGGACCAATCACAAGAATCTGCACGTGCGGGGCTACAAGGAAGAGGGCACGACCACCACGCCGTTCGACATGGTGTTCCTAAACGACATGGACCGGTATCACCTAGCCGCCGACGTGATCGAACGCACCGGCTTGGGATCGGCGGCGGCCTATGCCAAGCAGGCCATCCGCGATAAGCGGATTGAGCACACGGAATACATCAGGAAGCACGGCGAGGACATGCCGGAGATCCGCAATTGGAAATGGGATGCGGGCAAAAGCTCTGTATGATCGACACAAGCAGGAGAATGAACGGTCTCCGTCAGGCGGAACTGCCTCTGCATAAGGTTGCGATCCCGGTCGACATCGCTTCTCAACATCTATGAATTTCCTCCCACAATATGCTATCGAAGGGGCTCTGTGAAGGCTGTCCAGCTGGCATCATTCAAAAACGTTAGAGTGGAGGAAAGGCATGGGCCGGAAGGTGCTGTTTTGCGTTCGATGGATTGTCGGAATAGTTTTTCTTTCCTTCCTGTTGGCTGGACAAGCGTATGCCGACGAGATAGGCGACAAAAACCCGGATGGGACGGCCCCAAAGATACCGCTTGATTGTCGGTATGGGCAAACCTATGAGAAAACCGATGGTGAAACAGTCGGAGAAGCTTTTCCCTCCGACGACGTCTTCCGACCCCTGTTGGCGGATCCCAAGCAGCCGCAGTTTTTTGCGAACTGGCGATCAACACGATCGCGTACCGACCGCACAACCTCCAATGTCGGGTCAGTGGCGATCGGAGAAAACTTCGGATTTTACACGAGGCGGGAAGGATGCAATGGATGGCAGATAAGCCTGCTCACCGGCGTGTTTGCCCAATTCAACTTGGATGAAAAGAATGCCGAGCTGATCAACACGGATTTCAATGTCGGCATCCCGATTACGTGGCGATCGGGAAACTGGTCCGCACGATTGCGCTTTTATCACCAAAGCAGCCACATCGGCGACGAATTCTTGGCGGCTAATCCAGGGTTCAAGTCGATCACGTTTATCCTCGAGGAGGTGGACGCGATTCTTTCCTACGATTACCGATGGTTGCGTCTGTACGGAGGCGGCGGGTATCTCGTGCATCGCGAACCGACCACATTCGACCGCGGGAAAATCCAGTGGGGATTCGAAGCACGGGCTCCCTCGATGCGGACACGGATCTTGGAACCGTTCCTCAACCGGCTGATCGTGACGCCCGTGCTGTCGGCGGATTTCAAGTCGATCCAGGCGCACGATTGGATCATCGACGCCCATGTGCTCGGCGGATTCGAATGGTCCCGAACAGGCTCCTTCCGTCGTTTTCGGATCATGGCGACCTATTTCCACGGCTATAACCCCTATGGATTATTTGTGATCAACCAGAAGATCGAATCGATCGGCGCAGCGGCCTATTTCATGTTTTAGCGGTTCTCCGCACGAGAGTCTCGTCTTCCTGCAAAAGGAGCGCGAGCGATGAACAAGAAAGTCTCATTTTCCATCTGGTACGTCCTCCTCGCCGTCATGGCGGTGGTGTTCGTGCATGACTTCATACTGGCGCTCAACAAAGTCGAAGAGCTTCCGTACAGCGAATTCAAGAGATTGGTTGCGGCAGGACAAATAGCCGAAGTCTCGGTGACCACCCAAGTGCTGACCGGAAAGGTGAAGCCTGAGGGGGAATCCAAAGAACAAAAAGCCTTTGCGACCGTGCGGGTCGAGGACCCGGATCTCGTTCGTGAGCTCAACCAACATGGAGTGACTTTTTCCGGTGTCATCGAGTCCACATTTTGGCGGGATCTCCTGTCGTGGGTCGTCCCGGTCGCCCTCTTTGTCGGAATCTGGTTCTTCATTTTTCGCCGATTGGGGCAGGCTCAGGGCGGCTTCATGCAAGTCGGCCAATCGAAGGCCAAGATCTACGTGGAGAAGGATATCAAGGTGACGTTCGCGGATGTCGCCGGCGTGGACGAGGCCAAAGACGAATTGCGGGAAGTCATCGAGTTCCTGAAGACGCCGGAAAAATTCACCAAGCTTGGCGGCAAGATTCCCAAGGGCATTCTGCTTGTCGGACCGCCGGGAACCGGCAAAACTCTGCTGGCCCGCGCAGTGGCCGGCGAAGCCGGCGTGACGTTCTTCAGCATCAGCGGCTCGGAGTTCGTCGAGATGTTCGTGGGTGTCGGCGCGGCGCGGGTTCGCGATTTGTTCGAACAAGCAAAGGGCAAAGCTCCCTGCATCATTTTCATCGATGAATTGGATGCGCTGGGAAAAGCCCGCGGCGTGGGGCCCATGGCGCACGAGGAACGCGAGCAAACTCTCAATCAGTTGTTGGTCGAGATGGACGGGTTCGATCCACGGGTCGGCGTCATTCTCATGGCCGCGACCAACCGGCCGGAGATTCTCGATCCCGCGCTGCTTCGCGCGGGGCGATTCGATCGCCACGTGACGGTGGATCGTCCCGACAAGAAGGGCCGTCTGGACGTGCTTCGGGTCCATGCCAAGAAGGTGGCGTTGAGTCCGGAGGCCGATCTTGAACAGATTGCCGCGATGACTCCGGGATTCTCCGGTGCGGATTTGGCAAATGTCATCAATGAAGCGGCGTTGTTGGCGGTACGCCGCGGCAAAGACCAAGTGGGCCCATCGGAATTGCAGGAGGCCGTGGAGCGGGTCATTGCCGGATTGGAAAAGAAAAATCGCGTCCTGAACAAGATGGAAAAAGAACGGGTCGCGTTTCATGAAACCGGTCACGCACTCGTCGCTCTTTCCATACCCGGCTCCGACCAGGTGCAAAAGATCTCCATCATTCCTCGAGGCGTGGCGGCGCTCGGCTATACGCTGCAGCTTCCGACAGAGGATCGGTTTCTGATGACGAAATCGGAATTGGAGAATAAAGTTGCCGTGTTGCTCGGTGGGAGGATTGCCGAAGAAACGATTTTCGGGGAAGCCTCTACCGGGGCGCAGAACGATCTCGTCAAGGCCACGGACATCGCAAAAAGCATGGTAAAGGCCTACGGAATGAGCGAGAAACTAGGCACCATCACGCTGGAACGGGAGCGACAGCCTCAGTTCCTTCAGCTTCCGGTGGCTTCTGAAAAAGGCGATTATTCCGAAGAGACCGCCCGTGAAATAGATTGCGAGGTGCGGCGGATCGTTGACGAGCAGTACGGACGGGTGAGGCGATTGCTGGAAGAGAAGAAACCCACCCTGCGACAAGGAGCACAGCTCTTGTTGGAACGAGAAGTGATTACCGGGGCGGAGCTCAAAGCCATCCTGGAGACGACGTGAATCGAGCATGACGACTTCCTTGCGGTCGTCGGGGATGATCGTG